>CALMIR010000170.1 GCA_937864265.1 uncultured Saprospirales bacterium | reverse complement strand
GTACAGGTGTATTGGGTAAGTGCTGCCAGCTTTCGCCTCCATCCGTCGTTTTAAGTAAGGTGGCTGGTGGATAAGCGATAGGAGAGGAAGCATCTCTTCCTAGCACCCACCCTATGCTATCGTTGATAAAGTGGATGCGGTGGATTCTATCATCTTCTTGATATTTGTTTTTGAAAAATAATATGGAGTCCCAGCATTGGGCATTATTATACAACGGCAATAACATTACTGCCAAGAGTATATGGTAGAAAAATGATTTCATGAAACCTGATTTTAGGAGAAAAATTGAAATACACTTGTTAATCGGCAGGTACTTTTGAAGTGCCTGCCGATTCTCTGACTCTGGGAAAACGACTTATTGTTTCAACAGTTTGGCGCTCCATTCTCCGCTTGCTGCTTGCAGGCGGTAGTAGTAGGCTCCGGCAGGCCAGTTGGCGGTGGGGATTTCCAGTTGTTGAATGTTGTCACCTTCGTCTAGGCTTTGGCGGTGCATTTCGCGCCCGCTGGCATCGTATATGGTCAAGGTGGCTGCTCCTGTGAATGGGGGAAGCGTATTTCGGTAGAGTTGTTGCATCATTCACTATGGTTTTGGTTACCAAGAAAAAACGTCCATCCTTTGCCGTGGGCAAGGCTTGTGTTGTCCTTGTGTCATCTATTTAGGTAGTACGGAATGGATTTTTGCGAAAGCGCGATCGCATTGATGAGGCAATATAGGAGAAAAAGTTCAACCTTGCAAGACAAAAATCAAAATTGTATGCAAAAATTCCCTTCCCAATTTTTCTGCGTTTCTGAAGGGGAAAACCATTTGTAAAAAATAAGGATTTAGGACATCCAGTTTACTTACGACCTCTTTTATTTCCAGTCCCAGACAACAACATTCCATTCATCCGTCTCGTCTTTGAACGTATAAACATGTTCAAAGCCGACATTTTGATGGGCTTTGATGGAGCGTAAATTGCGGGTGGAAATTTCTGTCACACAGCAATCAAATTGATTGGCATAAGCCACGCGGTGCTTGTTGTACAGCCCAGCAAAGATACCTCTGCCCCTATAGCCCTCCTGGACGCATACCTGCCCCATGACGTAGTAATTATACCCGGCAATGGCTTTTGAGCGGTACTCGATTTGCTCAAAACGCTCAAACATGGGGTCGAGAATGGGGATTTTTTCCCGAAAGGAGGGCAGCATCACCAGCGCATAGGCAATCACCTTACCTGCATCCTTTGCAATGATATGCCGGGCTGCCTCGTTCATATCTTTCAGCAGCGGGAAATCATGTTTAACGGTCAAAAACCCGTTTTTGCGGAGTTCTTCCGTAGGCAGCACCGAGCTGTGGTAGAGGGCTTGTAAATCCAATACCTGCTGCAATTCATCGTCCGTTTGTGCGAGAACAAAATCTATCATATCGCGCCTTTTTTTGTCGGGTTATTATGGAAGGGAGTGGGCCTTCTCCAATTATTTCGATATTTTGTTCCTAATTGCTTTAGCCGCATCCACTAGAAAAAACCTCCGCACTAAGATAGAGCCAAAGGTGCAAAAAAACAAATAGGAAAATGTCTTGTCTCTTTTCATGCAAATTGCTGTTGCGCTTTTTGTGAAATGCATCTGTCTGATAAGGGCGCATTTCCATTTTCGGGTGCAGGTTCTGGCGGATGCACAGCAGTATTTTCACTCGCTGGGTGGTTTTTCTACCGACTTTCTCCCGAAATTGTTCATACAGGAATTTGAAAATTTTTGCCTTTGTTTAAATCGTTTTTTCAACTGCTTTCACAATTGCTTTTCTTGCCTTTTCCCAGTTAAATTTTTTGTCCAAAACCTCCAAATCGCCGTCCTGGTCGGCATCTTCAAACCATGTCAGGCTTTTATACACATGGAACAAGGTGGAATGTGGGTACATTTTGCTGTATCCTTACATAATTTCGGAAAGGGAAAAATATTGGAGCAAATAATAAAGATCGCAAAAATCCTTTTTCCTGCCCCGCTCTGTGATGGCATCTATTTTCATGCTGGCGATGTCCCGAATATGAGCCAAACGGATGTTTTCTATTACAATTACCTGCTCTGAAAATGGATATTTGAATCGGATAAAATCCACTTTTATGCCATCAATCTCCGCTATCAAAGTCTGCTTTTGGTTGAAGCGCACGTTTGGGGAGTAGTCCTCCGACACGAGATGTTGCAGGACGTCCGATGCCTAAAAATCTGTTTGCGTAAACATATCCAGATCAATGGATTTGCGATGCCCGATTTGCAGCGACAAGGCAGTACCGCCCACCAAAGTGAACTACTGCAATGCCTCTTCTGCCATCAGACGCTTTAATAATCCCAATGTGAGGGGTTCGACTGTCTGAGTGTGTAGCATCAGAAATTGTGCAAAGGTTCGTGAAAATAAGCGGCACAAAATGCCAGCGTTTGTTTATCCAAATAGCGGACTTGCTTGCTTTCGGCTTTGATTATCTCCTTTCCGTAATATCCTTTGATTAAATACCAATCGGACAGCGTGCCATGTGTAAGTGTGCGCTCGATGATGAAACGCCGATGCTGCTCCACATCCAGCGTTGTTTTGTCCACATCCCAAAACAGGGATGGGCTGAAATCTTCTATTTTTAGTTTTTCCTTCATATTTCTATGTTTTTGAGGTTACAAAATGTTGTATCTTGTCCATGAAATGCTGATTGGCGTTGGCGAATTTGAGATAGACAAAGAAGCTGCCGCATTGCCTATTGACAGATTTGAAAATGCCACTTTGATCGTATTCCCGGCTGTAGTATTCTGCTTCTTGGTCGGCTACCGCCATTTACAAACGATACTAACCATTTGCAATCAACAATAAAAGCCTCATCCCAACCTAAATTTTCAAAAAGGTGTTTTCCCGACTTAGGTTTTGATCCGAGCTATTGCAAATATACGCCTCTTACAATGAAACATCAAGCCCCCTGTGCGGTTTTTTGGGCGACATGCTCAAAAAAGGGCCAGACTTTCTAACCTGGCCATCGGTTCCTACCGGACGTTTATTTTACGCCATCCATCAAATCCGGCCTGCTCAACACATTAAAACCCATCCACCTCCCGATACGCTGCTATGACGGCCAATTCACCGGCCTTATCCGCTTGTGAATTGCCGTGTTCCATGCCCATCACCCCTTTGAAGCCACGGCTGTGAATGTACTTGAACACATTTTTATAATTGATTTCTCCGGTAGTGGGTTCCTTCCTGCCCGGATTGTCGCCAATTTGGAAATAGGCCACTTCCTCCCAGGCTTTCTCCATGTTGGGTATCAGGTTGCCCTCTTGGATTTGCTGGTGGTAAATGTCGAACAAAATTTTACACGAAGGGCTGTTTACTGCCCGGCAAATTTGGTAGGCTTGCGGGATTTTGGTCAAAAACAAGCCGGGATGATCCCGGAAATTCAGCGGTTCCAGTACCATCACCAGGCCGTGAGGCTCCAAAATGGCTGCAGCTTGTTTTAAACTTTCGATCACATGGGCAGTTTGGTAGCCTTCGTCCTGGCGCAAGTCCACGTGGCCAGGTACAACGGTCATCCAGGTGGCATTGCAGCGTTTGGCTACAGCTACAGAATCTTTGATGTGTTGCAAAAACTCCTCTCTCCAATCCTGTTTCCCGCTGGCCAGGTTTGGCTCCGACCAGTATATTTTGTGCGCGACAAAAACCCCCATTTGCATGCCTAATTGGGCCATAGTATCGCCCATCTTTTGTTGCAGTTCAGGCGTTCGATCTTTCATGCCGTTGTCTTCAAAGGCACGGAAGCCGCGCTCTGCCATGTATTTCAACTGATCAATGGGATCTTCCCCGGCATGGTGCTGAAACATGCCAATGTGCGGGGCATAATTCAATTGAAAAGGTTGGTCGCCAGCGAGGGTAGCATTGGCTAGGCTCAAGCCAGCCGAACTGCTCAGCACAGCACCAGTAGCAAGGCTATTTTTGACAAAATTTCTTCTATTCATGATCTTGTTTTGATAGGTAAAAAATACAATCCGGATAGCGTTTTTGAAAAGGAGTGAGCAAATCAGGTGCTACGCTCAGCGCGGAAGCCAAGGCATCTGCCAGCCAGCCGTGGGGAGCTATTACACTCACCTGAAGGCCGTGGTCAACGCCTAATCCATTCCTCGGATCGATGATATGGCTGTACCGCTTACCATCCCATTTCAGGTAGCGGTACTCATCGCCGGAAGTAGCGATGGCTCGATGCTTTAAAGGAATCATCCCTAAGCCCGCCATCTGTATGTGCCAGGCTTTCTGCCCGGGTGGAGGGGCACCTGCTGCTATATCGCCCCCCGCATCGATCAGTGCCTGGGAAATACCCAATGACGCCAAGAGCTTCAAGACCTCATCGGCGGTATAGCCTTTGGCAATGCCCCCGGCATCCAGTCGCATGTCCTTATTTCGGAAGCGCAACTGCCTTTCTTGGCTCAAATCCAAAAATTCAAAACCTACCCGCTTTTTTGCTTCTGCCAGGGAAAGGCTATCTGGAAAAGCTTTTTGCCGAAAGGCTTTCCGCCAAAGCTTGCTCAATGGGCCAATGCTTAGGTCAAATGCGCCGGAGGATAGCCGATAGATGGTATCACTTTGTTGAAGCAGTCGCCACATATCTGTACCCACAGGCATATAAGCCAGGGTGTCCACATATTGACACAAGCGGCTGATTTCGCTATCGGCCTCGTAATCGCTGAAAATGGCGTTCAAGGCATCCACTTTTTCAAAAGCCTTTATTGCAGCAATATTTGCCTCAGCGCTATCCCGTGCATAAAAAACCAAGCGAAACTGCGTTCCCATCTTGGGTTGCACCACCTCGAAGCGAAGCCATTCCTGCGCTTGCAAAACACCCGTTAGCATTAAGCTGAAGCAGCATAAGCTAAAACGGAGGTTCATTAAAGCACTTTCGTAAAGCCGGGAATGGCTGCCGGGTACAGTCCGTCTTTGCCGGGCAGTACTTTCGGATTGGCATCCCAAGCCAGTTTTTCCGGCATCAGATCCATTTCAGAATTCAGGGCAGCATCCCATTCTATGACCAAACCTGAGTAGGTAGCCATACGCCCCATGATAGAGGTCAGGGTACTTTTGGCGGCGTTCTCTGCATCGGCAAAGCGGTATTCCCCTTTGGCAATGGCTTCGAACAACACATCGTGTTCTACTTGATAGGGATTGGGATCGTTCTTGGTGTTGTGCTTCAATACCACATACCCACTGCGTGTTTTGATCACGCCGGGTTCGGGTGCAAATCCGCTGGTGCCCTGGAATGATTCCGTTACACTGAATTGGGTGTTCGGAATGTGGCGGCATTGGCTGAACATGCGCGATCCGTCGGCATATTCAAATTCGACAAAATGGTGGTCGTATATTTCGCCGTAGTCTTTCCCGATACGGAATTGGCGGCCACCCATGCCCTGAGCTTTTACTGGGTAGGCTTGTTTCACCCAATTGCTGACATCAAGATTGTGGATATGCTGCTCGGTGATGTGGTCGCCGCAAAGCCAATTGAAATAGTACCAATTGCGCATTTGGTATTCCATTTCTGTCTGCCCAGGCTTCCGTTCCCTGACCCATACCCCATCGCCGTTCCAATACACATGGGAGGTGACGATATCGCCTATTACGCCTTCTTGCAGCAGTTCAACCCATCCCAGGTATTGATTTTGATAGTGGCGCTGCAAGCCCACTACGACATTGAGTTTCTTTTCCTTGGCAACCTGCGCTGCTGCCAACACCCGGCGCACGCCCGGGCCATCGACGGCTACGGGTTTTTCCATAAAAACATGCTTGCCAGCCTTAACGGCTGCCTCAAAGTGTTCTGGGCGAAAGCCGGGAGGGGTGGCTAGTATCACCACATCGCAAAGGGGAATCACCTTTTTATAGGCATCGAATCCGGCAAATTTATGTTCTTCGGGCACTTGCAATTTATCCAGGGCGATCCCGTTATTTTCCAGTTCGCCTTTGATTTGTTGGTAGCTGTTGTCCACATTATCACGGAAAGCATCGGCCATGGCGACCAATTGAACGTTTTGGCTGGTGCTCATGGCTTGTACGGCCGCACCGGTGCCCCGTCCTCCGCAGCCAATAAGCCCTACTTTTATGGCGTCGCTACCGTCTATATGAGCTTTAGCAGCAAGGAGCGATGGCGCCAGAACCAATCCGCCTACGGCCAGTCCTGAATTTTTAACAAAGGTTCTTCGATCTAAAGATTGCATGGTGTTAATCTTTTATGGCAGTTTGAAAAAAGGTTTCGATTTCCTCAGGGCTTGGCTGTTTGAGGGGGCTGAGTAGGCGGAAACCTACAAAAGGGGAATCGGGATTCCACCAGATGCTCTTGGGAATCTGCGGGTCACGTGCCTGCCATTTGGGTTGGGATTTTAAGCGATGCGTACAAGTGCATTCTTCTGGCGTGCTATCATAAGAACCGCCTTTGACGGTTCTTGAATGTTTGCGAAGCGGTATGACCCAGGGGTTGGAAGCTTGATCGGCAGTAGCTCCGAGGTAATTTTCCTCATAAAAATCGAGCGTCCATTCCGCCACATTGCCCAACATATCGTACAAGCCCCAAGGGTTGGGCTTTTTCTCAGCAATGATATGGTATTTTTCAAAGCTGTTGTCGTAGTACCAGCTGTAATCCGCCAAATCCTCCGGCTGCCAATCTTGGTTGGCCTGACAGGCATAAGTCCATTCTGCCTCGGTGGGCAAACGGAAAAAACGCCCCGTTTTTTGGTACAACCATTGGCAATAACGCAGCGCCGCTTGTTGGGTCATGCTCACTGCCGGATAACCGCCTGCCCGCCCCATGCCATTGGCAAAATCCAAATAAGGCGGAGAAGGGCGGCTCACGGCATCGGCTTGGAAAGCGACATCGGGCAAAGCACTGGCATCGCTGTCATTTTCGCGGATTTGAAACAAGGCCCAAGCGTCGTATGTCAATTCGTGGGTAGCCATCAAAAAGGAATCGAGGACATAGGTTTGTTGTTGTCCATCCGCTTGCCGGTAAGTCCACTGACCTCCGGGCAGGAGCACCATTTCCAGGTCAATATCGCTACCCGGTATGTGGATGCGCTGGTGTTCCTGGGCAAAACCAGCCAGGGATAAAAATAGCCCGCCAAGCAACAAGGGGATTGATTTCAATGTCATGCCATCGATGTTTCTGTAAAAATAACGCCAATATTCACCTATGCAAATAATAGCCTCGCTTTTCTGTGATCTACTGAAGTTATCTCACTCAAAAAATCGAATTTCCAGAATTTCTACCCGTCGCTCCCGAGCGGCATCCGGGTGATAAATGGAATTGCGCCAGTCATCGAGGGCATCGCTAACTGTATTGGATGCCTGGCTTTCGCCAAAAGGCTTTTCCGAAACCATCAACTGACCCTTCTCGATAAAAGGCAGGAAAACACCATTTTTGTAGCTAAAAAAATGATTTTTAACGCTACTGATGCGCCTCTTGCTCAGCGCCAAGTTATAATCCGATTCGGCCCGCGGACTGGTATAGCCTTTGATAAAAATCTCCACTTTATCGCCCGATTCCAGGCGTTCCAACAGGATGTCAGAAAACAGCAGCAAGTATTGTTGCCCTTTTTCTACTTCCTGAAAAAACTGACTCATTTCGAGCGCCGCAATGGCTTGGTCTTCTGGAGGCAGGTCTTTGGAAAAGTTATCCAGGTAAGCCCCTTTTTTGCCCGCATACAGCTCAAAAGTTTCGGTATAAGATTTGCGGGTAAATTCCCGGCGGGTTCTTTTATCCGGCTCGTCGTTGTCGTAATAAAGCGCCAATGGCAGGAAATCCTCCAGTTTAGTCGGTGGTCCGCTATTCGGAAGCGGAGTCGGCCCATTGGGTAACACTGGCGTTTTTTCGGCTATCAAAGGCACACTATCTAAGGGTGGTGGTGCCATTATCGTTTGGAAAAAGTACAGGTCGTGGCAGCAGGTTTTGTTGTTTTCATCCAGGTAAAACGAGCCGGGGCGATTGGAAGCAAAGTAGCCAGATTGGCCGCCGTCCTCCGTGAAGTAATAAATGTCGTGGTAGCTGGAGTTGATGGGCGGGCTGAGGTGTTGAGGTGCTACCCCCGCATGAATATTTGCCCAGAAAATATCGTACCCGCCTAAAGTGGGGTGTCCATCAGAACTGAAATACAGCCCTTGGGTTTTTGTATCAAAAAAAGGGCATATCTCATTTTGGGGGGTATTAATGGTTCGCAAGGGTTGGAGTGCCGCCTGTAGCTGTCCAGCACTATCCAAAACGCCATACCAAATGTCCATTCCACCTGCCCCCCCTGGGCGGTCGCTTGCCAAAAACAGGATTTCCGATTGAGTGACAGAATCATAGCCAAGGGCAGGCTGTGTATAAGTGGCACGGGCATCATCCGATAATGTCTTCAAGGCTTTCGGTTTGGTAGCCCAGCGCCCGCGCTTGTCTTTTTCCAAGTAAAAAATGGCGCAGCGGATTTCCGTCGCATTCAAATAGCGGCATTGGGTGTAGTATAGGCGTTTTCCATCCCGGCTAAATGCCGTATGGGCAATCAAGGCTGTGTCGGGTTGCAAGGCGCTGTGACGGTAGGCACGCCCCCGCGCATTGCCTTTAGCCAGGAGCAGCCGGCTGAGCTTGCGGGCGGGCTGGTATCGGTCTTTTTCCCAATCAAAGCGCAGGGAAGAATAGTACAGGCTGTCGCCTCTTTTGTAGGGGGCAAATTCCGAATAGGCCGTATTCACCTGCTTGCCCAGGTGCTGGATTTCGATGAGCGGGTCTGCTTGCTGTTGTTTAGCCCATTGGCATTGCTCTAGCTCCCTGTGGGCGGTTTCCCAAAAAGGGGCATCTGCTTGAACGCTGTATAAATAAGCCTGAAAATGGGCAATGGCCAAATCGTAATGCCCCAAGCTTTTAGCCGTTTGACCAAGGTAAAAACGAGCTGCCGGAAATTTAGAGGATTCCGGGCTTTCCACTACTTGGTTCAGGTAAGTATTTGCTGCGTCGTAGGCACCAATTTGATAGGCCAATTCGCCCAATTGGAATGGTATGCCAATGGCTTCGGGCTTCTGTTCCAGTGCTTTGCCCAGGTACCAAAAGGCCGCATAATGGTCTTTTTGCGCCAGCGCTTCCTCTGCCGCTTTTTGCCAAGCATGGAAACTCTGGCCATCCAAATGGCCAACCAGCAGCACCAGCAATAGGCAAAAACTCCATTTTCTCATCATCTTAAAAAATTGGACAGGATTTGAATACCTCCGGTGGTTTTACTTTATATATTAGGTATTGGATGCCTATTTCCGGCCCGCCCATACGCAAGGTCGCTACCTGAAACGGCGAAAGGTTGACGTCATAAGCCAGCCCCAACTGCCAATTGCCCAGCAATAGCCTTACTTGGGGGATCAATGCATCCTGAACCCGCCACAACAAGCGGCCATCCAGTGCCAAGCCTTCCTTTAAATGAATGCGGCTGCCCAGTCCGGCCAGCACTTCCCGATAAGGCCCTTGTAGCCGGAAGTAAGCTTCCACCAATACATCTGTTTTATCGCTTATTTGCAAGGTACCAGTAGATTGAAAATGCCACAATAAGGGCAATGCAAGGGCTGCTTCTTCCAGAAAACGGATGCTGGGCCGATTCAAATGGCTGGCGCTGAGGCCTACCTCAACGTGATGCCTGCGCGTGCGGTGCCAAGCTTGCCATAAAACACCCGTAGCGGTGGAAAAATAAGCCGCACTGATGCGTTCAAATGCTTCGGCACTAGCCTGTGTAGGATCAAATACATCGCCGTTGAACTGATCGCCAAAGAAAAGCCCTCGTTCGTCCAGCGACCTTTGTCCTGCTTGAATGCCTATGCCCAGCGATACTTGTTGGGTCGTACTCATCTGAAAGGAATAGGCTGCCGACAAGCCCAATTGCCCCCAACTCAATTGCCCGTCTCCGGCCTGATCGTAGCGAAAATAGGCGCCCAATCCCAAGTTATTGGTCTTTAAGCGCGGCGTCCCCATTTTTTGGTCAAAGGCAAACGTGAAAGTTTCATAAGGGATAGGCACTGTTCCCCATTGCTTTCGGTAAAGGCTGCTGAACCTCAAATCGGCGACTCCGGCCCCTGCTATAGCCGGATTAACACTGACGCTGGCAAATTGGAATTGCGAAAAATGCAGGTCTTGTGCGACCCCTTCAGGTAGAAGAAACAGATAGAGAAGCCAGTATTTAATGGAGCGGGCCAGCATGGAGTGTAGCTTTATGCGCTTGAAGGAGCGCTGTATCCTGCATAAAGTTAGAAAAAAAGGAGAAAGTCTGTCACTTTTTTTGGTTATTTGACTTTGTTTCCACAAAACTGGCTCCTTCTTTGACAAATGGTGTGGTAAAAGACTTAGCGGAAAGCAGGGTAAACAATGATTTTCGCTTGCTGTACCTAAAGTAGGTTTGTTTATCCTAATACCTGCTTTAAGTACGGCATTGCTTGAATCACACAATTTGCCAAAGAACCAACTGACTTAGGCATGGGTACTTTGTTCGACTTAAATGGGAAATTAGCTATTGTAAGCGGTGCAGGCAGCGGCATTGGCCAATCCATAGCCTTTACCCTAGCAACCTATGGTGCGGAAGTCGCTATATTGGATGTCAATGAGTTGGCTGCCCAGCAGACATCAGCGGCTATTCAACAGCAAGGAGGTAGCGCCTCTTTTCATGTATGCGATGTCAGCCAATTGGAATCCGTTGCCAGCATTTTTGAAACAATAACGGCTGGGAAAAACCTGGACATTTTGATCAATAATGCCGGCATAGCCCACGTGGGTAATGTCGAACATACCACAGCAGCGGATTTCGACCGCGTTTTAAATGTGAATGTCAAAGGTGTGTATCATTGTTTGAAAGCTGGTGTACAACACATGAAAGCTCGGGGAGGCAGCATCGTCAATGTCTGTTCGGTGGCTGCTTATGTAGGCATTCCCGATCGGTTTGCTTATTCTATGAGCAAAGGCGCGGTACATGCAATGACCCTATCGGTGGCCAAAGATTACCTGTCCTACCAAATCCGTTGCAACGGCATCGCCCCCGGCCGGGTGCATACGCCTTTTGTGGACGGTTTTTTAGCTCAAAACTATCCCGGACGCGAGCAGGAAATGTTCGACAAGCTGTCTAAAACCCAGCCCATTGGCCGCATGGGCCAGGCGGATGAAATAGGTGCTTTGGTATTGTACCTTTGCTCGGATGAAGCGGCCTTCATCACTGGAACTTCCTTCCCCATAGATGGCGGATTTATCACTTTAAACAATTGACCTAAAGCATGAAATTGATACGATTTGGCGATGCCGGCCAAGAAAAACCGGGCCTAGAGTGGCAAGGCCAGCGCTACGATGTCAGCCAATGGGTGGACGATTACAATGAAGCTTTTTTTGCACAAGATGGCATTGCCCGCTTACAAGCAAACTTTGATCCATCGCAGGCACAGCAAGTTGCTCCTGATGTACGCTTGGGCGCACCTGTACACCGCCCCGGTAAGCTCATTTGCATTGGCCTCAATTACAAACAGCATGCCCAGGAAAGCGGTATGGCTACACCCGATGAGCCAGTCGTTTTTTTTAAAGCCACTTCAGCCATAACGGGACCTTTTGATGCCATTGTTTTGCCGAAAGGCAGTGAGAAAACCGATTGGGAGGTTGAACTGGCCCTCGTCATTGGCAAGCGCGCCAATGATGTGGATGAAAAAGAAGCCATGGATTATGTGGCGGGCTATTTGTTGCACAACGACGTGAGCGAGCGGGCTTTTCAATTGGAGCGAGGTGGCCAATGGGTAAAAGGCAAAAGCTGCGATAGCTTCGCTCCCTTAGGGCCATATTTGGTAACGAAAGAGGAAATCGCCGATCCGCATAACTTGCGCTTGTGGCTATCCGTCAACGGCGAAATGATGCAGGATGGCAATACAAGCGATTTTGTGTTCAACATTCCTTTTTTGGTGAGTTATTTGTCGCAGTTTATGAGCCTGATGCCGGGCGATGTCATTTCTACGGGCACGCCTGCTGGTGTCGGTCTGGGCTTGAAACCACCCCGTTACCTGAGAGCAGGCGATGTGGTGGAGTTGGGCATTGATGGCTTGGGGCAGGCGAGGCAGGTGGTTTCTGGTTTTCCTGCCCGAACCGAGGTACGAGGGGCGGGTAGTTTCTAGTTTCAAGCAGGGTTAGAGCTTGGCTTTGTTTCTAGTTTCAGCCTAGCTTGAAATTTGAAACAAAACCAAGCTTTTGCCTAGTCTGAAACTTGAAACAAAACAACGCTTTTGCCTAGTCTGAAACTTGAAACTGTTATATGAACCACAAACTTCTAACCCGGGAATATTTCATCCCCTTCATTTTGGTCACCATCATGTTTTTCATGTGGGGATTGGCCAATAACATGACGGACACCCTGCTAGCCGCCTTTAAAAGGATCATGAGCATGACGGACTTCCAGACCTCCTGGATACAGATTGCTTTTTATGGGTCATATTTTTGTTTGGCCTTGCCAGCGGCTTTGCTGATTCGGAAGTATCAGTACAAAAGTGGTATTTTGGTGGGCTTGGGGCTATTTATTTTGGGAGCTTTGCTCTTTTACCCGGCTAGCCAAACCATGCAGTACAGCCATTTCCTGATCGCTTTGTTTGTGTTGGCGGGCGGCCTATCTGTTTTGGAAACAACGGCCAACCCCTATGTGTTGGTCATGGGCAGCGAGGGTACGGCCATTCGCCGACTCAATCTGGCGCAGTCTTTTAACCCCATTGGCTCTATGACGGGGGTTTTGCTCAGCAAACTTTTCATCCTCAGCCAGTTGAATGTAGCCAGCGAAGCCGAGCGGGCTGCACTTTCTGAAGCGCAGTTGCTGGCCATGCAGGAGCAAGAATTGGCTGCGGTGATGGGGCCTTATGTGGGTGTTGCCTTTTTATTGATGGCCATTTGGTTGGTCATCGCTTGGAAAAAAATGCCCAAAGGAACTGATACTTCGGTCATGCCGCCCTTAGGGGAATCTTTTAGGCGGCTTTTGTCCAACAAAAACTATTTACAAGGCGTAGTCGCACAGTTTTTTTATGTGGGCGCCCAGATCGGGGTTTGGTCCTTTACCATACGATATGTGATGCAGGAGTTGGGGCTGGATGAAAGCGGTGCGTCGAACTATTACCTGGCTGCCTTGGCGCTTTTTGCGCTCAGCCGCTTTGTATTCACGGGTTTGTTATCCAGATTTGGAGCTGGTCAACTGCTAAGCCTCAGTGCATTCATCGCCTTTGTTTGTCTGTTAGTTGTTATTTTAGGAAGTGGCATGGCAGGTGTCGTTGCGCTGACTTTGGTCTCTGGATGTATGTCGTTGATGTTTCCAACTATCTTTGGGCTGGCATCAGAAGGTACCGGGCAGGATCACAAACTGGCCGGTTCGGGGCTTATCATGGCCATTCTCGGCGGCGCCGTGCTGACCGCCCTTCAAGGCAAGGTTTCTGATATGACGGGTAGCATTAACCTGGCTTTTGTGATTCCGCTGATTTGCTTTGCCGTCGTGGCTTTTTATGGATATAGCAACAGCAAAAGAATGGCCGCATAAATCTTATTTCAGGATGGAAATCATTGATGCACACCAACATTTTTGGCACTTTCAGGCTGCGGAATACCCCTGGATAAGCGATGAACTCCGCCTATTGCAACGCGATTTTTTGCCAGAGGAATTGGCTCTTTTATATCGCGAAAATGGGATAAGCGGCTGCGTAGCGGTTGAGGCGCGGGGCAGCGAAAGGGAAAATCTTTTTTTGCTGGACTTAGCAGAAAAAAATGACTTTATCAAAGGGATCGTCGGCTGGATGGATTTGCGTTTTTCAGATTTGGAACAGCGTTTAAGCGCTTATGCCGATCAGCCTAAAATAAAAGGGTTTCGCTACCCTGTACAAGCGGAGGCCGATGTAAATTTTTTATTGCGACCGGAATGGTTGCGAGGAATGGAAGTACTGGGGCGATTCAATTACTGCTTTGATTTGTTGATTTTCCCCCATCAATTGGGTGCCGCTTTGGAGTTGGTTCGGCGTTTTCCAGAGCAGCGTTTTGTTTTGGATCACCTGGCCAAACCTTATATCAAAGATGGTTTTATGGACGGCTGGCAGGCTCAGATGGAGGCGCTTGCACAATTGCCCAATGTCTGGTGTAAAATTTCGGGCATGGTAACAGAAGCAGATTGGTCTGGATGGCACTACGCGGATTTACTGCCCTATTTGGATGTGGTATTTGGCACTTTTGGGTCGGATCGCCTGATGTTTGGTTCCGACTGGCCTGTATGTACGTTAGCAGCACCTTATGAAAAAGTCAAAGACATCCTGGCGCGCTACCTTGTCCCTTTTACCAAAGAAGCCAGGGTATGCATTTGGGCAGGCAACGCCCGGGAATGTTATCAACTTTCGTAAACATGGACTTACAACTTTCGGGTAAAGTATTCATCGTCACGGGCGGCTCCAAAGGAATTGGTGAGGCCATCACCCAAGTATTGGCCGAAGAAGGGGCTATACCTTTTATTGCCTCGCGCTCCGTCGCCGAATCGGAGCAATTGGTCGCGCAATTGAAAAAAAGTAGCCGGGAAAGCGCCTTCCTGCCTGGCGATCTTTCCGATTTGGAAACCTGCAAAAAGGTGGTTCATGCTTGCATCGAACGATTTGGCCGGATTGATGGCATCGTCAACAACGCTGGATTGAATGATGGCGCAGGGCTGGAAAAAGGCAGTCCCGCCGCTTTTCGGGATTCTATGTATAAAAACCTTTACCATTATTACGATTTGGTCCATTTCGCCCTGCCCTATTTGAAAACAAGCAAGGGCAGTATCGTCAACATCAGCTCCAAAGTGGCGCTGACTGGGCAAGGCCATACTTCCGGTTACGCTGCCGCCAAAGGTGCCCAACTGGCACTGACCCGGGAATGGGCTGCCGAATTGCTGCCTTATGGCATCCGGGTCAACGCTGTCATACCAGCTGAAGTGATGACCCCCTTGTACGAAAATTGGCTCCAATCCGCTTTTCCTGATCCGGTAGCCAAAGAGCGGGAAATCAGCGCCAAAATTCCATTAGAACAGCGCATGACCAGCAAGCGGGAAATAGCGGATATGGTCGTTTTTCTATTGTCGCCCCGATCCAGCCATACAACCGGACAATGGCTGATTGTAGATGGCGGCTATGTTCACCTCGATCGGGCACTGACTTAAAATAATTGTAGCTATGTCAAAACGCTATTGTCTGGCACTGGATTTAAAAGCTGATTCCGAACTCATTCGCCAATATGAATGGTACCACAGCGCAGAAGGAATCTGGCCGGAAATTCTGGAAAGCCTCCGCGTTTCAGGTATCCAAAAAATGGAAATTTATCGAACCGGCAACCGACTGACGATGCTGATAGAGGTTTCCGATGATTTCAGTTTTGAAAAAAAATCGGCTATGGATAAAGCCAATGAGCGGGTACAAGCCTGGGAAACCCTGATGTCGCAATTTCAACAACGCCTGCCCTGGGCGCAGCTAGGAGAAAAATGGGTATTGATGGATTGTATTTTTGAGTTCAAATCAGCATAAATACCTTATAAACATGCTCAAAAACGTCATTTTAATCCTACTCTGCCTGCTCGTATCCAATGGCCTCTATAGCCAGAAAGATCGCCGAATATTATCTCCTGAAAACAGGCTGTATGTCGAAGAAGGAAGGCTGTATGCCACTGCGCAGTTTGGTTTGGGCTATTCCCAGTTGGTTGGAGATACCTATCCGGGCTTTCATCAGGGCAATTTGCAAATCGGTTTTGGCCTGATGGCCGTGTTGAATCCCAAAACGACCTTGGAAATGGATGTGGTATATCTGAGAAAAGGGAGCCGCACTGAAACGGGCAATGCCAATGGTGATAAAAACCGGGACATTGATCTGACTTATATCGAATGGCCTGTTTTTGTCCGCTATCTATTGGGCGACCCCACGATGGGGCCATTTATAGAAGGGGGGCTGGTCTATGGCCGATTGACCAAAGTCGTTATTTCAGAACCTGGCAGGCCAATGGATGCTTATTTGTTTTCGGCTTTTCAGCCGTATTTCAACAAAAATGAAATCAGTGGGCTGACGGGATTGGGCTTTGCTTTTTCTCCCACATTGGGTGTGCGCTTGCGTTATCAGCGGGGATTGTCTGCTTTATTTCGCGGCTCTAAGCACGAAATCGAACATCCTACAGAAGGCAGTTCCAACGAAAATATTGCCGTTTTGAATAATGAATTGTTGGCGCTGCATTTGTATTTGAGGCTATAAGCGCTAACCAAAACTTTCCCCCGACTCCAATTGTTAGCTAGGATTAATCCACTGCCATGCACGACATAGAGCCTTTTTACAGGTGGCGCGATAAATACATCGCATCGGAGGACGAACTGTCCCCATTCTTTGGAAAGGAATACGACGAGTTCAAATTCACCAACCGGGTGTACAATTATTACATTCATCCGCAGTGGGATGAATTTGGATCGGCAACGCTGTATTTGAAAATTCTGTACGCCAATTACGACAGAAATTTCGTCGTGTTGGAATTAATTGGCGAATGGAACGACTGCCTGTATAACGATATCATGTACCTCAAAAGAGAGGTGATTGACCTACTTTTGGAAAATGGCATTCACAAATTCATCCTCATCTGCGAAAATGTACTTAACTTTCACGGCGATGACGATAGCTACTACGAAGAATGGTATGAAGAGGTGCGGGATGAGAGCGGTTGGATCTGCTTTTTGAATACCCTGGAACATGTCAGCGATGAAATGGAGAGCAGCCGCCTGTATCAATATATTCATTATGGCAACGCTTTCAGTGAAGTCAACTGGCGTACCCTCAACCCCGGTTCTTTGCTCCGATTGGTCGAATCGCTGCTATCTAACGAAATGAAACTATTAGATTCTTAATGGCTTTACACAAATCTGGTTTTGTCAATATCATCGGGAAGCCCAATGTCGGCAAGTCCACTCTGATGAATGCCTTGGTTGGGGAACGCATGTCCATCATCACCAATAAACCCCAGACGACCCGCCACCGCATTATTGGCATCGTGAGCGGCGATGATTTTCAGATCGTTTTTTCCGATACACCGGGGGTTATTGATAGCCCCAACTACCGGATGCAGGAAACGATGAATAAATATGCTTTCAGCGCTTTTGAAGACGCCGACGTAATGATGTTGGTGGTAGAATGGGGAGAAATTTTTCCGGCTGAGCATCCCCTGTTTCAGCGATTGAATGGCCTGGGTGTGCCCGTTTTTTTGGTCATCAATAAAATAGACCTGGCCCAAGAAGGGGAAATACAACCCTTTATCGATCAATGGAAAGCACTGTTTGGCTTTCGCGAAATCATCCTACTTTCCGCTTTGGAGAATATTAATATCGATCTATTAAAAGAAAAAGTATTAACTTACCTGCCAGAAGGACCGGAGTATTATCCTAAAGACCAACTGACGGATCGCCCCGAGCGCTTTTTTGTCAGTGAAATTATCCGGGAAAAGATATTGATGCTCTACCAACAGGAAGTGCCCTACTCCTGTGAAGTGGTCACTACACAGTTCAAGGAAGAGACGACGACCAAAGGGCAACCCATCGTGAACATATCGGCGGAAATATACGTAGCCAGAAAAACACAAAAATCTATTCTCATTGGAAAAGGCGGTGCAGCCATCAAAAAATTGGGCATGGAAGCCCGACAAAGCATTGAAGCCTTTTTAGAAACCAAAGTATTCCTCGAGTTATTCGTAAAAATCAAAGAAAATTGGCGCGACGATGAGCGGACGCTAAAGCAATTTGGATATTAGCCTTTATGAACAACAGCTCACTTGGCCCAAACGGGGTCTTTTCGACCCACTTTTCGGCTATTTTATCGTCCGTAGCGCTGCTACGCACTCAAAAATGAGCCTCAGTTGGCCCAAAAATACCTTCGTTTTAACTCAAGCACCCGCTGTTCATAAAGGCTATTATTTGTTTTTCATAACCTAAAACCCTTATTATGAAGTCACAACACCTTTTGTGCCTATTGGCACTTGCGCTGCTATTGGTAGCTTGCCAGCCTAAGCCTAAAGCAGAAGAAGAGAGCGAAAGCCCACAACTGTACATCCGGAAAAACGCCCATTCCCAAGCGGCTCAGGCCGATATCGATGCCTTGCGTGTAGCCATTGCCAAAATGAAGCAATTGGATTGCACCGACCCCACCAGTTGGTATTACCAAGGTGCCATCCACCACATTCCCGATACCATCAATGGCCGGAATGTGCTTTGTAGCAACTATCAAGGCAAATCCAATTCCCTGCCGGGCTTTTCTACTTGTCCGCACATGAAGCCCGACCTGGAGCAGTTTCATTTTCTAACCTGGCATCGTTTGTACATTTGGTATTGGGAACGCATCGTTCGGCACCACTCCGGAAAAGCTGACTTTGCCCTACCCTACTGGAATTACAATGACCCAGACCAACGCACCCTGCCGGAAAAATACCGCTTACCCGCTTCCTATGCCGAAAATCCCATCTATGAAATGGATCGTTCCAGAATATTACTAGAAGGGCTGCCTATTCAACCCAGCGATTCCGACGGCATTGTGATGAACATAGACGATAAAATTGTCCAGATATGCAAACAATCTATGGCCGCCGCGCTGGATACCGTGCCGCTATGGGAGGCCAGAGACATCCACCTGTTTTCTGTTGAGTTGGAAGATGGCACACACAATGTGATCCACGATTATGTGGGCGGTGCTGTAGATAAGCAAGACCTGACACCTCCTATTGAAAATCGGGTATATCAAGTCACCGCTGATTCTGTGCAAGGTTTAATGGCTGATGTGCCTAGTGCGGGCTTCGATCCCATATTTTTCGCCCACCACGCCAATATCGATCGGTTGTGGATGAACTGGGAATTGGATCATCCGGATAAAGCCTTGACCTGGGAGGATTTCCAAAAGGCTGGCCCCTGGAGTTACATCTTTTTCTTACCCGATGGCACTAAAGTAGAATACACCAGTATGCAACAAGTATTCGACTCCATTCGAGCCATTGATTATACCTATGATTATTTGTTGAACCGCCCAGCTGTGGAGGCCGAAATTGAAGTTAAGCCTATTGCAGTAGGCAATGAGCTACTCCGCCTAAACACAAATCAACCTTTGATTGACCCCCTGGATATGATCGAATTTGAATTGCCTGAAGCTCCAGCCAATCAATCTGGTTACTACAGTATGGAAGCTACTTTTTCCTTCGACAGGCCGCACAATACGCATATTGCGGTACTCCTGCGCAGCACTGCTCAGCCAGATAGCACCGCCCTTTGTGAGAAACACGTGGTAGGGGTCGCCGGTTTTTTTGGGGCCAGTTTGCACGATCACGGCGGCGGATCACACGACCACCACATGCCACATTCCAATAAAATAACCAAAACCATCAAATACGATATAACGGATGAGCTGAGGGAGGTGGCCGCTCCGGGTAGCCGGAAGTATTTTGCCCATTTCCACCTATTAGGCGCCAGTAAACGACCGCAAATTTACTTGGAAAATGTGGTGATTAAATTTCATTCCAGTTGATGCGGGGCGGTAGGTAGGGCGGTAGCAGAGCTGTTGAGTATTCGAGGGCGGGGCGGTAGGCAGAGCTGTTGAGTATTTGAGGGCGGGGCGGTAGGCAGAGCTGTTGAGTATTCGAAGGCAGGGCAATAGGCCAAGCTTTTCCCGCCTCCTTCATCGTCGGGCAAGGAGTATTCGATGGAAGGGCGGTAGCAGGGCTGTTGAGTATTCGAAGGCGGGGCGGTAGGAAGAGCTTTTGAGTATTCGAGGGCGAGGCGGTAGCAGGGCTTTTGACAGGGCGAAAAGCGGGGCTTTTCTTTCTGGTTTCCCTGCCCCCGCCTTCTCTGCGTTTTTCGCGGGATCAGTCGGGCAAGCGGCTCAGACGGGTAGTTTTTTACTAGGCTAAGTACAGCGAAGTCGGGCAGGCTGCGTCAAGCATAGGCGTGTACGTGGTTTCAAACTGTCCTAGAGTAAAGCTGCCCAAAGGCCATACCGAAAGAGGATAACACAAAAATCAATCCAATTATAAATGCTTTCCTATTTTTTATGATTGATTAGAAGCTGGCAGCCCCCCAAAAGCACCTGCCAACTCCGCGCTAACTTGCACTACCGCTCTACCACTACCTTCCTGCTCAATACCTCATCGCCTACCTGCATGCGCAGGACGTACAGCCCAGGCGGCCTGTCGGATACATCCACTTCCAGGCTTTGTACCGCTGCTCCCAGACCTATGGCTTCTCGGTGCCATTCCCTGCCATGCACATCCAGCAAACTGAACTGTCCTTTACCCGGCGTAAAACCACCCCATTGTATCTGTAGCTTTTCACTAGCTGGGTTGGGATATACGCTCAGGATGCCTTCTACAAAAGGCGTGTAGGTGGATACGAGCATGGAGGAGTCAATTTCGATCATAAAGGCTCGATGTGTTACACTCATCAACAAAGAGTCCTCTACCATTGGGTAATCCAGTCGAACTTCTCTTACTTTAATACACACACCATATAGCCCCGGCTCAATAGGCTTATCCCAAACCAAAACGTTCTCATCCATATATAATGCATTGGTGTAAGCAGGCGGACTATATCCCTCTGCTGGAAAAGGGACTATCGTTTCTTGTAAATCTTCAGTACCTGAAACAATATCTGTTTGATAAGACATCGGATAATTGAGTACCCCATCAACTAAAAAAATAATATCGCCATCGGGATAACCCACGAACGTGGTAGCTTCATTCCAGTTACTAAATACATCAGGGCCTCTGACATTCAGCGAATCCGTAAGTACCATCCCTTTATTCCCAGAATTTTCAATATTGAGTACATCTGCCAAAAGAAAACTGTCCTTTACGCTTATGGCGTACAAACCCGGTTGGTCGTAGTAATGAGTAGAAAAATAAGATAAACGTGCCAATCCTGATGAAAAGAAACCGTAGTTGCCCAGCGGTAATTCTTCCTGATAACCATCGCCCCAATCCAAAATAATCGACTCATTCTGGTTGAAAACCCAGGCTTTCCTCCAGACATCAATTTTAACAGTAGCATGAAGTTCAGAAACTTCTTTTGCCATTTCGATTCCCCAAATACCTTGGGAAAAAGAATATTCTGCAAAAAGAAATATGGTTGTGATAATTATTCCTGTAGTTCTTGATATCATTGAAAAAATATTTTGAAGCAAGAGCTCTAAGTCAGCCTTGGCTCGTTGATTGGAAAATTCATTGCTTGATAAAAGGGATAGTATCGCAAATTAAAATGAAATAATATATACCTTCAGGTAAATGGGTCAAGTCAATAACAAAAGGGGCTTGAGCCAAAGGACCTATTCCATTTTCATAAACTTTCGCTCTTTGAGTGTTATATACTTCCAATTGAGAAAACCCTGTCATTTGGCCTATATTTATTATTCCTTTAGAAGGGTTAGGGAATAAATCATGAATGGAAGCTGGCAGGCACTCCAAAAGCACCTGCCAACTCCGCGCTAACTTGCACTACCGCTCTACTACTACCTTACGGCTCAATACCGCATCGCCTACCTGCATGCGCAGGACGTACAGCCCAGGCGGCCAGTCGGATACATCCACTTCCAGGCTTTGTACCGCTGCTCCCAGACCTATGGCTTCTCGGTGCCATTCCCTGCCATGCACATCCAGCAAACTGAACTGTCCTTTACCCGGCGTAAAACCACCCCATTGTATCTGTAGCTTTTCACTAGCTGGGTTGGGATATACGCTCAGGATGCCTTCTACAAAAGGCGTGTAGGTGGATACGAGCATGGAGGAGTCAACAAAGATGGTCATCTTGCGCATATTACTGCCCAATATTTCCCCGTCAAGCCATGATGTCATTTCAATTCCAAAAGCATATCGGCCTGGCGCGATAGGCTGATCCCAAATGACCGGAAGGCAACAGATGATCGTATCGCTGGCTGGCGGCAAGCTATAGCCTTCTTCTACAAACGGAATGAATCGTTGGGATATACTATCGTGAATGACTGAGGGAAGGGAAAAACCGTAGCTACCTGGTACAATTATACTGCCAGAAGGTTCTATTATGTGATAGAAGGCATTGGCTGTTACTTGAGCAATTCCCGATGGCAGGCTTTCTCTAATCCTTATCGCTCCCCTCATTTCCAGTATTTGCTCGCCGGATTGTTCCACATTCACGATATCATTTACCAGAAAACTATCCTTTACAGTTAGGTAATATAGCCCGGTTGTATCATACCAATGGTCTGCTGTATAAATATCCGCTACGATACCTTCGTAAATCGTAGTGGCGGTATAGGAGAAATTCATCGTTTCTATCGTACCATCGCCCCAGTCCAGTTGCAGGGAATTGGCTTCACCCCAAGGTTCCCTGTAAATGGTCACCCGCGATTGAGTGTAATTGGTTGGGAAAGGAGAATATACATTGAATATCCCACCCAAAATACGTTGAGCAATAGCGCCTTGAGTCAAAAAAATCAGTGCAAAGATCAGATATATTTTTTTCATCTAGAACCTGTTTGATCCGTGCGCATTTTTAATGCGATGCTTGCTGCCTGCAAGTCTCTGACTTTATTTTCTTTCCTCTACATGATACGCAATTTGGAGGCTAGCAGACATGGCTCGTAAATCAACATTGTTTAAAAGCGTTTTCATATTGTATGGTTTTAATGAATAAACAAGCTACGGCACCAAAAAGGAGACTAACCTTTTGGTGGAATCTAGTGTTTGTTGTTTGGGTCTGTAATGAATAATTATACTGACGAACATCTGGTTTTGTATGCACAAAACCAAGCAAGCGTCAGGATAACTATGAAGGGAAATTGAGAAAAAGAAAACTCGCGTCTGTTATCTTGACTGCAATATAAGCAGCATTGAGGAAAAAGTCAAGTGGGGAGGGCGTTTTTTTCTTTAAAATTTCTTATCCGCCCCGCCCGCTTTCCCATACGGCGCTTGACGGAACGCAGGTGGTTCTTTTTGATGATGATAGTACTCCCTGTCCGAATGAAGTTCATCTGGACGGGGAGTACTCAAGACTCGGATATAGCCATTAAGGCACAATCATCACCTTACCGCGCGACAAACTTTCGCCGTTTGCCCGGATTTCATAAAAGTACAGTCCGCTTTCCAGCAGGCTAATGTCTAGGACGGCTTCCTTGACGTTTATCCCGGCCTCTAAAACCGAGCGCCCGGATAGGTCGTACAATTGGAACGACAACGGCATCTCTGCCGAGGCCGGTGCGAGGAGATTCAGGCTGCGGCTGGCCGGGTTGGGGAAGAGCCGGAAATCCGAAGCCTGATCCTCTACTGAAACACCATTCACCACATCCACCACATAGTCGAATACCGCCATGCATCCCGCTGCATCTGTTACCGTCAGAAAATATGCCCCGGCGCTCAGGGTACTCAACTG
The DNA here is from genome assembly GCA_937864265.1 of uncultured Saprospirales bacterium. Classification (GTDB taxonomy): domain Bacteria; phylum Bacteroidota; class Bacteroidia; order Chitinophagales; family Saprospiraceae; genus CALMIR01. The sequence goes on along the minus strand of CALMIR010000170.1, from coordinate 65,425 downwards.
CCAAACATCCACATCGCCTGTACTCCACAGCAAGGTGTAAGAACCTGTACCCCCTGTGATGGAATCAATACCTATGCTGCCATCTGGCACATCGAGTGCAGAGGCAGGCGAAGCACTGCCATAAGCCGATAAAGGCAAAGGCTCGTCCAGCCACAATATAGCGGTGTCCATGCAGGCACCGGCATCGGTGAATACAAAGGCATATTCCCCCGCAGCCAGAGCGGTCGTATCTGTACCCGATTCTTCCCCATTCCACCATTGGTAGGAATACGGGGTATCGCCTTGAAAGGATAAACCCACAGCGCCATCCGATGCGTCTGCGCAGGAAATGGAGTCGGCGACCAAAGCGGACACTTGTAGCGACAGGCGCTCATAAGCCCCCATATCGGGTAGGGCTTCCAACCAACGGCTATTGCCTTCCAGATCTTCCGTCAAACCTAGTGCACCTACTATACCTGCATCACCTGCATTGATGGCAGGAGAGCAGGAGCGCAAACGAAAATCACCGCCCAAGGTATCCACAAACAGCGGATCGGTTTGGAACAACATGCCCTCGCCGCAGGCCTCGTCGCCACCCAACAGATCGCAGGCAGGAGCGGATACGATACAATGGCTGATCGTGTAGCCATATAAGTTATAAGGCTGCCCTTTTACTGCACCGTTGAGAAAATGTTCTCGTATGCCGGGGATGGATTTGCGCTGGAAAACGCAGTTGCGCACCGTCATGTAGTTGTAATACGCACTATCAAAATTCGGCGACCAACCTTTCGTGACATCCACCTGGCCATTGTTGAAAAAAGTACAATTGGTGACTGTGCTATTCATCCCCCCCGGACGGCCACTTGCAAATTCTATGCCCCCTGTGTTTTCTGCAAAAAGGCAATTGCTAACAGTATTTTCTATAAATGTATAGCCGTCCAATCGTCCTCTGATTACAAATGCCCCCCCGATAAGAGACTCTCCATCGTTTCTGATAAAGGTACTATTGGAAATCTCATTATTTCCTACGTTTTCATCATTGTTTTCCATATAAAAAGCAGCGCCCCGGTCGGCACTATGATTGTCGCTGAATGCGCAGTGGTCTATTTTCGTGTATGAGATATGCCGGTCTATGCCTATATGCAATGCGCCTCCTACAGAAGGGGGCGCTTCGTTTTTGCTAAATAGGCTATTGGTAATGTTTACCACCAGGGTATCTTTAGCAAAAAGAGTATTTACATATGCGATAAACATCGCCCCGCCACTATCCCCAATATTTTCCCGGAATTGGCAGGAATCCACGCTCAGATAATTGCGATTGCAATAACCTATGATCGCTGCTGCCCCACCGGATGATGCGGCAAAATTGTTGTCAAAAGAGCAATGATTAAGCTTCAGCGGTTGGCAGATGCTGTTCAAGTATATGGCCCCCCCTACTCCAAATGCTTCATTGTGTTGAAAAGTACAATGATTGAATTGCAGGGTATCAACCGGGTCATTGTCGCTACTTCGGTAAAAAGCGCCACCATTAGCCAGGCTGCGGTTGTATTCAAACAGACAAGCATTTATCTGCGGTGTAATCTGCTGTTCCAATGGGCCTTTGCAGCCTATTGCCCCTCCATAAGTACCGGTATTGTATCGAAATATGCAGTTCTGGATGTTCAACTGCACCTGCTCATTCAGTGCTGTGCCCGCGATGTAAAGCCCGCCTCCATAGCTCCAGGCCAGGGCTGAGCTATCGGCTTGGCCATAGCTGATGGTAAAACCATCTAGGAGGGTTTCGGCATCGGTACTGCGTGCGGTGAGCACATGGTAACTGTTGTCCGTGCTGTCGCCGGGAATGCCAATATCACCGCTGAGCAAGCAGAGGTGCTCGTCCCAGTTGCGTTGGTTCAAGGCCGTCTCGTGTCCGGCGAATCCGCCATACACTTTTACGCCTTTTTTTAGTTCAAAGCTGGCCAGTCGATCATGGCCTGAAGTGGGGAGATAGATACCCGCTGCCACCCAAATGGTATCCCCTGTCTCGGCGACGGCCAGGGCATCTTCCAGCCTTGCAAAAGCCTTGGCCCAGGTGCTGCCGTCGGGCTGCAAGGCCGTAGAGGCGGCATTCACATGCAGGCGGGTATAGTGGTAGCTACAGTCGGACACGGTATTGTTGGTAAAAAGCACCCCCTGATCGGTTTTCAGGCAGCGCAGAAAAGTACCCCCATCGCATAATCCCTGATCACCGCAAATTTCAGATGGGAATGGGTGCGTCAAATCGCCTATACCTTCTACCCAGTCGGTGAAATAAAAATAAGGAAAATCATATCCTTCGTGCTGGTAAGCAATGAAAGTGGAGAGGCGCTTTCGCCAAACGCTGCCATAAAGCACATTAGAAACTGTATCAATTTGATAATAGGTGGAATCGAAATATAGGTCTGCAAAATCGCCCGGTGCAACTGCCCAAACGGCATCTGTGAAGGCTAATGAAAAATCATAAAGCAAATAAACCTGACCTACGCAATCAGCATCATGCCGAAAATAGACGCGCTGTCCCTCAACCCGGTAAAATCCTATCGGATTGGTTTGCCCGCTCGATTCCCTTATTGAATAGGCCAGGGTCCAGAGTTCGTTGCAAATCATCAACTCGCCGCTGGTACGGATTAAAATATCTTCTCCTTCATAAACACCGAAATTGGTTACTCCTAGTCGCCACTCCGGGTGTTGGTCAGCGGTGGGAAAGCTTTGTGCCTTTAGGCCCAAAGCACTTGTTAACAGTAATGTAAATGGGATTAATTTGTTCATGTTGTGGGATTTTTTAATATGCGGAGCAGGCAGGTGCTTCCGAAGCGCCTGCCTGCTTATACAAAAGGAAACTTTATTGCTTGATAAATGACCCGGCTGCCACAGATCCATTGAGCGAAAGTTTGTAATAGACCACGCCTGATTGCAAAGTACTCAAATTGTTCATCACAACGCTGTGGTTGCCCGCAGCATAATAGGCGGAAATAGTCACTACATGGCCAAACAAATCAAACGCCTCTGCATTTACCGTACCTGCTTCTGTGCTGGTAAACGGCAGTGTGATGGATTGGCTGGTAGGATTGGGATAGGGAGATTGTGCCTGTATTTTAGGTGTCTCCGTTCCGACTACCATTCTGAACAACACAGGATAAATTTCCTCCTTGACTCCATTGCCATACACCAAGGTTGGCAGCGTTTCACTGCTTAATAAAATCAATTGCCCGATTTCACTCGCTGAAATCTGCCTTTCAGCCACCAGATGTAGCTTAAATAGCTTTTTACCGCTTGCAGCCGATACCGATACCGGGTTTACGGACTGATTGTACCACAATATAGCCAAGTCCTGGTTTTCTTTCACAGAAAAATAATCATGCCCAAACGGGGTAAGATCGCCTTGAGAAACGCCTTTCACCTCTAAGGCGTCATCATCAATATTCAACCCCATCTGGTACCCGTCAAAATTGAAATTTTGCCCAACGATAATAAAGGTAAGCGTGAATGCCTGCCCAGCACTGATGCTGTTATGAGATTGGGCGGTTAAGCTGTAATTGGGTGGAGGAGCAGCACCATTAGGATCGAAATCTGTATTTACATCACCTGATTTAATCGCATAACAACTCCATGTTTCTGTCATAGTAGCATCTGGATTTAACAAATGAAGGGTATAATCATCCAGATAACTTTTAATGCCATTCGCTGAATTTGCCAGATAAGGCCGAACTTCCCCATTAACACCAGACCAAGACGCACTGAAAGGATTTAAAGTAAATGGTTCTTCAAAGTCCCATTCTTCTTTGAGTGCGTAATTGGGAAACAGGCGAAACCTCGGTACAAATGGATAATTCAATTCAATGCCAAGTATCACTTTGTGTATGGCAACTTGATCCAAAGTTGTAATGCTTCCTGTGTTGTTCACATCAGCCGCTAAAAGTCCATAAGGAGATTTTAATGCTTCTAATCCTAGTATATGCTTATTAATTTGAATTAGATCAAAAGCGCTTACCCCTTCATTGGCGTCAAAAACTGAATTATTTAAACTTGCATTTTGTCCAAACTTTACATTTTTATCTTCTGCTAGGTAAAAAACAGAATTAGGGCTATATTCTCCATCAAAATCAGTAATAGCCGTATAGTTCTGACTATTGGATAAGTCCGTTAACATCATCCTGTAAGACGGCAATGGCTTATAAGTATATTGTCCTAATTGTTCATCATACACAGGTCGGTAAATATACCCATTTGCTATATAAGTGGGAATTTCAAAGCTATCGCATCCACTGCCATCATTCGCCATCAAGTCTGCTCCGTAGGTCATGAGCGTATGTAATATTCTATCTCGTTGTTCGGGCGAAAAGTTATCCCGACTGCCCTGATAATAAGACATTAAATTCGTGATATCCGGTGTATAGACCAAGGTAACTACTTGCCCTGTCTGGCTAGTAAATTCAAGAGGGCAGGGTGAAGTAGAGCAATAAAATGTTCCTGGGTCAACAGGAGTATCTGAAATGCGATCCCCTGAGTTGGTAGCATCACAGGAACATGGCATATTACAATTTACATTAGTACAGTCAAACTGTAATCCTCCAATAAAACAATCAGGACAACAAAGACATCCAGACAAATTCCAATCTGAATAATAATTGTGAGAATTGTCAGGCTGAAGGAAAACTTCACTTGAATTACTAGTTGATGCAAAGGTATGATTCAGTCCAAAGTAATGACCAAGTTCATGAGAAAATGTTTCAAACAAGTAGTTATCTACGATAACACCTGCATTTTCTACACCGCTTAGCAAGCGATAAGTATATCCACCATAATTAGCTAAATCTTTGATAATATACACATTGATAGCATCATCCACATTATAAAGGGGGAATAATTGGTTTCTTATATTTCCATGCGTGACAGGGTCGTCGTACCAGTCTGAATCATTGACGTTAGTAACTTGGCACAAATAAAATGACATTAAGCCTTCAAAGTGAATATTTGCCTCCAACATAGCTTGCTGCATTCTTTCCAATGGATAATTAAAAGGAGGAACACCTTCATCATTATTTACGAATATGAAATGCAAGGGAATCTCATATTCCGTTTCCAACGCCGAGGCTACCATAAACGTGAAAGGTGCAATATCTTCCAGATATTCCATCATATCCTGACCCAACAAGTCAGGTGTGCCACACTCTTCTTGTGCATAAACAGATGTTTGAAGAAGTAATGAAAAGTAAACAAAACTTACAAAAAAGATGCTTTTCTGTGCAAATAGACGAATGAAAAATTTGGGAATTAGAGAATCAATACCTGCCCCCGCCTGTCTCACTTCGTTCGCCATTCGGGCGGGCTCGTCCGACCGGAGAGTCATCCGGGTGGGCGAATCTGTCTGAGACAGAGGCGGGAATGCTTGCCCGAACCGAGGAACGAGGGGCGGGAATGAATGAATGAATGAATGAATGAATGAATGAATGAATGAATGAACTCACATTGTTAAAAAACGTTTTCATATTGTATGGTTTTAATGAATAAACAAGCTACGGCACCAAAAAGGAGACTAACCTTTTGGTGGAATCTAGTGTTTGTTGTTTGGGTCTGTAATGAATAATTATACTGACGAACATCTGGTTTTGTATGCACAAAACCAAGCAAGCGTCAGTATAACTATGAAGGGAAATTGAGAAAAAGAAAACTCGCGTCTGTTATTTTGACTGCAATATAAGCAGCATTGAGGAAAAAGTCAATTGGGGAGGGCGTTTTTTTTTTGAGGAATCGAATACGTAGCGATAGGCCAGCTTTTTCCCGCCTCCTTCGTCGTCGGGCAAGGAGTATTCGAAGGAGGGGCGGTAGCAGGGCTATTGACAGGGCGAAAAGCGGGGCTTTCGATTCTGGTTTCTAGTTTCTAGTTCCAATTTTGTTTGTGGCCTGAAACCAGAAACCACGCCTTTGTCGTGGCGGGGCCTGCCCGTCTTCGCTGTACTTAGCCGGGTAAAAAACTGCCCGCCTTTCAGTCGCCCGCCCGTCCGATCCCGCTGAGGCCGATACGCTCAGCGGGATCGGACGGGGGCAGGAAAACCTGAAACCAGAAACCAGCTTCCCTTACATCGCCAGTATTTCCGCCATTTTGATCAAATCCCGATCGAGTTTTTTAGGCGTTGTGACGGCTTCTTTGAAGGGGGTATAAGTAATTTTACCGTCGATGATGCCCGTCATTACATTTTTCTGGCCTTTCAACAGCCCCTCTACGGCAGCAAACCCCAAGCGAGAAGCCAAGACGCGATCGAGGCAGGTAGGAGAACCTCCGCGTTGTAGGTGCCCAATGATGGTTACTTTGGTGTCGTAAAAGTCGATGGCTTCGTTGACTTTGCGGGCAATTTCCGTCGCATTCCCGCTCTTGTTTCCCTCGGCAACAATAACAATACCAAAAGGTTTGCTCCGCTTAATGCCTTTCTTTAGGGTATCCACCAAACTTTCAATAGAAGTGTCTTTTTCAGGGATCAACACGCTGCCCGCTCCACTGCCGATGCCAGTATATAAAGCAATAAACCCTGCATGGCGCCCCATCACTTCTACAAAGAAAAGGCGGTTGTGCGAATCGGCGGTATCTCTGATTTTATCTACGGCTTCGATCGCTGTATTGACGGCAGTATCGAAACCCACACTGAGGTCGGTGCCAAAAAGATCATTGTCGATAGTGCCAGGAATACCAATAAAAGGAATGCCAAATTCACTGGTAAACACGTCGGCACCGGTAAAAGTGCCGTCTCCGCCTATCGCTACGCAGGCGTCTATATCGAATGCTTTCAGCGATTCATAAGCCAGATTTCTGCCTTCCGGCGATCTAAAACGCTCGCTGCGGGCTGTTTTTAAAATCGTGCCCCCGCGATGGATGATATTGCCCACATCGCCCCGTTCCAGCCGCTCAATTTTACCATCTATCATCCCCTCATAACCCCTGGAAATCCCGTAAACGTGAAGATCGTGAAAATAAGCAGTACGTACGACAGCGCGTAAAGCCGCATTCATACCGGGCGCATCGCCCCCTGATGTGAATACAGCGATTCGTTTGATGTTTTTACTCATGATGCCGATACTTTTGTCTTTGATTAGTTGGAAGAAGTGTGAAAACCGACCAGATTATCAATGGGTTTTTGAATCACTAGTCCCATAGTCATGCTGCGTTCTTCCAAGATGGCTTGCAGGGTTTCCTGAAAATAATAGGCCACCGAACCAATAAAATGAATTGGAACCCCCAAATGGCCATGATATTTGCGCACGTGGCGGTCTATAAACTCGGAGAAAGATAAGTATAATAATTTCTGGAAGTAGGGATGATGGCGGTATTGATGGAAAAAACGAGTAAAAGAAGCCAGATAAACGTTTGGCGTTCCCCCTCCATACACGTTGTCCAAGATGGTTTGGCGACCTCCCGGAAAATGCTCATCCATAGCATCTTTCAATTCTTTGGGCAACTCCCGGTAAAAGTAAGCCCGTATTAGCCGCTTACCGATATGTGTACCACTGCCCTCATCGCCCAATAGATAGCCGAGATTCGTGACATTATCCACAACATCTTTTCCATCGTATAAGCATGAATTAGAACCAGTACCCAATATGCAGGCAATACCCGGCGCATTGCCGCAGGTAGCTCTAGCAGCCCCCAGTAAGTCATGCTCCACATTGATAGCGGCATGATTGAATACATTGGTTAAGGCTTCTTCCACTACCTTTTTCAGGCGGGCATCCCAGCAGCCCGCTCCGTAGTAATAAACATGAGTGGTTTCGTCTGGAAAGGATTTGCCATTGAACGCCTTGGATACCTCTGTTTTTATCAACTCTGAATTGTGAAAAACAGGGTTAAAGCCCATCGTGCTGATGCTGTGAACTTCTTGTCCATTGACCACTTTCCAATCTGCCTTTGTCGATCCGCTATCTACTATTACGACCATAGGAAATGTTTGATCGGTAAAGGTAGTGTATTTTTTACACTAAGGAAAAAAAATTTAAGCTTTCTGTAGTTTTAAAAAAACAGCCTGGTAGAGCGGCAAAATACATCTTGTAGTTTGCCACTGCCCTATTTGAATTGCCTTTCAGGCTTATTTCAAATCCGCTACAGCGGCACCTATCCTATCTATAGCAGTAATCAAATCTTCCTCTGAAGCGGCGTAAGAAATGCGGAAGCAGTTTTCAGCTCCAAAAGCGGCACCTGCTACAGCAGCCACATGGGCTTTTTCGAGCAGATATTCACATAAATCGTCTGAGTTTCGGATGAGAGTTCCATCCGGGCTGCTCAGCCCGAAATAAGCGCTGATGTCGGGGAAAATATAAAAGGCACCTTGAGGGCGGTTTACTTTAAACCCGGGTATCGCACTCAGTTTTTCGATCACCAGATCGCGGCGACGCAGGAAGGCTTCTCGCATATTGTAAGTGGGTTGCATATCGGCCAACAGCGCATGAGCGGCTGCCATTTGCCCGAAAGCGGTAGCGCCAGAGGTCACCTGACCCTGTATTTTGGTACAAGCATCGGCCAACCACGCGGGCCCACCTATGTAGCCCAAACGCCAGCCCGTCATGGCAAAGCCCTTGGCAAAACCATTGACTGTAACCGTACGGTCTTTGACATTTTCAAAAGCGCCGATACTGAAATGTTTTTCACCAAAATTGATGTATTCGTAAATTTCATCCGATATAATGACGATGTCCTCGTATTGGGCAATCATATCGGCGATGGCTTTTAGCTCTTCTTTGGTATAAACAGAACCTGTTGGATTACAAGGCGAGGAATAAAGCAGCGCTTTGGTGCGGTCGGTAATCGCGGCTTGTATCTCTTCCGCTGTCGATTTGTAGTCCTGCTCTATGCCCGATTTTACCAATATGGGTTTTCCACCAGCCAATTCTACGATGGCAGAATAGGATACCCAATAAGGCGCCAAAATGATCACCTCGTCGCCTTCATCCAACAAAGAAAGACAGATATTGGCGATGGACTGCTTGGCACCATTGGACACAACAATCTGATTGAGCGCAAAATCCAATCCGTTGTCCCGCTTGAATTTTTCCTGGATGGCTTTTTTCAGCTCCACCAAACCCGGTACGGGGGTATATTTGGTATATCCTTGATCCAAGGCTTGTTTGGCCGCCTCTTTGATGTGCACAGGTGTGTCAAAATCTGGTTCGCCCAGACTCAGGTTGATCACTTTGTGCCCCTGCGCAGCCAGGTCGCGGGCCAATTGAGACATCCTCAAAGTGGCAGATTCTTCCATTTGCATTACCCGCTTGGAGAGCGGATACGTACTTACCATCGCCATTTTTGTTGTTTTTTAATTTTTAAGCTGCAAAAATAATGCTTTTTACAAGGAATTGCGGCTTTTTTTGAAAGTTACCACATTGAAATCCATTATTTTTATTTTTCCTCTTTTTACAGCTTATTAAAAAGCTGTCTGGAAAGTTCAATTGTTGTTAATTTTACGAACAAACGTTCGTTAATTGTGTTTTACAAAGTATATTTGCAGCCAGAACGTTATTCAAAAAAGACCAATTATGCCTAACCAAATCCAAGCAGAAGCCCAATTTCAGGCTCGAATCGACAGAGAAGAAAAAATGGAGCCTCGCGATTGGATGCCGGAAGAATACCGCCAAATGCTGATCCGGCAAATTGCCCAACATGCCCATTCTGAAATCATTGGCATGTTACCCGAGAGCAATTGGATTACCCGTGCCCCATCGTTGCGCCGAAAAGTAGCGCTAATTGCCAAGGTTCAGGACGAGGCAGGCCATGGCCTGTACTTGTACAGCGCTGCGGAAACGCTGGGCATCGAGCGCGACGAATTGTTGGAAGAACTGCACAGCGGTAAAGCCAAATACAGCAGTATTTTCAACTATCCGACCCTGAGTTGGGCCGACATCGGCGCTATCGGTTGGTTGGTGGACGGCGCTGCCATTATGAATCAGGTGCCGCTGTGCCGCTGTTCGTACGGCCCTTATGCTCGTGCTATGGTCAGAATCTGCAAAGAAGAAAGTTTTCACCAACGCCAAGGCTACGAGATCATGCTCACCCTTTGCCAGGGAACGGAAGCACAAAAGCAAATGGCTCAGGATGCTTTGAATCGCTGGTGGTGGCCTTCTTTGATGATGTTTGGCCCCAGCGATGAAGATTCTGTGCATACAGAAAAGTCCATGAAGTGGCGCATCAAACGCATGACCAATGACGAACTCCGCCAGCGTTTTGTTGACATCACAGTACCCCAAGCTGAATTTTTAGGGCTTACTGTACCCGATCCCGATTTGAAATGGAACGACGAACGCGAGCACTACGATTTTGGCGCCATCAACTGGGAGGAATTCCGCCAGGTCATTCAAGGCAACGGCCCTTGCAATCGGCAGCGGATGAAAGCCCGCCTCAAAGCCCACGAAGAAGGGGCATGGGTTCGGGAAGCGGCTCTGGCGTATAGTGAGAAACGGAGAAAGCGGAAAGAGGAGTTGGTTGGAAGTCTTTAGTTTCTGGTTCCAGGTTTCCGGTTTCTGGGCTACACTCAAAAATATTCAAATACGCATCAAAAATATCAATGAACAATAAAAGCTGGCCTTTGTGGGAAGTGTTCATCAGAAGCAAGAACGGGCTGAGCCACAAGCATGTGGGCAGTTTGCATGCGGCTGACGAAGAAATGGCATTGGAAAATGCCCGGGATGTTTATACCCGAAGAGGGGAAGGAGCAAGTATATGGGTGGTGGAATCAAAACATATCAAGGCCTCAAGCCCTGACCAAAACGAATCGCTTTTCGATCCGGCCGAAGATAAGACTTACCGCCACCCTACTTTTTATCACTTGCCCGATGAGGTTAAACACCTATAATATGGACTTGCGGGAAACTCATTTCCAATACCTCTTACAGTTGGGCGATAATGCGCTCATTCTGGGTCATCGCCTTTCTGAATATTGCGGCAAAGCCCCGGTGCTTGAACAGGATATTGCGCTAACCAACATTGCCTTGGATCAGGTGGGGCAGGCTCGTTCGCTCTTGCAGCACGCCGCCGCCATCGAAAACAAAGGACGGGATGAAGACCAATTGGCCTATCTGCGCGATGTTCCAGAATTTCGCAATGTATTGTTGGTTGAACAGCCCAATGAAGATTTTGCCTACTTGATTACCCGCCAATTTCTTTTTGACGCTTTCAATTTTTACTTGTATGAAGCCCTGCTCAGCAGCAACGACGAGCAATTAAAGGCCATTGCGGGGAAAGCCATCAAAGAAATTACCTACCATTTGCGGTACAGCTCGGAATGGATGATCCGCTTGGGCGACGGCACCGAATTGAGCCATCAAAAAATGCAGCAGGCACTGGACGACCTCTGGATGTTCACTGGTGAGCTGACAACAGAAACAGAGACAGATCGCCAAATGAAGGAAGTTGGCATTGGCCCCGATTTGCAGCAGATCAAACGACAGTACCTCGAAAAGGTGCATGCGGTGCTTCAAGAAGCCACTTTGCAGGTTCCTGAAAACAGTTGGATACAGGAGGGAGGCAAAACGGGTGCGCGGCACAGCGAACACTTGGGTTACATTTTAGCCGAATTGCAATTCGTGCAAAGGGCGTATCCCAATATGAGTTGGTGAAAATACCCGCTTCCCAAATTGTGTAAATGACGATAAGCCATTATATTTGCCGACTTAGTCGGTCTGTATGAAAGAAGTCATTGAACGCTACACCTCTGTTGTTATCCAAATTGCCACGCCTTACAGCACCGGTACTGGGTTTTATTTCAAAGATGCCAACCTGATCATCACCAACGAACACGTCGTTCGGGGCAACCGGGAGGCCATTGTAGAAGGCAAAGGGTTTAACAAACAATTGGTTCCTGTTATTTATACAGATCCCAAGTACGATTTGGCTTTTTTGAAAGCGCCAGACGAAATCGACTTGCCCATGGTGGAGTTGGGCATTAACCACCTTTTTGCCGAAGGCGACCAAGTGATTGCCTGCGGCCACCCGTTTGGATTAAAGTTTACCACTACCCAGGGTATCATTTCCAATACCAATCACGAGCAGGAAGGCATCCGCTACATCCAACACGATGCGGCGCTGAATCCCGGCAACAGCGGCGGCCCATTGGTCAACAACAAGGGACAGGTGATCGGTATCAATACCTTTATCATTCAGGATGGCGATAATATCGGTTTTTCATTGCCTGTGCATTATTTGCACGATGCCATTCAGGACTTTTTGGAGGCAAGCGGCCAAGTAAAAGTTCGCTGCGAATCCTGCCAAAATATCGTATCTGAACTCAATATCGAGAACGACAAATACTGCCCCCATTGCGGTGCCCGGGTTGATCTGGCTTCACTAGCCGAATTGTACGAACCCGCCGGTATCGCCCATACCATTGAAGAATTGTTGAAAGATGCTGGGCACGACATCACCCTTTCGCGTAGAGGGCCCAACAACTGGGAAATCCAACAAGGAAGTGCCCGAATTACGATTTCCTACCATGAGGAAAGCGGTATTATTTCCGGCGATGCTTATTTGTGCCTGTTGCCAAAAGACAATATCAAGCCGCTTTATGAATACCTGCTGCGGCAGAACTATCAGATTGAGGGGCTAAATTTTAGCATCAAAGGGCGCGACATCATCCTATCACTGATCATTTATGACCGCTACCTGAATGTGGACACTGGGAAAAAGCTTTTCCAAAACCTGTTTAACAAAGCGGATCATTTTGACAATATTTTAGTAGAACAATATGGCGCATCCTGGAAATATGAAGAAGAACAATGATTCTGAACTGGCCGTAGCCCCATCCATTACCCAAGCCTACACCCTGCCCGCCGATTTTTATCGCAAAACAGAGCTGTTTGAGTTGGCGAAAGAGCAGGTATTCACCCGATGCTGGCATTGGGTAGCCGATGAAGCCGATTTGCCGGAAAACGGCTATGTGCTGCCCGTCGAATTGCTACCTGGCTTTCTCAATGAGCCGCTTTTGCTGACTAAAGACCAAGCAGGGCAAAGCCGTTGCTTGTCGAATGTATGTACCCATCGGGGAAAGATCATGGTAGAAGAGGCGGGGAATGCCCGACAGATCACTTGCGGCTATCACGGGCGCTGTTTCCACCTGAATGGCGAATTCAAAAGCATGCCCGGTTTTCAGGGGGTAGAAAATTTCCCAGCCCCCACCGATCACTTGCCGGAGTTGCCGCTGCTATCTTGGTGCAACATGCTTTTTACCAGCCTATCGCCTTTTCTCCCGCTCGATGATATCATGGCACCTGTGACGGAGCGCATCGGATTTTTACCTTTTGACCAACTTAGGCTATCAGAAACGGGCACTCAGGATTATCCGGTCAATGCGCATTGGGCTTTGTACGTGGACAATTACCTGGAAGGCTTCCACGTGCCTTTTGTGCACCCTGGCCTCAACAAGGCACTCGATTTTGGCCAATACGACTATGAACTGTTTCCGTATTGCAACTTGCAAGTGGGCATTGCCGATGCGCATTCACCTTGCTTTGATCTGCCGCCCGACCATCGCGACTACGGACGCCGGGTATTTGCCTACTATTTTTGGGTATTCCCCAACCTGATGCTCAATTTTTACCCCTGGGGCTTGTCCATGAATGTGGTGGAACCGATTGGACCGGAACAGACACTGGTGCGCTTCCGCGCCTATACTTTTGAAGGACAGGAGTTTGCCCGCGAAAATGCCAATATTCACCAGACGGAAATGGAGGACGAAGCTGTGGTGGAAAGCGTGCAACAGGGCATTAAATCTCGCCTCTACTGGAAAGGGCGCTTTTCTCCTAGTATGGAAAAATGCGTGCACCATTTTCATCGCCTGGTGAGCAGCTTTTTGATCGGGGAAGAGAAGGAAGACTTTACGTAAGGATAAGCGCTATCTTCACAAACTGTCGGAAAAAACCCAGGTCTTTTTCGATGATACTGACCACAATTTGCATGTCCAGTTTGGTGTATTGGTGAATAGCAATATTTCTAAAAGCCACCATGCGCATCATTTTCCCGGCTAACTCTTTTTCTCCAGCAAGTTGGCATTTTGCAATAGTTCGAATGCCTCTCTGCTGTGGTGAACGATGCCTAATTTTTGTGTTTTCACCAAATGATTGGCTAAATCTATCGTTTGCTCACAGGCTCTTTGTAAGTTCAATAAAACAGCGTCCTGCCGCATGAAATCTTGCAAAAATCATCCTCGTGCCCCCTATAATCTTCTTCTACCCGCTTCAGGCATCTTTCAATACTATCAACCTTGTATAAAATCACACTATCTGCCATAAATATATCCTCTTTCTTTTATTGCTTTGACCAAATCGGCCCGTTCCAATTCGAAGTGCTGGTACATTGATATAGCGATCATATCGAAAGTATCGCATTGATACACATCGGCGGTATAAATGCGTTTGCCCAAGCTGACGATCAGGAATCTAAAATCAGTTGCACTGGCCTGTAAATCAACCAAGTCAACCGAGCGATTCAGTATTTGAGTGAGTTGCAGTCGCCATTCCCAAATTTGGGTTGCGCTGTGTTTTTCCGGCTTTGAGGTTAAATAAGCCAAATCAACATCGCTTTCTGCATGGAAACTGCCATCGGCATAGCTGCCAAAGAGATAAACCCCGATCAACTCTGGAATCTGGCTTTGCAAAAACTCAATGGCTAGTTCCAATTTTTCCATCTGCGAAAGATAAGGCTTTTTGTTGGAATGGTTCTATTTATCATGGCCTATAAGGGATGTAGGCTAAGTATTCCTTATCTTATTGGGGAATCCGGTTTTTGGGCGGGGGTTCAGCAGACGCAATACCCTGGCAAGGAGCAGGTAGCTTTTCCAAATTGCCGCTTTATGCAAAAGGGAGGAACAAAGGGGTAGGCTGAGGCGAATGGGTTGCTTAGCGCGGGATTTTTCAATATTTCGATCAATACTTGGCTGTTAGTATTTAGCGTGCAAAAAATTACTTCCCAATTTATCAAAGCCCTTACACTAGTGGACAAACTTAAAATGAACCGCTTAGCCCGATTTTTAAAGGAAAAGCGTAAAAAAATAACTAATCAGAATAATAATTGTAACATTTACATCTGAATTTAAGTAGATTTGAAAACAGATGGGTTCTTTCATTCTGATTTTCAAATGATCACAAAATAATGATATTCATAACCGCTTTGCGAAGGCTATAACATGAAAAAACTAGGATGGATCGTTTTTTTTCTGGTGCTTGTCACTGGCTTCGGCTTTGCTCAATGTGGCGTCGGTGAACTTCTGGTAAGGGTCGATATTGCCACTGATAATTGGGGGGAAGAAACTTCCTGGAAATTATCCGATTTGGCAGGTACAACCATCCTGCAAGGTGGCCAAAATGGTGTTTACGATGACTTCAGCACCTACTCCGACAGCACCTGCGTCCCAGCAAACAGTTGCCTTTTTTTCGAGATTTATGATACTTATGGCGACGGTATTTACGCGCCCTACGGTTATCAACTTTTTGTAGATGGGGTGCTTGTTTCCAGCGGTGCCGATGATATTCAGAGTTATGCCATAGTCATTGTTAATTGTTCAGATCCATGTGGCATCGTACTAAATGCCCTCAACGACCTCAAAGCGCACATCAACGGAACAACCACGCTTACCACTAGTGAACTGACACTGGTCAAAAATACCTTCGTTCAATTCTCGGAATGCCTCGCCGAAAGTGAGTCTATTTTATTGCTCTCTAAAACGGTGGTTGAAGATTATGATAATCAATTCGGGGCACTTTTTACAACCCCCAGCACAGCATACGGCTTTTCAAAAGATCCTGCAGCAGCTCCCGGTCTGGAACTAGAGCGGGCAATGCTTGCGCTTCAGCAAGGTGTATTTGATTATGTATTTACCCCAGCAGTGTATGCCCTTTATCCACAGCATTTCGATGGTTGGAAGTTCAACTCTTGCACCGCATTCCCTGGATACGTTGCCCCGCCAACAGATCCAACCCTCAGCAATTTGGTACAGATTCGTGCCAATTTTGAAGACCCTGATGGAATGAATCCGTACTACGATATCAATCAGGATAGGATGGAACATGCCCTTCGACCAACTGGTCTGTATTTATCGCCAGGAAGTATCGCCAGCATTACGGTACCGGATGATTTGGTAGGCAAAGACTATTGGGTACGGGTGGGTTCACATGATTGGGACCTAACCGAGCGCACAGAATTCAGGCGATTGGACAGGATATCTAAGAAATTTGAGATTAACTCAAGTACCATCGAAGTATTTAATCCTTTAGGTGGAGCGATTTCTATCCTTGTTCCCTACGGAGCTAACGATGGTATCGTTGAAATTAGCGTGAATAACGGTGTAGAAGCACCTTTCTTTTCGTGGAAGACTTTTCATAAAACATCCGATTTTGACGCTGAACTAAGCAAACCCGGCCCTTGGGCTGTTTTTGAGACCGACAATGTGATGTACACCATTCCCAAACATTCGATTGTGCCTGGACAATATGACCTCAAGCAAACGATGCTGGATTGGGATGCGGCTTTGCAGGGTGTCAATTCCATTATGGCCAGACAGATTATTCCCGATAAGCACAATATGTACATGATTGCGGATTTAGACATCAGAACTGGGGTCTATTCCATTGGCTATCCTATGTCAAACACACCGCTGAACTATAATGATGTACCCGGTCCGGCTTATTTTATTAACGGCCCGGGGCCCGATGACGAGGTAAACTTTCATGAATCCGGGCATGCTTTGGCAATGAGCAAATTTCCAGGTGAAGAAGAGGCTATCGTGAATTTTCCTTACATAATGGCGTTGAATTATGGCTTGGGACAAGACTTGGAAGAAGCCGTGAATTACAGTTTTGTCCCAAATACGTATGGCATTGACAATACGGCTACCCATAGAATGGTTTCAAATACTTTTGGAATAGAAAGGGATATTTCCAACACGACAACCGACGAAGTCCGCTATCAGCATAGAGGCTATGGGCACTATTTCGAGATCGTCAATTTGTTTGGGTGGTGTCCGCTCAGGAATTTCTGGAAACAGGAATTCATAGACTTTGAAAATGGGATTAACCATGGCATCAATGACCAAAACATCGACAGCAGAATGGTCAGAATGTCTGTAGGCGCGCAGGCGGATCTGCGTCCTTTATTCCATGTTTTTGGCCTTGTTTCACAAGATTCAGCGGCAGTTCAGAGTACATTGGAGCAGCTTGGCGTGCTGCCTTCTCCCATCGTGTACAATAGGCTACAAGCGTATTTTGACCTGATTCCGGAGAACAAAACGGCGTTTATCAATTACGCCCTTTCTGTGTATCCAACGCTATATACCGAAGGACCAACGGCTCATCCTGATTACGGGGTAGGATGGCATTACCTGAAGTCATTGACTTACGATGAAGCTGAAGCCCAAAGCCGGGCAGCTATTCTGCAATCCATCATAGACCGCTATTTTCCCGACGGTGAACCAGCGAACAATGAAAACCCAGACCTTTGCTGCTTGCTGGACACCCTGGTTTTCGATCTGTTAAACCAAGAAATTATGGTGACGGGAGGTGTAGAACCATACCATATCTCAATGGATACAACTGGCAATACCATAACCGTAACCGTGGTAGATTTTGACGGATGTGAAACTACTGCTCAATATACTTTCACGGGCTTGTCCGAAGAAGGCACAACAGAAATAAGCATATACCCCAATCCTAGTTCGACAGAAATCTATATTGATTTAACCGAGGGCCGCGACCGTCAGGAAATTGAGGGTATGCAAATGGTTTCAATAAACGGTCAGGTACTACAGATTTACGGAAAACACAGTCGAATTATTGATATATCTGCCCTAAGTGAAGGTTTGTATATCCTGCAAATCAATTTAGTTGGTGGCGAACAAATTAATAAAAGGGTCTTAATTTTGAGGCAGTGATGGGAATTAAAATAGCTGCTGCTTAGAGCAGTCCCTTCCCGAAAAATGCTCCTGAGCGTTGCGTCTTCAGTATTCGAAAGCTTACTAAAAAATGAGGACAAAATACAAACCAATATTCAGCACCGTAGAACTCCAGAGAAGATATGATTCAGGAGAAAGGGATTTCACTGATTCGGATTTTGAGGAAAATAAATTTGAGGATTTGAACCTCGAAGCCGCCAATTTTGAAGGTTCTTGGTTCCATTCTTCCGAATTTAACGCGTGTAATTTGAAAAACGTCAATTTCAAAAATTGCAATATGAAGTGCTGTTATTTTCAGGACTCGAATCTAAGTGGCGCCAATTTTGAGCACGCCTCTATTGACGGAGCAGATTTTAATAATTGTGACTTAGTGAATTCCAATTTTAATCATTGCGGATGGTATGGGCACAATTTGACCACTAAGGCATTCTTGACTGAAATGGAAAAGAAAAATAATAGCGTCTAAACCTAAGCCTCACATACAGGGAGAGACCCAACACAGCCCCTCCCTGCCACAAAACTTCAATCCGACGCTACTGCCCCTCCCCTACCATGAGCTTGCGACTCAGCACCCCGTCAGCACAGCGCAGCCTGATGAGGTATAGGCCAGAAGATAAAGCATCCAAAGACATCGTCTGCCAGCCTGCTTCCAGCCATCGCTTTTGAAGGATTTGTCCTTGGAGATTGAGGCATTCTACCCAGCCAGCCTGGGGCAGTTGAATTTGAACCTCATGAGTAGCCGGGTTGGGGAAAAGCGCCATTTCAAGGGGAACAACAGGTGCTTCGATGTGGTTGATGACGGGTGTTGCCCCGCCTTTCAGGTTAAATACTTGGCCATCCGCCTGCACCATTTGTTGGTTACTCAATGCCCAGTTACCGCAATCGCCCTGGATGCACCACATTTTCAGGCGCCCCATCCGGCCTTCGGGTAACACTTCACGCCGATTGAGCCGACTCCAAACGGATTGGAAGCGGCCTGCCTCCCAGTCGCTTTGTTGCAGGTGCATCGCCTCCGGATTCGCGCCATCCAATATTCCCAGCGTAGCTGCATCTGGCTCAAACTGGATGTCCAATACCCGGCTGTTGTCGTAGCGGACTTGAAAACTGGCGCCGTAAAGCCCTGAAACAAGTGGGCTGAGGGGATCCAGGTACAGATCGAAATAGCGCCACTCCCCGTTGGCCGCGGACTGACGGATTTCTACACCTGCCTCTAAAGCTGGAAAAGCTACAGCATGGGGTAAAACCGGATGGGTCAGCCCCCAATTTAGGAATACCACGTCGGCATCCTCGACATTTACCGCGCCATTGCCATTACAATCGGCGTATTTCAAATCAAATTCATAAATAAAAGTGATGGTATTGTCCCAATTGATGGCCGGTTGGGGTGTCCACTCGATGGTCGCATTGGGGCGTATAGGGCCAAACTCGCCGTAGCCCAGGCCAATGGCCCAATAATCAATTTGGTTGACCAAGCCATCATTGAAAACATCGCCCGGCCAAACAGCGTCGCACAGACCTTCTACCTCGTTCAGCCAAATGTGCACGCTGGCCGTATCGCAGCCCATTTCATTGCAAATGGCATAGGTCAGTACATCTTCCTGTAAGCAGGCTTCCAAAGCCGGACTATAACTCAGCAGGCCATCCGCGCCAAAACTGGCAAAACCCAGCGTGGGTGGCGAAACAATATAAACGTCCGTGATAACCGTTGACTCCGTCCAGTCGTTGGCCAGTACATCCAGCACAAACGCCTGGTTCCACAGCGTCGTGTCGTAATCGTCCACGGCGTCCAGCAAGTTGTCAAATACGCTGATGATCAGGATAGTCGTATCGCAAACACCATAAGCATCGCAAGCAACGATGCAGGCCGTATCCACTCCAGCACCTATGCCGGTAAAAATAACGCAACCTGTGGCCGGATCCAATTCAAAAGCGACGCTGGTGTTGTCGCCCTCGCAGACGTTGGTAAAGGAGTCCAGTTCCTGGAAAATATCGGTATTGACGCACAAGGTGTCGGTTTGCCCAATGGCGATGGAATCGGTCGGCGTGGAAGTAAACGTATTGATGATTAAATCCAGTACCAACACACTGTCGCAGCCGTTCTGGTCGGTAAAAATCAATTCGTACAAGCCCGATGCAGCAAAAGACTGCCCTGACAGTTCATACACAGCGCCCTCATCAATGGTAGCACTTATCGCACTGCTGTAGCTTTCATAAAACTGCAAGTCCACCGTAAGCAGCGAATCGCAGCCGTTGGCCGCCGCACCAGAGAGGATTTCAAGCCCTTGCGGATGGTCATAATTGTAAACCTGGCCATTGACTAGCAACTGATCTTCCCGGCACAACACCGGATTGAGGACAGACGAAGCCAAGTCCAGAAAATCGAGTTGAATATAGACCACCGAATCGCATCCATTGGCTGCACCTCCGACGATGATTTCCAGACCATCCGGACGGCTGGCATTGTAAATCTGTCCGTTCACTTCCACCGACTCCCCGGCACAAAGTGTGCTGTTGAGGTGGCTGAAATAGGCCGGACTGAATTGGATGTGGATGATGGAATCGCAGCCCGCAACGCTGCCACCGGGCAAAATTTCCGTACCAACAGGGTTGTACAAATCGTATAAAGTGCCGTTAATGACCACGCCTTCTTCATTGGAACACAAACTTTGCGTCCACTCAAAAACGGGGGCTTCAACATCAACGGTAAAGGAAGCGGCACAGCTAGCCCAGTCATTGCTATAAACCAGGGTATAGGTGCTGGTCTGTTGAGGGGTAACCAGAATGCTTGGGGCAGATGCACCGGTACTCCAACTGAGGTTGAACTGGTTCAGGATTTCCGAGTCAGCGACCGCTTCCAATAAAATGGGTTCGGGCGAACACAAAGCCGAGGCCGGCCCGCCAATGGTAATGGGGTCTGTCAGGGTAATGGTATAGCTTTGTTGAATGCAATTTTGCCCTTCGAGCAATAGAATAATTTGTTCGCTCCCTTCTGTCAAACCATCATTGAGCACTTCCAGCGCAAAAAGCCAAGGATCATCTCCGGCTTCTATTGTCCCTTCGCTGGGCAGCCCGCTATAGTCTAGGCCATTGGTGGCCGTGCCGCTGAATGCAAAGTGAAGGGGAAACTCATTTTCCGGGAAAATGCTAAGGTCTATTGGAAAATCATAAGCCCCACAGCCTTCCGGCAAGGTAGCCAATGCAGTGGTATGGCTTTCCCCGTTGAAGGAGCAAAAGCTCTCCGCTTCAAAAAACAAGCCAGAATCCCATATCGCATCGCCTATATCGGCAATGACCAATTCCATGGTATATTCTTGGCAAGGAATTACGGCGGAGCGAGCGACAAATACGTCCGTAAAACCATTATAAACAGGCATGCCGCCAGGATTGACATTAAACAAGGCCGCATAATCCAGCGATCCGTTGGGGGCGCTGCACCAGATTTCGTCTGCGGTGGGAAAACCGCCAATTTGTCCGCTATTCACACTATTGATAGAGACTGGCAGGTCTGTTCCCGGTATTTTGGCCAAATTGTTGGTTACGGTATTACCGTTGGCATCCGGCCCGCTGAGGTAAAAGGCGAAAACGTCGTTGAAATTTGTGCATACATAATTGGGGTATTCGTCGGAAGCAAACACATAACGAAACAGAATGCTATCGCCCGTTGGCACAAATTTGATGGTATAAACGGCTACATCGCGAATGATGGTGTTGTTGGCCAAAGCGCCAATATCGGGGTGACTGGCCTGGCTGTTGTTGGGCACGAGCGCGTTCACTACAGCCGGATTGTCAATGCCTGTATTTTGAGAAGCATTGGCTGCAAAACCGGTAGTTAATACAAAACCCTCTTCGATACCAATGAGGTTTCCTGCACCGGAAAATCGCCCGACTGCGGCGGGAACACCTTCATAAGTTACTTCCAATACATTTATGCCCGGCCCCAGGCAAACATCGTATATCAACTGTTCTGGGGTAAAGGCTGGTGTGTCGCCACCAGTAACACTCAATTGGGCTTGCATAGCTGTATGACAACCCAATATAACAACAATAATAAAAAAAGAAATTTTACTTGCCTTCATGGTTGTTAGATATTAGACGGTAGATGTTAGACATTAGATGGGGGTGGCTTGGGCCATAAGAAGTAGCACCCTGTCTATTCACAGCAAGCAGAAGCAAAATAACTATAGCAATGACAAGTCAATGCAAGATTTTCCAGACCAGTTCTTTCATCAAGTCGCCTTCTTCTTTGCCAGTATGGTTAAAGCCAACACCTTTTGATTTCAGGTCGTATTCTTTTAGGAGGGCAATGACGCTTTCTGCCTTTGTGGGGGGGAAATGGCGGGCAGCAGCGGTATAGTCTTTTAAGAAATAAGCAGATCGAAGCTGCAAGGTACTCAATAATTCTTTTTCCGGCAAATTTTTTACTGCATGGTACTGGTAAATTTTACTAAAAAAACCGTAGAGCGAGGCGATGACTACTTGGGGGGGATTTTTCTTAGGGTTAGAAGCGAAATATTGAATGATGCGGTTGGCTTTAAGCACGTTTTTTTCTCCCAGGGCACTTTGCAATTCAAAAATATTAAACTCTTTGCTGATGCCAATATTGGCTTCTACATGGGCTTCTGTAACCGCCTCCGTGCCTGGGGGAAGATTCAGGCATAGCTTGTCCAATTCGTTGGTGATTTTGGACAACTCTGTTCCCAAGTATTCCGCAATGAGCGCGGCTACTTTATCGGCAATTTTAAGTTTTTTGCTTTGCAAATATTGCCTGATCCAGTCTGGCACTTGATTGTCGTATAATTTTTTGGATTCAAAAACGCAGGCCTTTTTTTGGAGCAGTTTGCCCAGCTTGCTTACCATGCTCAGGTTTTTGTGCTTGTGGCAAATGACCAGGATGCTGGTTGCTACGGGGTTGTTGATATAGGCTTCCAGTTTGTCCAGGCTTTTCATATCCTGGGCTTCTTTGATGAGTATCACCTGATAAGGCGACATCATCGGATAGCGCCGGGCAACATCGGTCACGGCCATCTGATCGGTATCTTTACCGTAAAAAATAGTCAGATTAAATGCCTTTTCACTTTCCGACAACACCTGATGCTCCAAATGATCGGCAATTTGGTCAATAAAATAGGATTCCGGCCCATGCAGCAGATAGACGGGATGGTATTTTTTGTTCTTAAGCTCTTGAAGGATTTGATCGTAGGTCATTTGTTTTGGTTGAGCGTTAGGTTGCCTGCCTTACTCCGGCAAGAAAGTTTTCAGGGCATGGGATTTGAAGTTAGCATCTTTTACCGTAATGGTCAGCAGGCCTTCCCCTTTGCCGATAAAAGCAGCCAGAGCAATAGGAGGGCTAGGACTGTTTTCAAACCGATGATTTTCCGTACGAACGCCTTTCCGACTTAATTCCAGACTATAAGGGCTTTTCCCTTTGGAAACGGAAACGATCAGTTCTTTGGAATTATTGATGTTAAAGGTGAAATCCAGTTGATAGGCAAATAAGGCGGCGATGCGCTGCTTGGCTGCACCACTATACACACCTGCCGGATAGATTTTCAGGTAGCTGCGATACCCCGTTTCCGTATTTTGGGATAGGGCTTGTTGCCAGTTAGCTGTTTCCCGGCATTTTTTCAGATGCTGGTCACTTTTGTTGCTTGACGATAGACGGTCAAATTCCTCATAAGCGCCTTGGGCCTCATTGCAAAGGCCTTTTTGCGCATACTCCAGGCTTGTTTCATACCATTGATCGGCTGTTTTTACGGCCTCAGATTTAGGCTCAACAGGAATCGAGATACTGTCCAGTTTTTTCTCTTCAGCGGGCGGTTGCTCTTCTTGAACTAGCTCGGACTCCTGATTGGAAGACGCCTTTTTTGGGTTCATCCATAAAAATAGCCCCAGCAGGACTCCTAGGGCAGCGAGCACCATACCGTATTTCCAATAAGGTTGGGGGTGCTTTGGTATGGGTGTCAGGGGAGATGCGTTTCCAGTTTCCCGATACAAATTCGAGTCTATGGTTGTCGTAGTAGTCCATTCTTTCAGGTAAAAATGAAATTGACCGCCCCGGTGTCCGACATCCGTCAAGGGTTCGCCGCGCGGCGTTTGGCGGGCGTTGTGTACAACAGCCTTGGTTACCTGTTCAATCAAGCTGGTAATGGACAAATACGGTTGTTGGTTGTTTTCCAAAAAATAGATCAGGTTGTCGGCAAAAGGGCTGTGCTGCCCGGGTTGGCCATCCGAAACCAGTTCGTTTCTGCCAGAGGTGAACAACCAGCGGGAAGCAATCTGGTCGAGCCTCAAGCTGGCTGCTTCCTCTATGGCCTTATGGGTAAATAGAGCGCCGGAAAAGCAAGAATCGACCAACAACAGCAAATGGTGGGCCTTGACGTGGCGCAGGTATTTTACGATGATGCTATTGGGCAAATAGTCGCTGGCGTCGCTTTTTTGAGCATCAACGGGTATCCAATACCCTTCCTCAATGTCTTTTTCAAAAGCACCATGACCTGAGTAAAGAATCAGGACAACGTCCTCTGGTGCTACTTCCCGGACCAGTTTTTTCAAAGCCTGTACGATATTGGCTTCACGCGCATCGTCGTTGTACAATTTATGGACATGAGCTGTTGAAAACTGGTACTTCTGGGTCAATAATTCAATGATTCGCTCCGTATCGCGCACACAATTGTGCAATGCGGGATAGTGCTGGTACGCATCAATGGCGATCGCCAAAATATGGGTATTTCTATTGACAACTGGCGCTTTCAGTTCCTCCTCCCCGATTATCGTTCCTTTATCTGGCATCCATCAACGGTTTTTGAGTTCGAGGCTCAAGGTGTAGCGCCCTTTTGACAGCCCTTTAGCGCCTGCTACTCCGATCACGACTAAGTACGGATTGTTGATCGCTTGTAAACTGACTTCCCTAGTCGGACTTTTGCTTTGGGGATTCTGAAAATCGGCTTCGCAGCTCACACAGGACGGCAGCTTGGGAACAAACTGATGCCCCCAAGATGCGCCAGTACTGTACGCGTACAAGCTCATCTGATCATCTTTGGATGCCGGTTGCAAGCGGATGGTCAGGGTCGAATATTTGGGCAAATTGGTGGCATACAAAACATGGTGACCAGTAAATTGATCTTGTCGGATGGAAACAAAACAGGCGTTCTGACTGCTCCATGCCCAAGACAAATCGTTCATCACAGCGCCTTGTGACAAGTCGCCTTCATAAGTCACTGTTTCCCCGGGTTTCCCCTCTATTTCAAACCTGGGAATGTCCTGCTGTGCTTGCAACACGACCTCCTCTCCTCCATGCAGGGTAATTTTCAACTCAAAAGAGGCATCGGATAAACCATTGGCACCGACTACCCCAATAATGACTTGATAAGGGTTATTAACCGCTCTTAGGCTGACCGTTCTGCTGCCTGCCTGTGCGCCAAAATCAGCTTCGCAACTAACACAGGACGGCAAATCCGGTACGATGGATTGCCCGTCGCCAGAATAGGCGTACAGACTGAGATTCTGTTTTGGATCTGAGGGAATCAAGTCAACGATCATTTCGGCGCGACGGGGTAAATCTGCCCGATATAAGAGGTGATGGCCGTTGAATTTATCCTGGTTGAAGGATACAAAACAGGCATTCGAACTACTCCAAGCCCAACTGAGGTCTGGTATTGTCTGGCCTTGTTTCAAGTTGCCCGTCACACTTATCGTTGCATTGGCTCTTGATGCCAAGACAACAGGCGTTAGTGTCTGCGCATGCAGGCAGCTATTTATAAGGGCGCTAAAAGCCAAAATAAGTAGGCAGGTAAAATATTTCATCGGCTCTTTTTTGGGTGTGATATCCGCATTTTATTATTGAAAATTGAGCAATTCCACTTCAAAAACCAGGACGGAATTGGCAGGAATGCCGGTTCTATCAAAACTTCCGTATCCCAAATGAGAGGGAATAAACAATTTGCCTTTGCCATTTTTTTGATACAAGGGAATGCCGATGCGCCAGCCTGTAATTACATTGTACAAGAAAAAAGTAATCGCGTCGTTTCCAGTTTCGTCGAACACGCTGCCATCTAATAAATAGCCTTTGTATTTGACCAATACTTCGGAATTGCTATTGGGATGGCCACCGCTGCCTTCCTCTTCAATCGTGTAAAACAGGCCGGATTCATGCTCAATGGCGTCAATATTGTTGTCCGCCAAATATTGTAGGATTAGCTCTTTGTCAATGGCAGGTTGATTGACATCGTCTTTGGAGCAATTAGAAAAGCTCAAAATGGCCAATAGGCTTACCATCAGATAGATTGATTTCATCATCGATTATTTTTCTCTTTTTGGCAAATATAAGAAATATCAAAAAGGTGAGAAAATTCCTTTTTTCCTGTAACACATCCCATTCATAAGATATAAAGTGGTTATACAATGAGGGAAAGCGTTTTCCCCGTTCATTTGCTCTCCGATCCCAACATCGATTTTTCATTAAACCCTTAATACTATGATGAAAACTTTAGTAAACACTGCTTTTGTGTTGGTGCTATTTGCTAGCCTGTTACCTGCACAAGATTACTTTGAAATCAGAAACCCGGAGATCATCCAGGGCGTTTTTCATGGCGAGACAGTACCGCTTCGGGATTTCCAGCCTGATCCCCATTTCCCCAATGAAATTGTCAAAACGGCTAAGCCGGGCTACCACCCAAAAAAAGACTGGCCTTTACACGAACAGTTGAATCCCAATGCTTTACCCGTAGGGCTCGACCCCGCATTTCAGTTTGATTACCCCATTGCCGATGCCTCTCGCGCCCCTTTGCTGAGTTATGAAGGTCAAACCTACACCAGTGTTGATCCATCGGATCCTAACGCGGATGTGGGGCCTAACCATGTCATCCAAATGATCAATGCGGGTTCAGGTGCAAGATTCCAGGTTTGGGATAAAGCGGGCAACTCCCTTTCCGGTCCCAACCAGTTTGATAGCTTTTTTGGATTTCCCGGAGGTTTGGGCGATCCCATTGTACTGTACGACCAATTGGCAGATCGCTGGTTGATGAGTGAGTTTTCAGGTGTCAGCAATGGTTTTTATGTAGCTATCAGTACCACCCCCGACCCATTGGGCACCTGGTTTACTTATAGCTTCAGTACCACCCTGTTTCCCGATTATCCCAAGTACGCCATTTGGCCGGATGCCTATTACATCACTACGAATGAAAGCACACCCGCCATTTACGCTATGGATCGGCAGCAAATGCTGGCTGGATTACCTGCCACGATGCAGCGTTTTACAACGCCGAGCTATCCGACCATTGGTTTTCAGGCTACTACTCCAGTCCACATCGAAGGAGCGACAGCACCTCCTGCCGGGTCGCCCGGCATGTTCATGCGCATGGCCGATGATGCCTGGTCAGTTGCCATTCCCAATGATCGATTGGAAATTTATGAGTTGGACATTGATTTTGCAACGCCTGCCAATTCTGTCCTTTCCGGCCCTACGTTTTTGACTACAGCGCCTTTTGATACAGAATTGAATGGTTATTCGGCCTTTGCTGCTTTCTCACAGCCGGGTAGTGTCGTTAGGCTCGACCCACTTAGGGAGGTGTTGATGTACCAGATTCAATACCGCAACTTCGGCACGCACGAGGCCATTGTTTGCAACCATGTGACCGATGTGGACGGCGCAGACAGGGGCGGCATTCGCTGGTACGAACTGCGGCGCAGTGGCGGAGGTGCCTGGAGCATTTACCAACAGGGCACTTATTCGCCCGATGCCGATAGCCGCTGGATGGGTGCGATAGCCTTGAACGGCGATGGCAGTATTGGCTTGATGTATAATGTCACTTCATCTTCTACTTTCCCGGGTATTCGTTACACCGGACGTCAGGAATGTGATCCATTGGGGCAAATGACTGAGCCGGAAACAGTTATTGTCAATGGTTCGGCAGCCAATGTGAGCAACCGTTATGGCGATTATAATTCGCTGGCAGTGGATCCATCTAATGATCTGACTTTCTGGGGCACGGCTCAGTACAATCCCAACCCAACCTGGAGTACCCGCATCGCCGCTTTTGACCTAGGTGCTTGCTGCGATTTGGCTATTGACTTTGTTGCTACTACCGATGAAGTTTGTCCCGATGCCAATGACGGCAGCATTATCATAGGTGCGACAACCAGCAACGGCCCTATCACGTATTCCATTGCGGGTCCGGTCAACCAAAGCAACAATACAGGTATATTCACGGGATTGCCAGATGGTGTCTATGCCATAACTGTTACCGATAATGGCGCAAGTTCCTGTGAATTGTACGATGCAGCGGTGATTGCGCCTGGTGTGGATATTACCCCTCCTGCTATCGTTTGCCCGGCAGATGTTACTGTTGCTTGCGATGCCATTTATGACCTCAGTGAAACCGGAATAGCTGCTGCCACGGATAATTGCGATCCCAATCCTGAAATTACTTACACCGATTTGGTCATCAGTGGAGATTGCGAATGGGAATGTACTTTTGAAAGAACCTGGACGGCAGAAGATATTTACGGAAACGCCAGTGTCTGCGTCCAAACCATTGTTAGTAGTGCGGAGCCTTTGATTGCTCAGGCGCTTTCCCTTGATGTAAATATGGATGGTGTAGCCGATCCGCTGGTGATTGGTTGGTCACAAAACAAGGTCACGATCGATGCTTCCGATGCAGCCTGCGTGGTTGATTGGATGCCCAGTTCAGGCGCAACAGCAAGTGCTTTAGAACCTGGTCAGGTTGTTGTAGGGGCAGATTGCCAGCTCGGCGCAAATCCTTTGGACATAAACGGAAAAATGGAAAACCCACTGCTGGCTGAGACCATTGAATTGGGCATTAAACTGCGGCTAAACCCAAGTCTGGGCAAAGAAGCTTTTGTGGATGCTCATTGTACGTATCATCCGGTTATTGATCAATTTTTGCCAACGCATGCAACCATCAATGACATTTACCGCCTGGCCAATATCGCTTTGGGCAACATCATTGGCCCACCACATTTGCAGGAATTGCTGGAGGTGCTCGTTTGTGTAAACGGATTGGAAGAGCTGTGCACCCCGGTAGTCTCTCCCTTACAGGAAACTGAATCGGTGATTTTTAGAGATGATACAGATGCTGAGCCGTTTGTTGGTGCAACTGATTTTCAGGTGTATCCCAATCCTAACCAAGGCATTTTGAATATCAATCTGACCGATTTTGGGAAGAGTAGTGTAACATTAGAAATTTACGACGCTCAAGGCCGCCTTTGGCAAAGTATGGAAGTGGATCCGATGAAAGATCCCCGTATCCGTATGGAAATTTCGAATCTGCAAAATGGCTTGTATCTGGTGAAAGCTCGCTCTATTGAAGTGGGAATCGTTACCAAGAGGGTCGTTTTGATGAAGTAACAATAAGTAAGGTGTCAGGCAAGTACAAATTGCCTGACACCCCATCACATATTCAGGTAAAACGCCTTTGTCAGCTCGATGTATGCTTCTGTCCAATGGTTCGAACCTTCGTATTGGATGATCAGTTGATCTTTTTCAAGGGGTCGGGCTTGTTTTTCAAATTGCATCAAGAGGCGCTCAACTGGTTTGTCGGCTTTAGGAAAAACCTCCGTTACTTTGGTGCAATGCAACTGGTAAAAATCGGCCATTTCCTGAAAACGGAGGCCTTCAATATACGGCAGAATCACACAGAAGCGACCTTCTTTGGACAGTAACCGACGTACAGCCTGTAGCAAATCGCCGTGCGGAAGTTTGACGGTATGCCGCACGCTGTTGCGATCCTGCTTATCGCTAAAAGTGCCCCCCGAGAAAAAAGGCGGATTACTTACCATTAAATCATAATCGCCCTCCTGCACTTTGGCAAAATCTTGAATGGAGGTATGGAACAATTGCAAGCGGCTTGCCCAAGGCGTAGCCGCCATATTTGCCAAGGCTTGTTGGTAGGCATTCTCCTCCACTTCTACGGCATGAATTTGAGCCGTTTCCTGGCGCTGAGCGAGCATGATGGCAATGACACCCGTTCCTGTGCCAATGTCTAGCATTTTATGGGCGTTAGCGACATCCGCCCAAGCGCCGAGCAGTACGCCATCGGTGCCCACCTTCATGCTGCATTTGTCTTGGTGGATGGTGAATTGTTTGAAAAAAAAAGGTTTGTCCAATGGATTGTTGTTATACGATTACGCTTTCCAAAACCGCAGGATCAAGACTTCCAGTGCCAGAAAAATCAGCGCCAAAATCAGGCACCAACGCCATAGAACAGTTCCCTGACTCCGTTCTTCTATTTGTGCCGTTAATAGCGCTTTATCCCGAATGTCCACGACATTGACCTGCTCGCCAAATCGCTCTTGCAACTCATCCGCTTTGAAATAGGTCAATTCTGACTCTTTTCGGTTGTAGTTGAAAGCGTACTTGGCCGAAGTAGTGTCTTGACTCAGGTTCAATTCATAAATTCCAGCATCGGGAATCTGATTGTTGACACTCAAAAAAACTTTGGCGCCAATGATCCGCTGTTCGGGAATGAATTCTTCTGTTTTGCCTTTTAGTTTATAGGCGATGTCGCCGCCTGTATTGGCTTTATGTTCAGCTACGATGGCCTCGTCTTTGTCTATGGTGTAAGCAATGCGGATGCCTTTAGCCGTAGAAATGGCCATTTTCATCAGCATAGGGACAAATATTTCCCCATTGCGCACCAAGTTGTTATAGGTATCATTGATGGGGGCGCTGCACAAATACAGGTTGCCTTCTCCCGATTGGTATTTGGTCAAGTAGCTATTGCCATCGCGGTAACTCATCAGTATTTCCTCCCCTCTCCCGCTGAAACGACTCAAGCGGAAATTGCCCTGTGTAGCGGGCAGGCGCAAGTTGGCAGACCGGTTTTCAAACACATCGTTGAATACAAATTCTGAGGTGTTGATCTGTCCGACCTCTCTGGCTTGTTCTTCAAAGTTGCCCAATTCATTGGCTGGAAAAGCAGCCAAGAAGCTTTTATAACTGGCCAAATTGGCGTTGCGCCCTGGAAAAACCAGCAAATTCCCTCCGTTTTTCACGTATTGATTCAATTCAAATGCTAGTCCTGAAGACAGGTCGCTTAAATCATTGCAAACGATGAGTTGGTAATTGGAAAACTGGGAATAATCCAGATTTTGGCTGAGCTGATTGGTGAGGTCAAAATTGGAGATACCTCCAAAAACAGCATCCAAAAACCGATTGCTTTGATTGTCATTAATCACCAAAACCTTAATTACCTCTTTTACATCAAAAGCAAAATAGTACGTATCGTCAAAAGTAACCGGATAATCTGTAATAGCCAATTCACCAGTTTGCCATCCTGTTTTTTGAACCGTCATCTGGATGGTATCCAAAACGGCTGAGTTGGCAGGAATGCGGAGGGTTCCTACTGGCTTATTCTGGCCATCGTACAATAAAGAAAGTCGAATATTATCCAGCGCCTCATCGGTGTAGTTGCGGACTTGAACAATCATAGGGTTGGGCTGCCCCAGTACAGGCACGGGCCCGTCGAACCAAGCTGAATCGATGCTGACGTTTTTCTCCTGTACCGCTTGGAGTAAAATGAGGTTCAATTCTACACTAGTATCCACGGCAGACTCAATGTCGGTGATATTGCGCTGAAAGTCAGAAATGATGTAAGCAGATAAATTGGCCGTTTTAGCCGTATTTAGCGTTTGCTGCTGTCTGGCCAATACCCGTGAAAGCTCTTTCACTGCCGGGCTGATGCGTATTTCTTCAATCAGGGCCAGCGCGTCATCTCGGCCAAGCAGGCGTTGGTGTCGGCCTTCAAAGTCGTTGGTCAAAATCTGGAATTCATCATCCGGTGCGTAAGCTTCCACTATTTCGCGGGCGCGCTGTTTTGCTTTTTCTATCAGCGCTACATCTTCACTCAAAGCCTCCATGCTAAAAGAGTTATCGATAAAAACACTCACGGCTTTGGTACCCGTTTTCACTTCGGTATCCTTGAGCGGGATAAAAGGCTGGGCGAATGCAAATACCAAAAAGCTCAGCGCCAATAGTCGCATGAGCAACACCAGCAGGTTGCGCAGCCTGGAACGGGAACTGGTTTCCTCTTTTATTTCTTTCAAAAAGCGAACATTGGTGAAATAGACTTTTTTGAATCTTCTAAAATAAAACAGGTGGATGATGATGGGGATAGCCAGTGCCGCTAGGGCAAAAAGAAATGCCGGATAGATGAATTGCATATTGTCGAATTACCTTTTTGCTAACAAAAACTTGAAATAAGCCCGCCGGGTTGAATCGGGCTGCCAAATTAGGAAAAAATTTAACTAATTTAGCCCCGAGCACACAAAGCATGAACGAACAAAAAGCGATACAGTACTGGCTATTTCAGTCCAGCCCTAAAGTAATGCGCCTATCAGAGGCCCTCAAAGCAGGGGCAGTTTCCTCTTTTGGCATTAGCGCTCATTGGGATAAAATAAAGGCCGGGGATAAGGCCATTCTTTACGAAAGTGGAAAGAATGCCGCCTGTTATGCCCTGGCAGAAGTTCGATCGATGCCGGAAGAGCAGCCCATCCCTGAGTGGGAGCGCCCTTTTTACCTGCATGAGCCGGATGTACAAAAGAGGGTTGCCCTGCAGATTGAGTGCAATTTGTGGCATCAGCCCATTTCTAAAGAAAGGCTTTTGGAAAGTCCTTTTTTTCAGGATTTCCATGGCAGTCTGCCTGGCTCTACCTTTAAGTCGCACTATCACCAGTACCGACAAATCCTGGATTGGGTAGAACAATTGCACCTGTTCTCCGAACCGGAAGTAGCTTATGAGTACCAGCCAGAGTTTTCACATCCCCACAATCTGATTTTATATGGCCCGCCTGGTACTGGGAAAACGTTTAAAACGCTCAATCACGCTTTATCCATCATAGAGCAACGCCCAGAGGAAGAACTGGCTTTGGAAAGCCGGGTTGCTTTGAAACAGCGTTTTCAATACTATAAAAGTCAGGGCAGGATTGGTTTTGTGACCTTTCATCCATCTTTTTCCTATGAAGACTTTGTGGAAGGGATCAAGCCTTTTTCAGCGGAAGGCAAGGTTCATTACCGCATAGAAGACGGCATTTTTAAAACACTAGCTGCCAGGGCAC
Source organism: uncultured Saprospirales bacterium (assembly GCA_937864265.1). Taxonomy (GTDB): domain Bacteria; phylum Bacteroidota; class Bacteroidia; order Chitinophagales; family Saprospiraceae; genus CALMIR01. The sequence continues at coordinate 32,441 of CALMIR010000170.1, read as the reverse complement.
AAAATGATTTGGAAAGTTTCTTGCAAAAAGGAAGCCAAGCTGCGGCGTTGCGCAATTATGTGCTGATTATGGACGAGTTCAATCGAGGCAATATAGCCGCTATTTTTGGGGAATTACTGACCCTGATTGATTCGGATAAACGTAAGGGCATGGCGGAAGCACTGGAAGTAATATTGCCCTATTCCCGTCAAAATTTTAGTGTGCCAGCGAATCTATACCTCATTGGTACCATGAACACCGCAGACCGCAGCGCGGAGACCCTGGATATGGCGCTGCGTCGTCGCTTCTCCTTTCGGGAAATGCCTGCCGAGCCGGATAAGATTGCAGCACTGGCCGATCGCCCGGGTTTATCGGGTATTAATTTGGTCAAATTGCTGGATACCATCAATTATCGGATAGAACTGCTCTTGAGCAAGGATTACCACATTGGGCATGCTTATTTTTTGAATGTCAACAACTTGGACGAGTTAAAACAGGTGTTCGACCAACAAGTGCTTCCTCTTTTGCAGGAATATTTTTTCAACGACCTGGGAAAAATCGGGCTGGTATTGGGCAAAGCTTTTGTGCGGGAAAAGGATGGCATGGGAAAGAAAAATCCTTTTGCGGATTTTGACGGCTTTGCTGGGGAAATGGCGTATTCGGAAAAGAAATTGTACGAATTGCGTTCGCCGGAAGCATGGACGGAAGCAGACTTTATAGGGGTTTATGAGGATGGGTAGTGAGTGGTTACTAAGAATTTCCCAACAATTGGTCGGCAGCCGCCTCGGTATCTCGGAGTTTTTCGCGACACCACTGGATGAGTTGGCTGGCACGGGTTAGTTCCTTTTCAAGGTCGTCAATGCCAGTTCGGCCATCTTGTAGGCGTGCTACGATTTCCTGTAGTTCGGACATGGCGGCTTCGTAGGACATTTAGGATTTTTCTTTTCTTCTTTTTATTTCATCGCGGATTTCGGCAGCCCGTTCGTAGTCTTCTTCCGACAAGACTTCCTCCAACATCTTTTGGAGGGCGTCTATGGTATATCGGGATAAAGATCCGGTGCGTTTTTCCTTTTCCTGACGTTCTTCCGTTTTAACAGCCTCGGGATGTTCCTCGGTTTCTTCCAATACTACGCCAGCTGCGTCGAGTATGAATTCATAGGTATAAATCGGGCAATTAAAGCGCACGGCCATAGCGAGTGCGTCGGAAGTGCGCGAATCCACTTCGATCAGTTCACCATCTTTGATGCAAATGAGGCGGGCGTAAAAAATGCCGTCCAATAAATTATTGATGATGACTTCCTTCAAGTCTATGTTGAAAGTCTCGAGGGTATTTTTGAAAAGATCGTGCGTGAGGGGGCGGTTTGGGGTCATGCGTTCCATAGCTACGGCAATGGCCTGTGCCTCAAAACTGCCAATAACGATTGGGAGTCTTCTTGAGCCATCCTGTTCGCCCAACACAACAGCGTAATTATGAGATTGGGTTACGCTGTGGGAAAGAGCAACGATATCTAACTCTATTTTTTTCATTATCAACAATTAAACCAGATTAAAATGGCTTGGCTTTTTGTTCAAAGTAGGAAAGGCCAAAACCACACATCTCCATTTGGGAGCGCAAAGGTAGGAAAATGCCGATGAATGAAATGCATTTAGGAAAGAATAAATAAATGCCATTTTAAAAATTCTGACCTATCTGAGCTTAGCTTCTTCCCAAAGTGCATCCATTTCCTGTAGGCTCATATCATTTAAGTCTTTGCCGGCATTGGCCTCAATATATTCAAACCGCTTTTTAAACTTTTGGTTGACCTTTTCTAGGGCTGTTTCCGGGTCAATTTGTTGAAAGCGAGCAAAATTGATGAGTGAAAATAATACGTCACCAAACTCTTCTTCTTTTCTGGAAAAATCGCTCTCGTCGAACATTACTTCTTTCAATTCAGCCATTTCTTCTTCGACTTTTGCCCAAACTTGTTCGCTGTTTTCCCACTCAAAGCCCACTTGCTTGGTTTTTTCCTGCATGCGGTAAGCTTTGACCATAGCAGGCAAGGAATTGGGTACGCCTTGTAGCACCGATTTTTTGCCCTCTTTTAGTTTCAGTTGTTCCCAGTTTTTTTTCACTGTTTCCTCATCTTCCGCCACTACATCGCCGTAAATGTGCGGGTGGCGTTTGATCAACTTATCGCAAACCGCATGGATGGCATCTGCTACATCAAAAGCCCCTTTTTCATCGGCAATCCGGGAATAAAAAACCATGTGCAGCAAAATGTCGCCTATCTCTTCTTTGATGCCCTTCATATCTTCTTCCAGAATAGCGTCGGCTAGTTCGTAGGTTTCTTCGATGGTCAGGTTGCGCAAGCTTGCAAAAGTCTGCTTGCGATCCCAGGGACATTTTTCCCTCAGTTCGTCCATTATTGTCAACAAACGGCCAAAAGCTTCCAGTTTATGCTGCATAGTTTTTAATTTTGGCCGTGAAATTAAAGTTTTCCTATTAGAGCAGCGCATAAAACCAGCTATTTTAAAGGGAGCTATTCAGAATGAACCCGCTGCAGTTGTATTGCGTTTAAATAGCAGTGCAGTTGCTAAAAAATAAAATTAAATTTCTTTTATGGAATTCTTATATGTGTTGGCGATCATTTTCGGTTTTTTTGGCATTTCATTCCTCTTAATTAATATACGGCATATTTTCACCGGGCAAGAGTTTAGGGGCACTTGTGCCAATAACAATCCGATGTTGAAAAGTGAAATCGGGGAATGCAGCGTCTGTGGCAAAAAAGCTGATGAGGCTTGTAAAATGCCTGAAGTGGCGAAGTAAAGTGGTGGGCGACGGATAGGTGCGTGCATTTTCAATGGGTTGCACTGCTTGTTCTCTAGGCCTATTGATCTATCTTTACAGCACTAATCTTGCTGAGCAGTTAGCTAACTTTTGATTTTTTTCTTTCCAGAATAGTACGGCATGTTGTTTCCCAAACAGACCATTAACTGCAAAGGCCATCTGCTGAGTTTGGAGCAGCCGCAAGTCATGGGCATACTGAATTGTACGCCCGATTCCTTTTACGACGGGGGCAAGTATCGCGTGGAAGCGGATTTGTTGCGACAGGCAGAAAAAATGTTAGAAGAAGGCGCCGCGATCATAGATATTGGGGGCGCTTCGTCGAGGCCAGGTGCTGATTGGGTAAGCGTTGACGAAGAATTGAGCCGGGTATTGCCCGCCATTGAATTAATCAGGAAATATTTTCCGGATGCTCTTTTATCAATTGATACGGTGTGGTCGGAAGTAGCCAGAAGAAGTATTGCAGCAGGCGTATGTATGGTGAATGACATATCTGCAGGGCGTATTGATCCCAAGCTTTACGACATGGTGGCTGAATTGGGTGTTCCTTATATTCTGATGCACATGCAGGGCCGCCCCGATACGATGCAAGTTCAGCCTGTTTATGAAGATGTGGTATTGGAAGTGCTGGATTTTTTTATTGCTGAGGTGGGTAAGTTAAGAGCGTTGGGTGTCAAAGACATCATTTTGGATCCGGGTTTTGGTTTTGGCAAACAAGTGTCCCACAACTATTCCCTGCTCAAGGAAATGCATGTATTTGGCATTTTAGAATTGCCTGTATTAGCAGGTATCTCGAGAAAGTCTATGATCAATAAAGTACTAGGGACTAAACCCGAACACGCATTGTATGGCACGACGGCCTTGCATGTCGTTGCCTTGCAACAAGGGGCAAAATTGCTCCGGGTGCACGATGTAAAGCCTGCTGTACAAACCATTAAGTTGTGGCAAACGCTGGAAAATGCTGACTGAACAAGACATCAAAGTCATTACGCTGGGATTTCTCAAGCACCACTACCGGAATCGGCAAAGGGAGAGCCGCCCCATGCTCACATCTGATGTACGGGGAGCAGGCGGGGTCATCGCTGATGGTTTTTTATCCTATGAAAGTCAAGAAGGGCAAGTTTTCAGGGCAACCTTCGAAGCGACCAGTTATGACACGAAATCAGAGGTGAAGTACAAGCTGATGCTGGGGCTACTGCTCTGGGATGCAGCGGCTGTGGCCGCCGTTATTACTACCATGATTTTTTTTACTGTTTATATTTTGGGTAGGTTGCCTATCAAACAGACTGGCCTATTTGTTCCAGCTGCATTTACGATTATTTTATTTGGCATTCTTTTCATGATTTATCGGTTTTCGTTTCAGCGCTTGCGCCGATATCGTTATATCTATGCCATTGAACAATTTAAGCGCTACCACGCAGACGAACAATGGGTAGCCATTGGAGAGGATGTCTTTTTGAATAGCTATAATGATCCTGATTATATGGAGTTGCGCAATCAGTGCATTTACAATGGATTTGGCCTGATTGTCGTACAAGAAAACAAGAAGCCTATTATGCAAATCACCCCATCCCGGGAAGATATTTTTAAAAATAAAAGGGCTCGCATTGCTTTCCTGAGTCAGAATGAGCTATTGCAAAAATTCAAAGATGGATATGTACCAGAATGGTTAAAGCAGTTCAACCTCCAGGATCAAAGTCGTTTTAAGCGACGTTATGCCAAGCAAATGGCTGTCGTGACTGCCTGTGTTCTGGTTGTTAGCGGGATATTTTTCAAAGAATTACAGGAAAAGCTGCGCATTTACGAAGAACCAGAAGCCTATCTGGATAAAATGGAGTTGGTCAAGCAAAAAAATAAACAGAAACCAGAATCGCTGATTTACGAATTGGATACGCCCTTTACCTGGCCTATGCCTTTTTTAAAAGATGAAAAACCTTACATGGGGCTAAACTTTGTCCAAACACCAAGATCCGAAAAATCGGACGAGACGACGAATGAGGGTTCTGAGTTTATCACCATACTGCCGGGAGAAAATGAATTCATCGAATATGATTGTACCCGATTAAAAGACATTGAAAAAACCGTTTATATCCTTCAGGTTGACGTGGCGGCATCTTATGCGGAAGCGACCGCCCGCATCGCTGAACTGAGATACTTAGGGTGGTCTGTATCCGGCTTGTGGCTAGGCTGTTTCAATGACATTGAAAACGGCTTTACGGTGTATGTCGGTAACCTGAACAACAGCTTTGAAGAGGCCAATCAAGCCCTGCTAGAGCTGGAAGAACAGCTCGGCGATAATGTACTTGCCATTAAGCCAAGTATCCGCTCATTAATCCCAAGAAGCCGAGAATAAGAAAAAAAAATTAAAATTGGATAAAAAATTTGAAAAACAGATAAAAACAGATAACTTTGGAGAAAGAAAAACATGAAATACCTACTCCACATAGACCCGCTTAGCTTAGCTTCCATTCACAAAGTCATCCAAGATATTGACACCTACAACCGCGCCTGGAAAGTTCAAACCTACCTCAATATCGAGCAACTTCAGGAACTTCGCCACCTGTCAACCGTTCAAAGCACGGGTTCTTCTACCCGTATCGAAGGCGGCAGAATGAGCGACGAAGCCATCGCCGATTTGATTGATCACATGCACATACAGTCTTTAAGCAGCCGCGATGAGCAGGAGGTCGCTGGTTATTTCACCTCATTGGAAATCATTCAAGAGCAATATCGCGATTTGCTGCTCAGCGAAAGCCTGATCAAAGCACTCCACAATGAATTATTGCGTTACAGCTCCAAAGACACCCATCATAGGGGTCAGTACAAGCAATTGAGCAATCAGGTAGTAGCTACAGACGCTCATGGGGAGCAGCAAATCATTTTCCAAACTACAGACCCGGCATTAACGCCTAAAGCTATGGAAACAGCGGTCAATTGGTACTTGGCAGAGCGTGCCAGCAAAAACCAGCACCCACTGATTCTAATCGGTGCATTTATTTATGAATTTTTAAGCATCCATCCATTTCAAGATGGCAACGGCCGCTTGAGCCGACTGCTGACCAATCTTTTGCTGCTTCAAAACGGCTACGAATTTGTATTGTACACTAGCCTGGAAAGGGTCATAGAAAATGACAAAGCAGGCTATTACAAAGCGCTAATGACTGCTCAACGACACCGAGGTACTGAAAAAGAAGACATTGGCAGGTGGCTCTACTATCTGCTCAATGCTATTCGTCAAATCACAGAGCGGCTGGCCGAAGATGAGCAATCCTTGGTGGAAGAGCCTGCCGTCCTGTATCTCAATACGCGGCAACGTCGGGTGTTGGATTTCGTGCGCCGTGAAGGTGAATTATCCGTTGGTGAAGTAGATAACTTATTGCCCGAAGTGAGCCGGAATACACTCAAATATGACCTCAAACGGCTCACAGAAGCTGGATTATTGCTTCAAAGAGGCAAAGGAAGAGGTACGGTATATACTAAAGTCAGGTGACAATTTCTCTTTAAAAATAGCTGCTAATAACTACATTTGTAGTCATGCGTCCAGTCAACCCAAATACCACCAATGCCATACATAGAGCATTCCACTTATCGGGCGAAAGGCGTTTTTAAGAATGGCCATGTCAACACCATTTATGCCTCCGTTTTTCGCCCTATGCCTGCTTTGCAATACCAAAGAGAACGGCTGACAACCCCCGATCTTGATTTCATCGACTTGGATTGGTCTGTAGTGGGAAGTGATTCCTTTGCTTTGATTTTGCATGGTTTAGAAAGCAGCACAGAGCGGCCTTATATCAAGTGGATGGTGCAACGGTTCAACCAAGCGGGCTGGGATGCTGCGGCTTTGAATTTCAGGGGTTGTAGCGGTGAACCCAATCGGCTTCTACGCTCTTATCACATTGGAGAAACGGACGACACCCATTTTGTACTGGAAAGCATTTTACAGCAAAAAGATTACCGCCGAGTGGTGTTGGTAGGATTTAGTTTAGGCGGCAATGTGGTGTTGAAGTATTTGGGCGAAAATGCCAGCCGACTACCCAAAGCTTTAAAAGCAGGCGTCGCTTTCTCTGTACCCTGCGACATTATAACGGCAAATGTAGAAATCCACAAATGGCACAACAAGCTCTATTTACTCAATTTCATGAAAAGCCTCAATGAGAAAATAGCGATCAAACGATCCTTTTTTGATGATCAAATGCCCATGCCCCAAAAGAGGCCAAGTACATTTCATGAATTTGACGGGCATTTTACGGCTCCCATTCACGGATTTGAGAGCGCTGAACACTATTGGACAGCAAATAGCTGCATACATTTCTTACCTCGTTTGGCTCGACCTGCACTTCTTGTAAATGCATTGGATGATTCTTTTCTCAGTGCGCCTTGTTATCCTTATGATGTAGCGCGGACATCTTCTAATCTATTTCTCGAAACGCCATTGAGCGGCGGACATGTAGGATTTACCACCCAATTGGGTAAAGGCGCCTTTTGGTCAGAAGACAGAGCCATTGAATTTATCCAATCAGTCACTTGATGTGCTATCGATTGGGAGCGGATAAAATTGATGTTGCTCACAATACAACCCCGCTTTCGTTTTAGCCGTTATTATTACGAATACTAAAGCTACCTTTGAGCGCCTATATGGACATAGAAGAAAAAGCAGGAAATGGAAAAAAAACCGACTGGAAAACTCGGTTGATGCAAATCGGACGTACGAGTTGGCGTTGGATTAACAGGATTGTATTCCTACTGCTTTTGTTGTTGTTGACGTTATTCGTGGTTATCCAACTTCCGGTTGTCCAAAATTTTCTGGTTAAAAAGCTCACCGAATCGCTCAATAAAACACTCCAAACCGAAGTGCGCATTGAACGCCTCAACCTGGCTTTTTTGGATAAGCTCATATTAGAAAAATTGTACATCAAAGATTATTCGATGGGCGACACGCTGCTTTACAGCAAGCGCTTGTATGCCAATATTAATTTGAATCCGATTGTCTATGTGTTGGAGGGCTTGGTCGTAGAAGAAATCAGCCTGGACGGTGCTATTGTTAACATTAGGAGAGCAGCGGATGAAGAGGAAAACCACCTTCAAATGATGTTGCATCGCTTGCTGCCGCCGAAGGATACCAGCGTTGTTAAAAAGGATAAAAAGCCATTTCGATTCAACCTGGAAAAACTGCGTTTGAATGATGTACAGTTTTTAAAAGACGACCAACTTAAAGGGCAAAGGTTGTCCATCTATATTCAACAAGGCTCTGCCGTGATGGAAAAAATGGATTTTCCTGGCAATTTCATACATGCCAAAACCCTTTTCCTAAATGCCCCATTTATCAGAATTGACGAACGCGAATACGCCTATATTCCAGACGAGGCGCCAATCGAACTTACGGAAGATAGTATCGCAAACCCTTTCCGATTCCAAATTGACCACCTGCAAATGGAAAAGGGTAAATTTGTTTTGCACAACTGGCGCAAAGACCCGCTCAATAACCTACCGGAAAATGAAATCAATTATGAACACCTCGATGTGTTGGACATAGAGATGGACTTTCGGCAATTCCGATTTTCAGAAGAGGGGCTTACTTTTGACGGTATCATCAATCACCTGGCCATGCGCGAACTCAGCGGTTTTGAGCTGCAAAGTTTGTGTGCAGGCGAAGCACATGTTTCTTGCGATGGCGCCTATCTGCATGGCATGACTTTGATGACACCCTATTCCGGTATTGGCGATACCCTCGAATTTAAATACAATGGCTATCCGGCTTGGGAAGATTTTAACAATATGGTCACCATGTATGGCAATGTGAGTAATTCTTATGTTGCATTGAGAGACATCATGGCTTTTGCACCTGCCCTAAAAGAAAATACGTTTTTCCGCAACAATCAGGATCGCTCTTTGGGCATCAGCGGTATTTTCAAGGGTCGGGTCAATAAACTGGAAGGCAAGGAACTCAATTTATATATGACTGGCGACGACAATAGCTTGGTCATTGATGGGGAATTTAGTTCACGTGACTTGGCCAACCGCGGCAGTGAGTTGCTCAACCTCAACTTATCCAATTTGCTGACCAATATGAAAACCTTGCGGGAATTGCTGCCGGGCTTTAATCCGCCTGAGAATTTCAGTCGTTTGGGCAATTTGTACTTTACCGGAAAATTTGATGGCTATTTTACCAATTTTGTTGCTTATGGTTTGTTGAATACCTCCCTCGGGCAAGCGGAAATGGATATGGGGATGGACCTGAAACAAGGCAGAGACAAAGCACAATACTCTGGAACCCTGACGCTGCGCGATTTCGACCTAGGTAAATGGTCGGACAACCCCAACTTTGGCATTGTCAATTTTAAAACAACGATCAAGGATGGTAAAGGTATTACCGCTCAAAATGCCTCCGCCAACCTATCGGCAGAAGTTCAAAACTTCGAGTACAAAAACTACAGCTATGATAATGCCACACTGACTGGCGAATTGAACACGAAGGGATTTACGGGAGATTTCAACATTCAAGACGACAACATTGACCTCAACTTTAATGGTAAAGTCGTCTGGGCTGACTCCTTGCCGAAATATGATTTAAAAGCCAGTGTCAAAAAGTTGGATTTGTATCGGCTCAACATTTCTAAAAAAGAGCTGATCCTGTCGGGAAATGTGGTGTTGGATTTGGCATTCAAGAGTTTTTCCAATTTAAATGGTACAGGAAGTATTTCCCAATTTTTAATTCAACATCCCTCCATCGGCAATATCCCGATTGACTCTATTGAACTCTTCTCCGAATCCCACCCAGAAGCGGGCAAACGTTTTATACTGCAATCGGATGTAGCAGAAGCAGAAATCATAGGCCTCTTCGATCTGGAGAAAATACCCGATGTGGTATTCAGCTTGCTTCAGCAAAATTACCCGGAGTTTTATACGCGTTTGAAGCTAAAGCCCATCAATAAAACTTTTACCGACCATCGCTTCAATTATAGGGTGGATATCCGCGATTCTAAAAAGTTGCTTTACCTCATCGACGAAAAGCTTCACCCTATACAGGAGGCTGTCTTTGAAGGCAGCTTGGATAATACCAGCAATACCACTAAGTATAATCTGGAGATTCCTCGTTTTGTTTACGATAAGATAGCCCTAAATGACTTGCGGTCAAAAGGGAAAATCGCCCAGGGCGATGGTCAGATTAGCTTTTCTGTGGTTGAACCTATTATCAATGAAAAAACCAGCTTCCAGCCGGTCAATCTTACCTGTAACTTGTACCGAGATACCCTGGAAATCGGTTTGAACTACAGTTCGGATAAAAGCTCGGTCATTGATGTCTTAAACTTAGACAGCAAGTTATTTTTAGCAGATAGTTTGAATTTTGGTTTGAGTTTCAAGCAATCCAACCTGATTATTTTCAATACGCCTTGGTTGGTAGCCGATAACAACAGCATTACCTTCCGCAAAGGTTTTATTGATACGAAAGATTTTTTACTAACCAATGGCAATCGGCGCATTCAACTGACAGATACTCAGGAAAAGGGGCTTAGATTACTGCTTTCCAATTTTGACTTTTCTTCAATCGATGAGCTTTGGGATTATGATGAGTTGGATTTTGGTGGCCGTTTTGGAGCGGAAGTGTATATTGCCAATATTTTTAAAATGCAAGGTATCAATGCCCGGGTATTAGCCGATACTTTTATGGTCAATGATTCCGACTGGGGTACTTTTAGTCTGGATGTTACGGGTAATAATTTAAAAGATACCAGCCTGCACTATTATCTGAATATCAGCCGCGATACCGCACAAATGATCGTGGAAGGCAAATTCAATCCGTCTAATTTGAGGCCTGGTGATAAAATCCCTAATGCTCAACGGGCCAATTATTTTGATTTTTATTTAGACGTTACCAATTTCCCATTGAACATTGCAGAATATTGGCTCGGCGATAACATATCCAACTCAACTGGTAGTTTTTCAGCCGATTTACACATTTTTGGACTGCCCGCTGAGCCTAATATCGAAGGCTTTATTGAAGCCAAAAACGGCGCGATTACGGTTGATTTTCTCCATACCCGCTATTATTTCGATCGGGCTCATATAACTGCAGGAAACCAACTTTTTGATGCCTCCAAGACTATCCTAAAAGACAAATATGGCAATACGGCTGAAGTCCGTGGCGGGGTTACCCATCAATATTTAAAAAACCTGGGCTTAGACGCCCGCCTCACAACTACTAAATTTTTAGCACTCGACACGGACAAAGGAGACAATGACATGTTTTATGGCCATGCGATTGGCAATGGTGATGTGCTTTTCACAGGCCCCTTGAATAAAATCGACATATATATCAACGCCAGCGTAGGCAAAGATACCCGGTTAACCATCCCTATTAATTCGAGCCAAGGGGGATCAGAACTGACGTATATCAAGTTTGTTCAGCCTGAACCCGTAGGCTCAACTGCAAAGGATGCAAAGCGGGGCAACACGGGCATCAGTGTGGAAATGGATTTAAGTATCAGCGAAGAGGCTACCTGCCAAATCATTTTCGATGAAAAAGCTGGCGATATCATCAAAGGATCAGGTCGGGGCAATCTGCGAATACTGCTACCGCGCAATGGCAGCTTTCAGATGTATGGCGATTACTTGATTGAAAAAGGAGAGTATTTGTTTACGCTATATGGCCTGGTCAATAAGGGTTTTACCGTTAAAAAAGGCGGTATCATCACCTGGTCGGGCGATCCTTACCGAGCACAAATCAAGCTGGAAGCGGAATACAAAGACCTCTTCACTTCGACCAGCAACTTCATTCAGGAATACCTGGAAAGCGCGCCGGAAGCCCTGCGCCAGGACGCCAATAAAGCAACCAGCGTTTCTTTGGGACTTAATTTGAATGGCGACCTACTCCAGCCCGATATTACCTTCGACATTCAATTCCCACAGTTGGTTGGCGCATTGAAAAACTTCACAGATAGCAAGCTGCGGGTCATCCAATCCGACCCCAATGAGCTGAATAGACAGGTGTTTGGCCTTTTGGTCGTCGGTCAATTCTTGCCTTCTGACTTAGCAACCATACAGGGCAGCGGCATTTTTTACAAAACTGTGAGCGAGATGGTGTCCAACCAACTTTCGCTGCTGCTGTCCGAATTGTTCACAGACTTATCCGATGGCAGCAGTACTTTCTCTGGTACCGATCTGGATATTGCTTACAACCAATACAACAATTTCAACTTCGATGGGGGCACCAACATTTCAGGCGGTGGCGATGCGTTTCAGGTACAACTCCGCCAGGAATTGTTCAGCGACAAACTGGTCATACAAATCGGCGGTAACGTGGACATCAACAACTCTGCCGCTACCAGCCTGCGGAACGGCGCCTTTGTGGGCAATGATTTGGTCATCGAATACGCCATCAGCAAAGACCGCTCCCTCAAGCTAAAAATCTACCAAACCCTGGAGCCGGACATCGGCGGTGGCAGCCGCCTTGAAGTAGGCACCGGCCTGAGCTACAGGAAGGAGTTCGACAGTTTTGGAGATTTTTGGCGGAGTTTGTTGGGGAAAGGGGGATAGGTTGATTTTCAAACCATTCCAGACCAATTTTTTAGAAATTTTAGGTCGTATATTGCCTTGAAATTTCTGCGCCATGAGACCTCCCCTTTTTTTTTCAATTTTGTCATATCTATTCTTATGTTCTAACTATACTAATACGCTAGCCCGAGATGGTCAGATAATCCTTGATGGAGAAGAAGGTCTTAAAGACACTTTACCTGTTGAAAACAACTTACTAAAGCAAGTCGATTTCTATGCAAGTACCAATTCTGTTATGTATGAAGATGCCGACGGCTTTATATGGATAGCAACAGAAAATGGTCTTTTTCGAAAAGTAGGCAGTCATTTTGTGCTTTACAGCAACATTGGCTCCAGTATTTTTAGGGATATTTACGAAGATAGTGAAAAGAACCTCGTTATTGAATTCAATGCAGAGGATTATGTCGTAATTCCTCGCCAAAAGAAAAGCGATCACTTATATACTGGAGATGCTCATGCTAAAATAACCCCACCTACTAGTAAGGGTAAAAACAATGCTGTAGTTCCGACAGATTTATCATTAGCACCTGGTGCTAAAATAACGGCTTCTTTTGCCAGAAACAACAAACAATTTTTCGGAACGTCAAATGGTCAACTGATTTTTTACGATGAGTTAAAAAAAGATTGGCATGGAATACCTATGCCTGATAAAGATGAAATCAGAGACTTGCTTTTGGATGAAAGTGGGTTACTCTGGATACTCAAACCCAGGAGTATTTGGACTTATCATCTCGGGCGAGAGCTATTAGTAAAGAACAATTCAGCGGGTAGAGATGCCTGGCATATTGAGGCTAATGGGAGCAATAACATTGAAATCACAACATCTATTCAAAATTCTAGCCAAATCCTATCTGGCAACCCTAATCAACTTAGCCCGGTAACAGATACCATAGAAATGCTTGTAAAATACAGCTTTAAAAATGGCAATAACCGGTATCTGCTAGGGAAAGGAGATGTCTTAATTGTAGATAATGCAAGTATTATCATTGATACAATACCTACTAACCTGGGCGAAAACGTAGTTTTAGAACATGCTATACAATTGACAACAAATCGATATATTGTTTTGGCAAGAAACTCCGGATTCTATTTATTAGATGTTAGCGATAAGTCATTTTCCAAATTAAAGAGTAAAGTAAAACAAGACTCCTTATTGAAAAGCATGTACTACGCAGAGGAGAATATTTTTTCTGCTAATGATAATACAGATTATTTGATTAGCACCTTTGAACAGGGCCTATTTAATGCCAAAATAAGAAGTAAAGGTAATGATTGGGTGCTAGAAAGTCTCCACATACTTTCAGATTCAATTTATCTAAAAGATGTTATTTGTTTTGCTCAGGACAAAGAAAATGGTATAATTTGGATAGGCACACAAAAGTATGGGATAATTAAAGCTACGTACTATGAATACTACCTCGAAATCAAGGAAAGATTTGATAAAAAAGCAGGTATGATCAATGATAAGATTTACAGTATCTTTGTGCGTAATAATAATGTTTGGTTCTATACTGATCGCGGATTGGGTTGCTTATTAGGCGAGAAAAGACTTGTCTTTCTAGATGAACAAGATGGATTACCGCACTTATCCGGAGCTGGCACCAGTGTTGCTTATGATGGAATGCATCTATATTTCGGGACAGAGGGTGGCACTACTTTCTTCAACCCGGATAGTTTAGCCCCAATCCTAGAAGCGCGTTTTAAAAACCCTTTACACACTAAGATTAACATTGAATTTTTTCAAAACACCAAAGCTCTGAGTTTTGGTGAAAAAAAAATAATCCTTATTTACAACAATGAATCATTACAGATAAGAATAAACAATAATGACAACTTCTATGCTGACCTTGAAAATATTCAGTATGCCATTGCTAAAAAAGATAACCTTAAGCCTGAAGATCTAGATTGGAAAGTAGTAGAAAGAGGTGCTTTAGAATCCATTAACTTTGAGCATTATGGCACGTACTTTGTATATGCTCGAGTAAAAACTTCTGGAGTTTGGCAATATCCAGCTGAGAGAATTATATTAATCATTACCCCTCCGTGGTACTTAAGCTTATGGTTTTGGGGAGGGTTGCTCTTGATGTTCTTTTTATCGATATATTTTTTAAAAACGAGGTTGGAAAAAGGCTTCGAGCATGAAAAAACCAGCTACTTTGCAAACGTAGAAAGTTTGGAGAAGCAGGTTGCGGGTTTATCCGAAGCTACTGAAATAAATTTTGGCCTATTAAAAATACTTTCAAATTATATCCAAAGTAAAAGCCCAAATGCTCTCGAAATAGCTCTCATTTACAAAGAATATTTAAAACCTTATGAACTATCAAAATACATTGTTGGATTGGTGCTCAAATTTGGTGATAGTTCCTTTAAACTTTATTATTATGAGCGCGAACAGTGGCAAGAAGGTCCTCTGGAAAACATAGAAGGTACCTTTACAGGGTATGCTCTTAAAAATGGACAACCTGTAATTATTACAGATATAAAAGATGAGGCTCAAAGACTTAAATATGGCGTTCAGGAATACGCCATAAGAGGAGAGCCTGCTGAGGCATTGTTAATAATGCCGATTAAAAATGGGGAAGAGCCTCCTTTTTCAGCCATTGTTTCCCAATCTAAAACCCCGATAGAATACAGCGATAAACAAATAGGTGCCATGGATTTTCTTTCAAGGTACTCTCTAATAAATGAAAATGCAATTCTTTACCCTGGCATTCATTTTGGGGAGTCGGTACAAAAAGCGAAAGAAGATTGGAATGGCTATTATTCTGGAGAAGCTATATTCCATTTTATAGGGGAATGGCGTCCGTTTTATTATAAACTAGTTGATAACCTATTTAATTGGGAGTCCGATAAAACTGACTTTTTTTTTCGTTTAAAGCACGATACCAGCGCGGCATATAACCAAGAATCATTGATAAATAAAATATTCAAGGGGTTCGCTGGAGGTAACATCACAGTTGGGGCTTTAATTTTAGTCTTTTGTGCAGTTGTCGAGCGGAAAAATAAGTCAAACCGTGACAATCCATTCAACCTAGCTTTTTTTTCTAAATCTGAACTAGATGATGCTACATTGCGTAATAATAGTATCGTTCCAAACGATCAAAGGCATGGAGAACTACTTCAAACCGCTTTTTCCCTAGGAGAGAGTTTATTTTTTAGCCCTGCTACTAATACCTCTAATATCCATTCGTGTGAATGGGATCCAATAAAAAGAGAATTTAAGCTCATCCTTGAAGTCGAAAGCGCCCAAAAGCTAAAAGACAGCTATGAAAGTCACCGAAGTGGTTACTTCAAAAATCAAGAAAGAGGAGGAGCAGGTCTGGCTCTTTGGAACTTCGAAAAACTAATTAAAACGGAGTGTTTAAAACGCTATAATTTTAATCTCACAGCAAATAGGGTCGCAATCACAATTTCAACACCTGACAACTAAATTCAAATTGAATTACATGGCATTCAATATCTTGCTAATTGATGGAGATTTCAAACGCCTCAGTGCAATCGGACAAATTTTCAGAAGCCTCGGTAATGATATCCACCTGTATCGCTGGGCTGAGCGGAAAGACGAAACTGAAAACTGGAATACCTGGTTAGAAAAATTTCAGCCTAACGGTAGTTGGCTGAAAGCAGAACCTTCAGATCAACCTTACTATACCCTCCGAATACGCCATGCTGGTGACAGCGTTAAAGGGCTGCCCGAAGCGGCTTTAAAAATAACTTATGGTGGCTATGAAGGCAGAGAAGAAACACGGCATTACAAAGATGAACATCCTTTTTCGAGCATCATAAGGTTAAATGCTTATGGTCAACTTGAAAACTTTACCATAGAATATGCACAACAATTACTTGATTATGCCTGCGGTTTGACCGTACATCTTCCAACTTGTTTACTGCCTGAGTTTTTTGACAAAGAACTTGAAGCAATGCTTCAAGAAAAATATTCAACCCATTACATTGATTTTTTAAAAGTATTCAACATAAGCCCTTTAGGCGACTTTAATAACATACTCATCATTTGGAACGCCGAAAAGCCAACAGAGAGCATTAATAAACTACATTGCAATATCTCCGTTTGTCCTAACAGACAAGCACTCGATAAGGTATCTTGCGCTTCCTTTGATCTGATCATCGTTGATGCATCCTTAAAATGGCATTCTCCTTATTGGGTAGAATTTGAGGGTGTTGACATAGTTACAGAAATGAGAGAAAAGGGCTACAGGGGTTTGATTGTATTAGCTTCTTTTGCAGAGTGGCCAATATTTGAAAAACGTATTAAATTAAGCCCATTGCGCTACAAAATTCTTAGCACGACCTACCTTTTATTTTTAGACCTGAACACACTGGAGTTATCAGGAGAGCAAAAGCTGCCTGCAAAAGAAATGAGCCAAAGAGCACTCGAAGATATACAATATTATGTATTGGATTATAATGGCTTGTTGCACAGTGCTTTCCACGCACTCAAGGGCAGGTTTGGCAATAAAAGCCTGGAAAAAACGGCAGAAACTGTCAGTACAATGATCCGTTCTTTTTTCGACAAAGACATAATGCCTCTTATATCACTTTACTATCGTATAAAAGTCGAAGAAATTAAACATGAGGTGCTAAAGAGATGGCTAGAAAACCCGACTTTGGATCCCTATTTTGATGTAGTACAATCCTCCTATCAAAAGCTTTTCGCGTTGTTGCCATCAACTGTTAATGAAGCAACCCAAAAAGAAGTTCTAGATTGGGCCATACTTTATTTAGAGGATAGGGAGGATAAAAGACAAGAAGTAAAAGAGCTATTTGAGATATACGGTATTAGCTGTTATATCGCTGATACTTGCTGGAAGGCGATTGAACTGCTAGAAGCCGATGCCAAAGGAAAATTGTGTGACTCGGGGATACCCAATTTCATAGCCGTTTTTATAGCAGATTTTAGGTTAATGCACACTGGGGGGCGATGGCAAATCATGCAAGGTTATGATGTATTGGAGTATGCCATGCGTCGCTTAGAAAACAATTTAAGTTATGTCATTTTGACAGATAAAAGAGGGGCAATATTACAGGAGGCCAAAAGGAAAAGTAAAATGAATGTATCCTGGTATAGTAAGGAGCTATTATCCACCTCGCAATCTGCCAATTTTCTGGTGAATGAAATCATTGAGTTAGCTCAAGAAACCAAAAGTTTATCTATTCCTGATAATAAGGTATGGAAAGAGGGCATCACCAACAAAAGTATAGCCTTGGGAATTTGGTACAATGCATATAGGCTAGCGGATGGTTATCCATATTACGAAAAAGAAATCGAAACTCTAGTAGAAAAATACACTGTTTTATTATTACTAATTTGGCGCAAACGTGGATACAAACATAAGAAAATAGAGAATCTGCTACTGAATCAAGGTTTCAATGCTTTAGATTTTGACATTGACAACCACATCATTATTCAAAGAAATCGAATAAAAAAGCAGAAACTATTTTCATTTGAATATACTGCTAAACTACTGAAGCCCCCCTACACACCCGAAGGCTCAGAGCATCAAGAATTCAAGGAAAGCATGAAAATTTTTGTCAATAAATTGTTGGGGCGAAGGGTTGCACTAACAGCTAATTATTTATACGATCGCTGTTTAAACGAAGCTGAAAAGCTTAATAAAAAGATAGAAATAGAGCAACTTTTAAGGTTCAAATTCGATCAGGAAAGCTATGAACCTTATGCTGGCTTTTTTTCTACCTTTTTGGGGGTGGCTGATAAAAATTGGGACAATGAGGCCGACTGGTTAATTGAGGAAAACCGATGGATAAAACATTGGCGCAATATGACTGTTCGTGGACTAGAATAGACCAAAAACCGCTCCTACTTTGATTATATATTTGGCATTATTCACTTCTTAAACAATTAGTTATGAAAAAAATAATGCTAACTCCCGTGCTTTTTTTACTGGTTATGACCAGTAGTATATCAAAGTCCAGATCAATCGATTTACCAACCTATTATTGTAAGTATGCCGTAGTATGTCTATACAACAATACCCCTTATAATATCACCTACAATATTCAATGGGGCAATGGGGCATGGAAATCCTGGACACTCTATCCCGGCGAAACCATGCGACATTGGTACACTTATGAAACAGGGGACAACTGCACATCGCCAAACTTGTCCATTGAATTTGATTTTGACACGACGTCTCGTGTACAAAACAATTCCTACGCATTAGTCCGCTATCAATCCAGTTCAAACGATTGTTCAGATGCAAAACACTATGAATTTCAATGCACTTCAAGCAATTGTTATTACATTGATCTTTACAGCACCAATTAATATAGTCTAAAACTATAACTGAGCCACTTGTTTTGTAAAGCAAGTGGCTCTTCATTTATACAAGGCTCTGTTTATCCATCATTATTTAGACCAGAACAGACCATTAAAAAGCTTAGTTATAGACCATTTAGCTCTAAGCGCCGATGATTGAAATTCTGGATTTTTGTGGTGTAATAATAATTCTTTCACTCACAAAATTTTTTTTATGAAAAAGCCTTCCTTTTTCTTTGCCGGGATAATACTTGCCTTTTCACTTCTTGGGTGTGCTAAAGAAGAACACGTGTGTCCAGAGAATGATTTGCAAGAAATCGTTGTTATTCTTTACAATGACAATGTTTTTTCGGGTAATTCTAAAGAGTTTTCGATTTTTAATTTTGATCAAGGAGAATGTGTATTTTTAGGAGATTTCGGCATCGAAGGCGAGCCTTCGAGTGTAAGGTATTCTCTCCCCCCTGGCATTGTCGTAACACTTTGGGCCAGTGATGCGTGTGGCAATGCCGCGAACTATGAAATGAGAGGTGTTGGGGAAAATCCCTTTCTTTCAGATCAAGGCTTCGATAACATTGCTGCCTCTTTGAAATGGGATACCGAGTAAGCTTAAATAAATTTCTCCTTTCCGTGGTACCGTCGTGATGAGGGTGCCACTTTTTTTAGTATAAAAAAAACTCAAACCCGCAAAGCAATAACAATAGACATTAAAAGGAGACTGCTATTCTCCCACTACCTCACCCCCACCCTTCCAGCGCCCCACCCCGCTGAAAAAAGCGATTTACTTTTTGGCTAACGGCTGCATCCGGAATCAGCGGCGGAGCATGGTGGGGTTTGATGCGCGCATCGATAATGAGCGGCCCTCGGCATCCCCAGTGCTTGTGCTCTACAAAACTATTCACGCCGTGGATATCGTGCGAGGGGTTTGCCCGCGTGAAGGTTGCCCACAGGAAATTGTTGAGTTGCTCCGTAAGAAAGCGACTGTCCTCGGTGACGACGATCAAAGGAATGCCTTCCAAATCAAAATGGGTCAGGTGATCGCATAGGATGCTGATATCCTGGTAAGCCGCTGCTTCAGTAAAAGTAGGGCCATTAACAGCTAAAATACCGGGTTGTACAAATGCGGGATTGCTAAAACCATCCGGAAGGGTAAAATCTCGAGGCAATTCAGCGCTCAGGTTTCGCCGCTTTTCTCCACAGGCAGCAATCACCACTTTAGAACCTGCATTCCAGCCCGTACCTGAATAGTCCAGCGTATCAATGGTCGTTTTCGTATAGAAATGGAGATCGCGTTGCCAATACACGCGTTCCAGTACGTGCTGAAAGAACCGGGGAATATCGTGGGTAGTCAATTGCGGATCATCACCAGCAGCGGCGATGAATAAAAACTTGGCCAAAGAGGTCTGCCCTGAACCTAAAATTCGGTTGGCTTGGGTGAGTATTTCCTCCGGCTTTTTTTCCCGAAAAGGCATGTAGCGTTCGCTGCCAATAGCCAATAAAAGCGGATGAACGCCGGCTGCATCCACCGCATTGATTGCTTTGATGCCCGGAAACTCCTGAGGAGTGAGCAATTCCACAATTTTGTGGATCAGGTAACCAAAACTGGAATCTTCCTGCGGTGGACGACCCACTACGGTGAAATGCCAGATGGCGTCTTTCCGGTAATAGACGTTCTCGACCTCCATGACTGGAAAATCGTGTTGCAAGCTATAATACCCCAAGTGGTCACCAAAAGGCCCTTCTGGTTTTTTATCCTGCTTGCGAATAGTACCCGTAATGACAAAATCGGCATCGGCGGACAATAAATGGCCATTTTGCCAGAAATAACCGAAGCGCCGACCGCCGAGCATGCCTGCAAAAGTCATTTCGGATAAGCCCTCAGGCAAAGGCATGATAGCGGCGAAAGCATGGGATGGCGGTCCTCCCACAAAAATGGAAGCCTTAAAAGGTAAATCGCTTTGGTTGTAGAGGGTATGGTGTACGCCAATGCCTCTATGCAACTGATAGTGCAATCCTATTTCCCGATTGAGGGCATAAGCATTGCCACTCAATTGGATGCGGTACATGCCAATATTGGAGTGCATGACATTTTTCGAGCCAGGGGGCAAAGTCAGCACCTGTGGTAAAGTCACAAAAGCACCGCCATCATCTGGCCAGGATTTTACTTGGGGCAATTGGTCAATGGTTGTTTTGCCGAAGGAGATGGGGCGACGCCATAGCCTCTTTTGAGGCAGAGCCGTCAACGCGGTAAAAGGGGCTGAGCTATAACGCAAAGGGTTTTTAAAAAAATGGGCAGGGTCAGCTTTTAGCTCTATTACTTTTTGTACCTTTTTAAGCGTATCTCTGAAGATAAACTCGGTGCGTTCAAAAGTGCCATAAATGTTGGAGGTGGCAGAAAAGGGACTTCCTTTCACTTGCGTAAACCACAAAGCTGGCCCTCCGGCATCAAATACCCGTCGGTGTATTTCCGCCATTTCCAGGTTAGGATCAATCGGTTCGTTGATGCGAACCAAGTGTCCATTCTTTTCTAAATCCAGCAAACATGCCCTCAGGCTGGAATATGCCATGTTTTGAACTGCTTTTAGTAACGATTCTGATTACTTGCCTTTTAAATAGGCTTCGTAACCCATTTCTTCCAATTGCTCATACTTAACAGCGACTTGTTCAGACAGTTCACGTTTAAAGGTCAGGATTTTGTCTAATAAATCAGGCTGCTGTATAGCTACTATCTGGGCAGCCAATATGCCGGCATTTTTAGCGGCATTCAGCGCTACGGTGGCGACAGGTACGCCGTTTGGCATTTGCAAAATGGACAAAATGGAATCCCATCCATCGATAGAATTGGAAGATTTGATGGGTACGCCAATTACCGGCAAGGGCGACAAAGAGGCTACCATACCCGGCAGATGAGCTGCACCACCGGCCCCTGCGATGATGACTTTCACCCCGCGCAGGTGAGCTGAAGTGGCAAAATCGAACATCCGTTGGGGCGTGCGATGTGCCGAAACGATGGTGACTTCAAAAGGAATAGCCAGTATTTGCAGGAAATCCGCCGCTTGTCGCATAACAGGCAAGTCGGAGTCGGATCCCATGATGATGCTTACCATGATATTTGCTTTTAGTAATGTAGAAAAATTAACTTCCCGATTTTGTCCTTACCCTAGGGGGCTAAACGGTTCATTTCAAGTGTGTCGGCTAGGGTAAGGTCGTTGATAAATCGGGCAGTAATTTTTTGCACACTATTTAATAATCGAATTTTAAAACACCTGCACCAGGGCCAGCCCCTCTGAAAAATCGCGTACATCCTGAAAGCCCGGCGGAATAGCCAATTGACCCGAAGTATTGATAAAAGCGATACCGGTACGTGTGGCCACCCTAGCCAAGCCTTCCTGAAAATTCCAAGCCAACCCATACAAGGGTGGTGTCAACAAATTGCCATTTGTATCCATATAGCCCCACAGGTTGTCCACTTGATAGGGTGCAAAGCCCTGGGCAAAACTTTGTATCTGATCGAACTGAATGGGTATCATGACAGTTCCTGATCGGTCGATGTAACCAAAATAACCTTCTTGCTGTACGCCCCAGCGGCTCTCACCGGCGTACCACAATTGCTCATATTGGGGCGCTACTACATATGTGCCCGTGGTATCAATTAGACCATACAGTTCCTGCTCTTTCACCGGCGCCAAGCCCTGATTGAAATCTTGGGCATTTTTAAACGTAGGCTCTATCACCATCCGGCCATTTTTATTACAAAATCCATACAACCCATCCTTTCTCATGCGAAAGTAGTTTTCGCTAAGGCTGCCTATCTTTTGGTATTCCAACGGTATGATTACATTTCCTGCCCGATCTATCACACCGTAGCCCGATTCTGCCTTTACCCGGGCATAGCCCGATTCGAAGGGCGACCCTTGTTCATACACTGCCGCTATTACCTCCTGACCGTTGCGATCCATATAGCCCCATTTGCCATTCAGCATAAATAAGGCCAGCCCTTCTGAGAAATCCTGTACTTCTTCGTATTTAGGCTCAACTGCCCAGCTTCCATCCAGGTGAATGAATCCCATTTTATTCTCATAATCGAGCACCCGAGCCAGGCCATCGGAAAAAGACCAGGCGCCCTGGTATTGCAGAGCAATGACCAATTCCCCGTTCTTATCCACATAGCCCCAGCGCCCTTTCACCCGAACGGCCGCTAGTCCTTCTGCAAATGGACGGCCATCATCGTATTTGGCAGCTACCACCAATTTGCCTGACCGGTTGATGTAACCACATTTTACATCCGAAGATTCATAGTCTTCTTCCGGTGGGGGTAGAATCACGGTCTCCGCTGTTTCCGCTTCTGTTGATTTATCGCTTTTGCAAGCACTCAAACAGCCTATCAATAGGACTGCCAAGACCCAATAGCGTGCGTTTTTCATAGTCCTCATATTTCAAAATCAAGCCCTCGACGAATTAAATCATCGTATTTTTCTTTGACTAATTGTTCGTATTTTTCCTTATCAAAACCATACAACATGGCCGGTCGATGCGCCACGCCTTCCTGCTTGCCGGCTTCCCTCAATACACCCATTTTCAAAATGCGCGTCCTAAAATTGCGCTTGTTCAATTCTTCGACCCCTAAAATGGTTTCGTATAATTTTTGCAACTGAGACAGGGTGAAATGCTCGGGCAGCAGCTCAAAGCCGATGGGCTGGTAGCGCACTTTTCCTCGCAGGCGATTGATCGCTACTTCCAAAATCTCTTGATGATCAAAAGCCAATGCGGGTAAATCAGCGATAGGAAACCAGCATACCTTTCGGGCATCGGAATCGGCTCGAACTGGATGCTCCTCGAGATTAACCAGGGCATAATAAGCCACGCTGACCACCCGGCCACGGGGATCCCTGCCCGGACGGCCAAAGGTATATAATTGTTCGATGAATACATCTTTAACCCCTGTTTCCTCTTCCAGCTCGCGAAGGGCTGCCGTCATCAGATCCTCCTCCATATCTACAAACCCCCCCGGCAAGGCCCAGCAATGGCTAAATGGATCGTGCGCTCTTTCTATCAGTAGTACCTTCAGACCATGACTTTCGTCTAGTCCAAAAATAACGCAATCGACAGTAAGCGCAGGGCGCGGATATTCGTAAGTGTATGGCATTCTCAGGAATCTGAAGGTGCTATTTGTGTCTTTTTTAATAATTCGGCCTTTTTTTGCGATAGCCCTTTTTCCAATCCAAAAGGGTAGTTGGTCTCAGCGGAAAACCATTGCTGCTGTTCCAAACAAAATTGCCTGATTTTACTTAAAGGCGGCAGTTCCATCACCAGCTTACCTGCCCGGAATACTGGCACCAGTAAATCTGAATTTCTATCGCTGCGGATGCTATCCTCTCCGTTCATTTCGCCTCCAAAATTAATAAGTTTATGGGTATTCCCGTCTTCAAATTGCCAAACCTGAGGTGGATTTTCTTCATCATACAATACATCACCCAGCGGCTGGCCATTTTCTGCTGTAAATCTTCTCACCTGCAAAATACCAGGATTGGAAACTTTGATGGGTGTATCAGAATGCTTGACCCGGTAATCCCAACTACCGGATTCATTTTCGATAGCCGCCAATTTGTAAACGCCGCCCAAAGCAGGTTGATCGTAGGCTGTCGCCAAACGTGTGCCAATGCCCCACACCTGAATCGGGCTTCCCTGTTCTTTCAAAGCTGCAATTTCGTATTCGTCCAGGTCGTTGCTGGCTACTATTTGGGCGTTGCCCAGCCCAGCTTCATCCAACATCTGCCTAGCTTTCCTGCTCAAATCGGCCAAATCGCCGCTATCGAGCCGTATTCCCAGTAGCTGTTGCCCCTTTAGTTGGAGTTTTTTTCCAACCATTATGGCATTCGCTACGCCTTCCAAAGTATCGTAAGTATCCACCAATAGAATGCAATTATTGGGCAAATGTTGGGCATAAGCTTCAAAAGCTTCCAATTCATCGTCAAAACACATGACCCAACTGTGTGCATGCGTGCCTTTTACCGGTATGCCATACAAACGCCCAGCCATCACATTGCTGGTGGCATGGCAGCCGCCAACATATGCCGCTCGTGTTGCCGTAATGCCGCCATCCAAACCTTGGGCGCGTCGCAGCCCAAATTCGAGCACTTCATCGCCATTTGCAGCTTGTACCATGCGACTTGCTTTCGTAGCAATAAGGGTTGAAAAATTGAAAAGCGTGAGCAAAGCTGTTTCCAACAATTGGCATTGAATGAGTGGGCCTTTGATGCGCAACAGGGGTTGATGAGGAAAAACAACACTCCCTTCCGGTACAGCGTCCACATCGCATTGGAATTCTAGCCTTTGAAGGTAATTGAGGAAACTCTCATCGAACAAGGTGCAGCCATCTGCACCTCGTAAACCTCCTAGGTATTGAATATCGTGCACATCAAAGCGATAAGCTTGAATGAAATCAACAGCCAAAGTCAAGCCTGCTGCAATGGCCTGTTGCTGCCCAAACGGTGCTTTCCGGAAAAACAAATGAAAAACCGCGTTTTTTTTATAAATCCCTGTTTTCCAATAACCATAAGCCATCGTGAGTTGATACAGGTCGGTCATCAAGCCCAGCGCTGGAGGATACAATCTTTGAATGTGAGATGCCATTTTACTTAGTTTAAAAACAAAACTAAGTATTTTTCACTTATTTTTTTGGTTCTTTTATTCGTAAATATTTTTCCTATGTCCTATTGCGATGACATCAATCAATAGCATTGTATCGAAGATTTCATAGATAATACGGTAGGCTCCTACCCGAATGCGGTAGGCTTCTCTCCCTTTCAGTTTAATACAACCGGGCGGTCGAGGGTCTTCTGATAAGTTGTAAATGGCTTTTTTTAAGGCTGAGAAATAAGGTTCACTTATTTTCTGCAAGGTTTTAATAGCGCTTTTTCTAATGGTAATTTGATAGCGCATTTACCCGGCTTTGTGGGATTCTATCCATTCAAATGCCTCGTCAATTGGCATAGAAAGCTCATCTTTTGCTTTGACTCGATCGTATAATTGAACGTCTTCCAATTGCTCTAACTGCTCTAGTAATCTATGGAACTCAGCTACTGGAAGTACAACGGATAGTTTTTTTCCCAGATCATCCGTAATATACTGAATATGTAAATCAACCATTACTTATCTATTTTCCTTTTTACAAAATTAAACATATTTTGCGAAACTTGCACTTAAAAGAAAATCATGGGTAAGCAATTCAGCGCCATCACAGCGGCACAGCAACATTTTATCGAGCAGCAAAAACTATTCTTTGTGGCCACAGCAGCACCAGAAGGTCGGATCAACCTATCGCCTAAGGGTTTGGATGCACTAAAGGTTATTGATGAAAACAAGGTTATTTGGCTGAACCTAACAGGTAGTGGCAATGAAACGGCAGCCCATTTGCTGGAAAACAACCGCATGACGCTGATGTTCTGTTCGTTCGAAAAAAACCCGCTCATCCTTCGCCTGTACGGTAGGGCCAAATGCCATCAGCACCAAGATGCGGCATGGAAGCAATGGATAGATCATTTTCCCAGTTTGCCAGGTGCCCGGCAAATTTTTGAATTGCAAGTTGATTTGGTGCAAACCTCTTGCGGTTTTGGTATCCCATTGTACGAATACATCGGCGAAAGGGATACCTTAGTCAGCTGGGCAGAAAAAAAAGGAGAAGCAGGCATTGAGTCCTACTGGGCAGAAAAAAACAAGGTCAGCTTGGATGGCAAGCCGACTGGTATTTTATAGGTTTCTGGTTTTTTACCCGGCTGATCCCGCGAAAAACGCGGGAGAAGACGGGCTTGGTTTTCCTGCCCGGCTCAGACGGGTGGTTTGCTTGCCCCCGTCCGATCCGGGCGGGCGGCTAAAAATCGGGGCACGACGAAGGCCGCTTCACGCCATGGGCAGCCAGCCCGATACGCCTTTGGCGGAGCGGGTGGACGTGGTCAGGGAAAGCAAGCTAACCCGCACGTCAAATTCATCACTTGCTACCCACTAATTTGCATCAAAACCCAAACTTTCTGAATTTTTTCTCATTCAGACGATAGGCTATTCTGGCGCCAAAGAGGTAGTACCAGTCTGTTCGTTTAGAACCTCTAAAATAGCGAAATTTCAAATCCTCTGAAGGCTCTATTCCCGGCAGGCTTAGCTCTGCCACCATAGGGCCTTTACCATCGTATAAGTCTTCGTATTGAATGATGGTGCCGCTCACGTCGTCCAGGTAATCGGTAAACATACGCCTGGCGCTGAACTCAAGGCCAAAAGCCACCCGATCTGTCAATTGAAAACGAACGCCAGCACCAAAAGGTATGGCTATATTAATTCGGCTGTAATAGTCTTTGTATCCTTCCAGACCCTGACCTTCTGTTCCAAGGGGTTGCAAAGGGATCAAATCGCCCATATATTCTGTCTTGGGGTTAAAATGCAATACCGTAACGCCTGCAAATAGATAGCCGTTGATCGGTTCGGAATCGCCGAAATAATTGGGTTTTACAAAGTAAAACTCCCCCACCACATTAGATTCCACAATTACGCTTTCAAAAGAAAGACCCCGCCCCGGAAAATTGGTAACTTCATCCGAACCCGATACTTTGGTATAATTGATGTCCAATCGGGCAGCCAATTGTTTGCCGTTGAATACTCGTGCAAAGATGCCCTGAGCCGTGTGTAATGACATAAAAAATTCTTCCGACAGCAAGCGTGCCGATAAGTCGCCGTTATAGATAGTAAGCCCGACCAAAGCACCGGCTTCAATATCTTGAGCTTTTACAGATGTACTCCAGAACAAAACAAAAAAGAGCAGAATTTTCCTCATAGCGTTTTTAGTTTAAAAACAACTGTGTAGATTGATTTAGTATTGAAAACAATATTTAATAAGCTTCTAAAAGAAACTGTTACCCAATTGCGCTGAATAGGTCGAGAGCTGTTGACTAGAGAGGAGGTTTAGCAGAATATGCCTATATACAGGCATGCTGTGGTTTACTTTTGATAAGTTGCAAAATCCCAAAACAGGGCAAAGATAAATACTTTTCTTTTTTTCAAAAATGTATTAAATCCATTTTAACAATAAAAACGTTATCTTTATTGGTTATCGACCATTCTTTCGATTTGAAGCAAGGGGTTGATCGAAAATGAGCGTCTTACTTCCTGATCATCCTTTGCCGCAATATTGTCAGAAAACAACTTTATTTGAGAAAACAATTACCGATATAGCCATGTCAGTAAACACCTTGATGATCGAACCTTCCGTGGTGATAAAAGATGCCCCAACTTTAGAGCAAAACAACTTGGAGGAAATGATGGGCATGTTTCAACAGCATGTTTTGCCATTTCCTACCTATCTGAGTTTTGAACCGCTGATACGCGAAATAGAAAAAAAAGCTCAAAAAGGTAAGCCTACAGAAGCACAGGTAGCGCAATTTGTGCTCGATCGACTAGAGGCCGCTCCAGCCCTTTTTGAGCCTATTGTGGATCCTTCGACTGTAGAAAAAAACCGGGAAGTGATTGATTTCCTGATGATGACGGTCATTCCACCAACTACAGGACAATTGCAACTCATCAAGGCCATGCCTCCTTTTAATTTGCAGCCTTTCTACACCACACCTGCGCTGCAAGAATTGTTTGCTACTAAGTCTGTCAATTATTATTTCAACGAAAACCAATTCAATTTTAACTGTGCGATGGTCGTCAACGCCTGTTGTTTGATCCTCAATCAATTTTACGATCAGAAAATAAAAATCAACAACCCATTTTCTCTATCCATTCAATACCCGGGTGAAGCATTGGAGCGTCATTTCAAAATTGCCATGGATATTTCCCACATTCAAATTGTCAAACTCAAGCCCTTACAAACTCTGAGCCAAGATCAGATCAACAAGATGCTGGCCAATGTTTTTGACTTGGAACTCTGGTTAAAAAATATTCCACCACAAAACTTTGCCTTTCACGGATTTGTACTCGGCCAATTGATAGATATTACCGATGAAGAGGCGCTGTCTCGGCTCAAATTTAGCTTATTAGAATCCGATGCCGTTGTCGATCCCCAAAAAATCAAGCAACTGCAAAACCACCTGAGAACTTATTTTGAGCTTCCCAATCTACGGCTTGGTATTACGGCCATAGACTTTCCCAAAGAAAATGCTTTCTCGCATAAATATAAAATCCGGTTTGACTTTCTAGCTCAAAAGCAGGAATGTTTGCTCAGCCCGGAAAACAAAAATTCCATCTATGAAAAAGCCTGCAAATACAGGGAAGTGCTATTGGTGGAAGATATTGGTAAAATTGGACACATAACGCCAATCGAGCGCGATTTGCTGGAAGAGGGCATCCGAAGTATTCTGGTAGCGCCGCTTTTGAGTAAAAATCAAAAAGTGATCGGCTTGCTAGAAATTGGCGCCCCCAATGCTTATGAGTTGAACAGTTTTTTAGAATTAAAATTCAAATCGATCATTGGGCTTTTCGCCCTTGCCGTAGAGCGCAGCCGCAACGAAATCGACAACCGGATAGAAGCCATTGTACGAGAGCAATATACCGCTATTCACCCTAGCGTAGAATGGAAATTCGTCGAAAATGCCTATCAGCTTTTAGAGAAAAGAGAAAAGGATCCGCGCAATGCCGTCATTGATCCCATTATTTTCCACGATGTATATCCGCTGTATGGCCAAGCCGACATAGTCGGTTCGTCCGTCAAACGCAATCATGCGATTCAGGCTGATATGATTGATAACCTTAAAAAGGTTAAAAAAGTACTGCTTCGAGGCATTCGAATCGGCGGATTCCCGCTTTTACACCAGTATCTGATGTATGCCGATCAAAATATAGCTGCGCTAGAAAATGAATTCAATTCGAGCGACGAATCCCGAATAGTCGAGTGGCTGCACGATGAAGTTCATCCGCTGTTTTGGGAATTGAGTGCGCGGTATCCCGATATGAGCGACTTGGTAACTATTTATTTCAATAGTCTCGATCCGGAGCTCCGCATCGTTTATCGGGAAAGGAAAGCTTATGAAAACAGTGTGACCATACTCAATAATATGGTTGGCAATTACCTGGAAGAGCAGCAAAAAGTGGCACAACAGGTCATACCCCACTATTTTGAAAAATACAAAACCGATGGTGTAGAATACGATTTGTATGTGGGTCAATCTTTGCTGAATAAAGGCACTTTCACACCCATTCACCTCAAAAACCTGCGTTTGTCCCAACTCATCGATATGTGTGAAATTGCCAGATTGGTTAAGAACTTGCAGCCTTCCTTGCCCATTTCGCTGGATACGGCCCAATTGGTTTTTGTCTATAATACACCGCTGTCTATTCGCTTTAGAAACGACGAAAAACAATTTGATGTGGACGGGGCATATAATGTGCGTTATGAAATTTTGAAAAAACGCATTGACAAATCATTGATTGAAGGCACAGAAGAGCGATTATCCCAAGCCGGAAAGATTGCGATCGTTTATTTGAATGAAAAAGAACGCCAGGAATACCTAAACTACTGCGAATTTCTGCGCTATAAGGGCTATATAGAAGATGAAATTGAAGACCATTTATTGGGTAAATTGCAGGGGGTACAAGGCCTCCACGCATTGAGAATCGCTGTAAAATACGAAGATTGAGTCAAGTTCCACTCGTTCTGTGCATGAACAAGTGCAATAAATTTTGAACCTTCGCAACAAGGCGGTATATTTGGAATTTGATTTTCTACACTAAACCGCACAAGCACCATGTTCCAAAAATTGCTGGAAGCCATAAAAAGTCTTTTTTCCACCCTATTTGGCGGCAGCCAAAAAGAGAACAATACACCAGTAAGGCCCAAACCAGTCGTCATTAGTCCAGAAGAACCGCAGGACGCTTCTGAAGTCACGCCCGACTCCGTTATTGTTGTCGTTAATGAAATGGATCATATCATCATCCGTCCAACTGACGAAGATGTGGATTTTGACGACGATATTTTTGACAATCGAAGTGACACACAACCCGAACCTGCGCCAGAAAGAGAGGTTATCGTCATCACCCCTACCATCAATCCGGATACGGTTGAAGCAGAAACCCCTCAACCTCCTGCCAATGAACCAGACCGGGATGAAACGCCCGCTGCGCCCAAAGGTCGCTACCTCTGGTGTCTCGACAACGGACACGGCAAGAAAACTTCGGGTAAGCGCTCTCCCCTATTTAGCGATGGCACTACCCAGTTTCTTGAATACGAATTCAACCGCGATATCGTCAAGCGCATTTCCAAGCAATTGGACGAATACGGTATCCGATATTTCATTACGGTACCGGAAGAAGACATCGATGATTTTCTGGAAGGCCGTGTCAATAGGGCCAATGAAAAGGCATCTGATATTCCCAAAATTTTTGTATCCGTTCACTCCAACGCCGCCCCTGCCGCCACGGCCAATACCTGGGCTGCGGATAGCATCAAAGGCATAGAAACCTGGTTTTATCACGGCAGCAAGCGCGGCCAAAAGCTGGCCAGCATTTTCCAAAAATACCTGTTGGAAAAAACCGGATTCCAAAACCGACACATCAAATCTAAGCCACAGGGGCAATTCTATGTGCTGCGCAAAACCCAGATGACTTCTGTGCTAACTGAAAATGGCTTTTACAACAACAAGGGCGAAGCTGCCGAATTGATGAAACCAGAAGTGCGTCAAAAAATCGCCGATGCCCATGTTGCCGCCATTTTGGAAGTGGAAAAAGATGGTTTATAAGACTTTAAGAAAACATTAATGATTTCATAACAATTGGGGATTGCAATCTTTCCTAACTTGCGGCCAGTTTGTTTCACTAAAAAAAAAGAATCTATGAAAGGTATTATGCTCACCCTTGCTTTTCTGGGTGTATTTGCACTGACCAGTGTACAAGCTCAGAGCTGCTCCAAAACGCAATCAACCGCCAATGCTTCCTGCTGCGCAAAATCAAGTGCTGATGGAGCTGCCGCCCAAGCTGCCTCATTGGATAACACCATCCAACGCCGGGTCAATGCAGAAACAGGCGAAGTAACTTATGTCCGCAAAACGGTTTGCGAAACATCTGGCAAAACCTCTTATGATCAGGTGGAATACTGCACCAAGTCTGCCAAATTCATCAACGTTTCTCCTCAAAAACAAAACTGCACCAAGCCCTGTACAGAAGGAACGGCTAAAGGTGCCAGCGCTACTAAGGTTTCTAACAAAAGTACAAGCTGCTGCACCGAAGCAGAAAAAGCGGCTTGTTGCCCTAACGGTAGCAAAACTGGTGCTTCCGCTAAAACCAGCAGCAACGCCAGCGTGAAACTGGTAAAAAATCAAAATTAATCACAAGCTTTATATGTGTTTACGGAGCTTTGAAGGCTCCGTAAACACATATCCCCCCCATCCTCTTCATCAAAATCTTTCAACACCTGATAGGAAGGGTGCAACTTATGCGATCCAACGTAGCTCTCTACGGAAAACTCACCACCTCACCACCCTTCCCGTCCACCAGCCCTGCTGCGTCAGCGCGGCCACGAAGTAGATGCCCGACGGCAAAGGCGAGAGGTCAAAACGGTATTGACCACCATTTTGGCCAATGCTTCCTTCCGGCAGCGGCAACGCCAGTGCCCGACCCTGGGCATCCCATGCACGCCACAGCAACACCTCCGATGGTGCCGATACCCACCATGACCCATTCGTTGGGTTGGGCCAGGCGCGCCAGCCCGCCACTTCGGCCTCGTTCGTGCTGCTGAGTACGTCTATCTGCACCTGCACCAAACTGTCGCAGCCATTGGCTGCCGGATACACCCATTGCAGCAGTGTGTCCTGCTCA
>CALMIR010000169.1 GCA_937864265.1 uncultured Saprospirales bacterium | reverse complement strand
AACTTGAACCAATTTTTCTCTAGCTTTTGGCTATTAAAAGTGTACGGCTATCAATAAAAGGAAATAAAAAATCCAAAGAGGAGCTTTTGGATAACTTATATGGTTCCTGGAATGATATCGGGGATGGATTTGCAGAAAGCATTGTCGAATCCAGAAATTTCTCCAACAAAAATATTAAACTTGATTAATGTGCACTACTTAATTGACACAGACATATGCGTCTTTTTCTTGAAAGGGAAATTTGGTTTAAACCAAAAAATCAAAAAGGTGGGCATCGAAAATTGTTACCTTTCAGAAATTACTATTGCAGAACCAAAATATGGTGCGGTTAAAAGTAATAATCCAAAACATTTTAAAGAAGTAGAAAATATAGAAGAATTATTCCATATACCCCCAATTTATAACAGCTTAGAGAAATATGCCTATGAGAGGGTTAGATTAGAAAAATTAGGACTTAGAATACCTGATTTCGATCTATTAATAGGAGTAAGTGCCGTTAATAATGACATGATATTAGTATCCAACAACGAAAGACATCTAGCCCGTGTAGAAAATTTAAAACTAGAAAATTGGACAAAGCTAGAAAATAATACCTATGCCAATACATAAGTTTTAATCTTCAAATCAATCCTCTTTTATCGTACAAAACGATCACCGAACAATGAATATAAGCGTTTTTGGGCTAGGCTACGTAGGAGCTGTCTCTTGTGGTTGCTTCGCCAAAATGGGGCATCAGCTGATTGGCGTGGATGTGAATGCCCTTAAAGTCGAATTGATGAATAAGGGGCTTTCCCCGATTACAGAACCTGGCTTGGATGAATTGATCGCCCAGGCAAAAACGGCGGGGCTGCTCTTCGCTACAACAGATAGTTCAGCAGCCATTGCGAATACCGATATCAGTTTGGTTTGTGTCGGTACGCCCAGCCAGGCCAATGGCAGCGCCGACCTGAGCTACATTTACAAAGTAATGGAGGAGATTGGCCAAGCCCTAAGGGATAAATCCAGCTTTCACAATATCCTCATCCGCAGTACGGTACCGCCGGGTACTATCAAAACCTGTACCGATATAGTTGCCCGGCACAGCGGCAAGAATGCTGGCGAAGACTTTGCGGTGGTATCCAACCCGGAGTTCCTGCGGGAAGGTACAGCCATCAAAGACTTTTTTGATCCGCCCTATACCGTCATCGGTAGCGATAGCGATCGAGCCTATGAGCTAGCTGCTCAATTGTACGAAACTTTAGAAGCGCCCATTTTCCGAGTAAAACCGGAAGAATCCGAATTGATCAAATACGCCAACAACAACTTCCACGCGCTAAAAATCACCTTTGCCAACGAAATTGGCAACATCTGTAAGGCGCTGAATGTGGACAGCCACGTGGTGATGAATCTGGTAGCTCAGGATACCAAACTCAACCTTTCGCCATACTACCTGAAGCCCGGCTTTGCATTTGGTGGCTCTTGCTTGCCCAAAGATGTACGCGGCTTGAATTATGTCGCCAAAAGCCTGGATGTGGATATTCCTGTTTTATCCAATCTGATGCGCAGCAACGACTATCAGATCAAACGCGCCTTGGATCTGATTTTTGAAACAGGTATCCGAAAAGTGGCATTCCTAGGTTTTGCATTCAAAGCCAACACGGACGATTTGAGGGAAAGCCCGATCGTAACGCTGATAGAAACCTTGATTGGAAAAGGCTATGAGGTAAAAGTTTACGATAGCAATGTGTATCTTTCCAAGCTCATGGGCAAAAACAAGGATTTCCTTTCCCAACACATTCCGCACATCGATTCGCTCTTTGTGAGCGACTTGGACACCATCGTGCAAGAAAGTGATTTGCTCATTATTGGCAATGGTTCAGCGGAGTTTAAAACGCATTTGCCCCATTGGATCAAGGATAAAAAAGTCATTGATCTGGTCAGGATCAGCAAAGAACTGGTGGATCACGACAATTATGTCGGCATTTGCTGGTAAAGCTCCGTTTCGAGCCAGACGAAAAGGCGATAAGCTAGGCTGATCCCGCCTTCTCCCGCGTTTCTCGCGGGATCAGTCGGGCGGGAAAAACATAGCTTTAACCCAGCAAATCAAATACTCAAAGCCAAGCATCAAGCCTAGCCAGTCAAATACTCCCTGCCCGACTGGGTGCAGCCCGGGCGGGAAAAACATAGCTTTAACCCAGCAAATCAAATACTCAAAGCCCAGCCAAAAGCCTATCCTCAAACACTAAAAACAACATGACCAACTCGAAACCCAAAGTACTCTTCATCGCACCCCGATTTCCTTACCCCCTGTTGCGCGGCGATCAATTGACCGTCTTTAAAATGTGCGAATACTTCCGTTCATATTGGGACATCGACTTATTGGTTTTTGAGCAGCCGGAAAAAGAAGCATACGTATCGAAGATACCTGTTCAGCACTTGTATGTCCTCAACAACACGCTTTTGGACAAAGCTTATTCCATCGTGCATTTTGCTTTGGGAGCGCCTTTGCAACAACACTTTTTTGCCTCGGCCCTCAAGCAAAAGGCCGTCAACAAACACCTATCGGCCGGGTATGATTTCATTTATGTACACACGACTCGGCCCCTTCATTTAATCCCAAAATCCTTCCGCACGAAAACCTGCTGTGGGGTACAAATCAGCATTGCCCTGCAAAACCACCGCCATTATTTACGGGAAAAAGGCTGGCTCAAGCTTTTTTACAAAATGGAAGCGCCGAGGTACAGGCATTATGAAAAAACGCAGTTGAAAGATATTCCCCTATCCTTTGTGATCACGGAAGACGATCGAAAATGGCTGGATTTAAGTGCCGAAACTACCCATCTACTGCCACACGGCGTTGATGTAGAAAAACACGAACGGACCGCGCCTTACAATACAGATTTCCAACAATCCTTCCACCTGATATTCAGCGGCAATCTCGACTTTGGACCCAACGTATTGGCGATGGAGCGCTTGCAGGGCATTTGTGATCGGCTCAAACAGCAAATACCCCATATCCAACTTTGGCTGGTAGGCAAATGCAATAATGCCAACCTGATGAAAAAATACAACGATCTGGAGGGGGTTACCATGACGGGGTTTGTCGATAGCTTTACCCCTTATTTCAATCAAGCTGCTGTGATGATCAATCCCCTAACAGTCGGCAGTGGCCTGCAAAACAAAGTCATAGAATCGCTGTCGTATGGCGTTCCGGTTGTTTGTACGCCTTTAGCCAATAACGGCATCAAAGCACCTGCCTCTTGTTGCATTGAGGCAGAAACCGACGAAGCCATCTGCTCTGCTGTTTTGGATATATATCAAAACCCCGAAAAAGCAGCATCCATGCATCGGGCTGCCGCTGAATGGGTCAGAACGCATTTCACTTGGGAATATTTCCTGGAAGAACAAAGGCAAATCATCGAAAAACATTTTCTAGACCAATAAAACCATGCAATTCACTAATATCGAGGGTTTTATCGCCCAGCACATCACCAAACGATCGGAAAGCCTGCTTGCGCCAGATCTGGAAAAAAATCACCAACTGCTGCACGATCGGATACAAGGTCGTTCGGTCTTGGTCATTGGTGGAGCAGGTACCATTGGCAGTTCTTACATCAAAGCGATGCTGCGCTACCAACCCGAACGACTGGTTGTTATAGACACCAATGAAAATGGATTGACGGAATTGACACGAGATTTGCGTTCTTCCTTTGACTTAAAAGTACCGGAAAAATACCTCACCTATCCCATCAATTTCGGCGACCCTGTTTTTGAAAAACTCTTGAAAAAAGAAGGCCCGTTTGAAATCGTCGCCAATTTTGCCGCCCACAAACACGTCCGCAGCGAAAAAGACCACTACTCGATTGAGGCCATGATCGACAACAACGTCATCAAGGCCAAGCGTTTGCTCGACCTACTTCACCGTCAACAACCCGAACGCTTTTTTTGCGTATCTACCGATAAAGCAGCCAATCCCGTCAACGTCATGGGCGCTTCTAAAAAACTGATGGAGGAAGTTATCCTGACTTATTCCACTGAATTGCCCATTACCACAGCCCGCTTTGCCAACGTTGCCTTTTCCAACGGTAGCTTATTAGATGGCTTCATCCAGCGCTTGATGAAAAAACAGCCTTTTTCCAGCCCATTGGACGTAAAAAGGTATTTTGTCAGTCCTGCTGAATCTGGCCAATTGTGCTTACTGGCTTGTATGCTGGGCAATTCTGGCGAAATATTCTTTCCAAAACTTGAGGAAGAACAGATGGTCACCTTTTCGGATATTGGCACCGCTTTTTTACAAGAACTGGGTTATGAACCCTATTTTTGCGACAGCGAGGAAGAGGCGCGCCAAAAAGCAGCACTCATGCCTAATGGTTCGCTCTTTTGGCCGGTTTATTATTTTGGCAGCGATACTTCCGGCGAGAAAATGTTTGAAGAGTTTTATACCGAAGCCGAGGAAGTAGATTGGGATCGATTCCACGCATTGGGCGTAGTGAAGGGAAAAAGCAGTTTGAGCCATTCGACCGTCAACGAACTTTTCTCTCAATTTGAACACTTATTCGAACAAGACGAGTTGAATAAAGCGGCTATTGTCGAGCTGTTACAACAAATCATTCCCAACTTTCAGCATATCGAAAAAGGTAAACACCTGGATCAGCGGATGTAATAACTGATTTTAAAAACGGCACTTACACATGTACCCTATCATTAAACGAATAATGGACTTAGCCCTAGCCAGCATAGTTTTGTTGCTGTTGCTGCCTTTGTTCATCCCCATTGTCCTTGCGCTGAAATTCACTGCCGAAGGAGAAGTTTTTTATTTCCAAAAGAGAATCGGGTTGAACAACCGCTACTTTTATATCTGGAAATTCGCGACCATGTTAAAAAATAGTCCGAATATGGGCAGTGGCAGCATCACCTTGCGCAATGATCCAAGAGTAACGCCAGTGGGCAAATGGCTGAGAATCACTAAGATCAATGAATTGCCCCAAGTTATCAATGTATTAAATGGTGACATGAGTATTGTAGGCCCGCGACCACTGGTAGATCGTACCTTTAATGCTTACCCTGACGAAGTCAGAGACAAGGTTTACCGGGTAAAGCCAGGTATCACAGGCATTGGTTCTATCGTTTTCAGGGATGAGGAAAAAATGATCTCTGCATCCGACATGGATCCCCATGAATTTTATGAAACGCATATTGCGCCATATAAAGGGGCTTTGGAAATGTGGTACCAACAGCATTTTTCCTTTTACACGGACACCATGATTATACTGCTCACGGCTTGGGCCATTTTGTCACCAGCCAGTGACCTGCATTATAAAATATTCCCCGATTTGCCCAAACGGCCAGCACAACTGAGCTCAAGGGCAGTCAATTCCTAAATCGTATATGACAAAGCACCACACTTATGTTGCCATTATGGCCGGGGGTATTGGCTCCCGATTTTGGCCGGCGAGTCGCAGCGCCCGACCCAAGCAATTTTTAGACATACTTGGAACGGGTAAAACCCTGCTCCGTTCTACC
This sequence comes from uncultured Saprospirales bacterium, assembly GCA_937864265.1. Classification (GTDB taxonomy): domain Bacteria; phylum Bacteroidota; class Bacteroidia; order Chitinophagales; family Saprospiraceae; genus CALMIR01. The sequence goes on along the minus strand of CALMIR010000169.1, from coordinate 81,830 downwards.
TACGAGCGGTTTTTGCGGCTCTGCCCTAGCGACAATATCTTTATCGTCACCAATGAACAATATACGGGACTGGTCAAAGAGCAACTCCCTGAGCTGACGGACAATCAGATATTGGCTGAACCTTCGCGCAACAATACAGCGCCTTGTATTACTTACACCGCGCTAAAATTGCAGCAGCTCGATCCGAATGCCAATATGGTGGTAGCCCCTTCCGATCACATCATCCTGGACGAGACCCAGTTCATCGCCGATTTGGAGGAATGCCTGGCATTTACGGCCAGTAACCATGCTTTGCTCACGCTGGGCATACAGCCCTCTCGTCCCGACACAGGCTACGGCTATATCCATTTTGACAAAAACAGTGCTGGCAGCAATATTCGCAAAGTGCTTCGCTTTACAGAAAAACCGCCTTTGGATCAAGCCCAGGCTTTTTTGGCCAGCGGTGATTACCTCTGGAATGCGGGTATTTTTATTTGGAAAGCCCAAAGCGCCCTGGAGGCACTGGCGATACATAGTCCAGATACCTACCAAATACTGGCAGCCGGTGCTGATTGTTACAATACGCCAGAAGAAGCTGCATTTATCCGGCGAGCTTACCCCACTACACCCAATATTTCGATTGATTATGCCCTGATGGAAAAAGCAGACAACGTTTACACGCTGCCCGCCCATTTTGGATGGTCAGACCTGGGTACCTGGGCATCTCTTCACGCAGAAAGCGAGAAAGATGAATCGGGCAATTCCATCAACGCTGGCCCTTGCCAGTTGGAACAAGTGAGCAATTGTTTGCTGCGCTTGCCCAAGGACAAACTACTGGTAGCCAAAGGACTAGAAGATTTCATCATCGTGGACGAAGGCGATGTACTATTGATATGGCCAAAATCGGAGGAACAGGCGATTAAGCAGGTGCTGGGACGTATTGGTGATGAGGCATTTTTGTGAATCCATTGCTAATCATTTAGTACCAGGTATAACCCCTCCTTTGGTTTTACACTAAACCTAAAAACACAACCCTACATACATGGTTTTCAACTCCATCGAATTCCTGATTTTCTTTGCCGTCTTTCTGGCCTTGTACTTTGCAGTGCCCAATAGAAAGTTTCGGTTGGTATTGTGCCTGATAGGCAGTTACTTCTTTTATGGCTGGTGGGATTGGCGTTTTCTGTCGCTCATCATCGCCTCTACCTTTGTGGATTATTACGCGGGCGCTCGAATTGCCGATACAGAAGATCCCATTCAGCGCAAGCGTTTTTTGATCTTGAGCGTGGTTTTTAATCTGGGGCTGTTGTGTACCTTCAAGTACCTGGGCTGGTTTGTGGATAATTTTTATAACATCACCGAATTGTTGGGAGTAGGGTTCTCCAGGAGCACTTTGAGTATCATCCTGCCCTTGGGGATTTCCTTTTATACCTTCCAGACGATGAGTTACACCATCGATATTTACCGAAGGCAACTAGAGCCGGAAAGAGATTTTCTCACTTTCGCTACTTATGTTGCCTTTTTTCCTCAATTGGTGGCCGGCCCTATTGTGCGGGCAAGGGAATTGCTGCCCCAATTTAAGGAGGATAAAAAATTTGATGCCAATCAGGCCATTTTGGGCGTGGGTTTAATTTTGTTGGGCTATTTTCGCAAGGTGGTGATTGCCGATTCGGTAGCCCCTATTGTGGACAGTGGTTTTGAACACCCGGAATTGTTCAACTCCATCAACCTGATTGTATTTGCTTTCTTTTTTGCACTGCAAGTGTATTGCGATTTTGCGGGCTATTCCGACATCGCCATCGGAATCGCCAAGATCATGGGCTATAAATTTCCCCTCAATTTTAACCTGCCCTTTTTCGCGCCCAGCTTTGCGGAACATTGGCGCAGGTGGCACATGACTTTGACTCGATGGCTTCGCGACTACCTTTTCATACCCTTAGGGGGCAGCAAGGGCAGTAATTTGATGACGATACGAAATGTAATGATCACGATGGTACTAGGAGGGCTTTGGCACGGTGCCAAGTGGACTTGTGTGATCTGGGGCGCTTTGCACGGCTTATACCTGATTGGCGAGCGACTGTTTAAGCCCGTCAATGATTTTTTATACAAAACGTTGCCCCGCTCATTAGTACATTGGTCGAGTGTGATGACGGTTTTTGCGCTGCTTTGTTTTGCTCACATGATTTTCCGCAGTTTGGATATGCATTCCTTTTTTGTGATGGCCAAAGGCATTTTCCGTTTTGACAACCTGGATCCTATGACCATTAAAAACAAAGCGGAAGTATTTAAGTGTATCGCTTTGATTGTGCTGATGTTCATCGGCGAATACATCAGTACCCGCGTAAAACTTCCAGAATTGCTACTGGAAAAACCCGCTTTCCGCTACATTAGTTTTGCATCTATCGTGTGGCTAATTTTGCTCTTTGGCACTTTCAATGAAAACCAATTCTTTTACTTCCAATTCTAAAGCCAAGCTGTTATGAATATAGTGAAGGGTATCCTTATTTTTTTAGTCATTCTCTTTGTGGGTGACAGGCTGATCAGTTTTGTTTTGGATCAAGTTGTCTCGCGCAGTAAATTCCGCTATGTGCGGCTGTACGAAGGCAAAATGAAAGAAGATGTGGTGATGATCGGCAATTCCAGAGGGGTCAATTCTTTTTACACGCCTTACCTGAAGAAGCAATACGGTATCAACGCTGTCAACTTGTCGTACAACGGTTTGCCGACTAAGATTGCGACTACTTTCCTGGAAGATTATATCGAACAACAGCAAAAGCCTAAAGCCATCTTCATCGAAGTCAGCAGCTTGTTTGTCAAATACGATTTCACAAAAAAATCGGCCATCCAATACAACTTCTTCTCGCCCTATTCTGAAAAATTAAATGGCATGGTTCGCGAATCTGGCCAATGGACTTACCTGTTGTACAACCTATTTGGCCTAACCCGGTTCAATTCGGAGTTCTTCTTCCGCGCATTGGCTTATATGAAAAACGACGATGCAACCTGGATCAATCGCTATCGCATCAAGCCAGCCATTTTGAAAATGACAGAAAAGATGGATGATTTTGATGTCTATCTCAATGAAGCATCACTCCAACACCTGGCTGATTTTCTTGAATATGCCGATCAGCAAAACATCGAAGTAAGGCTGGTGCTTGCCCCCTATTTACCCATGTATCAGGAAAAAATGCGCAACCTCGACGAAGTGATCGCAACAGTAGAAAGCAAAACCAATAAAAAGATATACAACTATTCGCACGCGCTGGACAAAATAGAGTACTTCTCCGATCGCGTCCATACCAACGACAATGGCGCTAATGTGCTATCAGACAGGATGTACGAGGATGGGCTGTTTTCGTTGGACTGACGCCTAGCCTCTCATCCAATTTATACCCCAAAAAACATGAAAATCCTCTTTGTTGATAATTCCACCTGGAACATTTACAACTTTCGGCAGCACCTGTTGCAACGCTTGCAGCGGGAAGGCCACGAGCTTTATTTTGCCGCACCATCCGACCGCTACCTGGAGCGCGTTGATCCCACTTTCCGCACTCGATTTTTTCCGGTGCACTATTTATTGCCCAGGGGAAAAAATCCTTTCCACGACCTTCAACTATTCATAGAATTATCCAGGCTATATCGCCATGTAAAGCCTGACCTGGTCATCCATTATACCATTAAACCCAACATCTTCGGCAGTTTTGCTGCCTGTTGGGTGGGTATCCCCTCTATCGCGATACTAACCGGATTGGGTTATTCCTTTCTTCACCGCGGACCAATTCACTTTTTAGTATCCCGCTTGTATCGCCAAGCCTTCCGGTTTCCCAAAAAAATTGTTTTTTACAACGAAGACGACCGACAACAGTTGGTCAGAACTACCTTAATTGATCCCGCCAAAACGCTAATTCTGCCCGGCTCGGGGGTAGATGCTGCTCATTTTGCGCCCTCACCTTTACCTTCTGAGCGAACGCCCTTTCATTTTTTATTCATTGGACGCCTCATCCACGATAAAGGCATTCGCGAATACGTTGAGGCCTCAGCCATCCTCGCCCAAAAAGGACTCAATGTCCAATGCCAGATTATAGGAGAGCTCCATTCCGGCAATCCCACTGCCATTTCTGAAACAGAACTGCGTCAATGGACGGAAACAGGGCTTATCAACTATCTAGGTTTGGCCGAAGATGTGCGCCCTTACATCCAACAAGCCCATGTAGTCGTACTGCCCTCTTACCGCGAAGGCATACCTAAGTCCTTGCTCGAGGCGATGGCTATGGCTCGCCCCATTGTTACTACAGATGCCCCCGGATGTAAAGAAACCGTAGAAGATGGCATAAATGGGTTATCTGTTCCAGTCAAAAATGCCAGGGCATTGGCTGAAGCGATGGAAAAAATGCATTCCTTTTCTTTAGATACTTTGACGGCTATGGGGCAGGCTGGTCGGAAGCGCGTGTTCCAGTATTTTGAACAAAGCATTGTAGCAGAACGGTTTATGGAATTGGTGAAAAATGTCAAAGAACCAAAATTATAGTGATTTGATGCTATTTTGCCTCTATATTAGGCTAACTTTACTATATTCGTTTTGTGTTGTAATCATATACCAAGCCTATGAAAGCGATTGTATCGTTGTTGCTATTGTGGGGAGTGAGCAACTCCCTCCACTTTGCTTTTTGCCAATCAGGTGATCAGGTCACTCCGTCAATAAAAGTGACAACTATTGGCAGTCTGGATACCATACAGACCGGGTTTAGCTTTACGGAGGGCCCTGCTGTTGACAAGCAAGGGAATGTATTTTTCACCGATCAGCCCAACGATAGAATCTACCGATGGGACGCCGTCACAGAAGCAATTACCGTCTTTTTGGAAGGCGCAGGCCGAGCTAATGGTATGGCCTTTGATCAAGACGGATACCTTATCGCTTGTGCTGATATGCACGGCGAATTATGGAAAATAGCTCCTGATGGCAGTCACGAAGTATTGATCAATCACTACAACGGAAAGCTTTTGAATGGCCCTAATGACCTTTGGATCAATCCATTGACCGGTGATATTTACCTAACCGACCCCCTTTTTCCAAGGGCATACTGGAATGATGATGATCCGCGCAAACAAGCTTGGCCGCCCACCCATTCAGAACAAGCTGAAACAGGTAAAGGCGGCCATGTATATTATCTCGCACCTGAAAGCAAAGCCCTCATCCGGGTAACTGAAGGATGGGATGCAGACGCATGGCCTAACGGAATAGTCGGTACCCCCGACGGTAAAAAGCTGTATGTCAACAAATGGGCTGGTGGAAATATGGGCGGTATCTGGGTTTTTGACATCATGGAAAACGGCACATTATCCCTTGGTCGCAAATTTTCAGATACTGGCGGTGACGGCATGTCTATGGACGAACTAGGAAATATTTACATCAGCAATGCCTCTGGTGTTGTCGTTTTAGATCCCAACGGAAACCAAATACTGACGATCGACCCCGGTGGCGGTGCAACCAATAATGTATTTGCCGGCCAAGATGGAAAAACCTTGTTCATCACAGGCCCAACTGATCGGGTGACCAAAGTTCAAATGAATGTTTCCGGGGTAGAAAAATTTTAGCCTCCATAAACGCTGTTAAAAATCATACCGGATACCGAGCGTCGGATAAACCTGAATCGACTCATTATCGCTCAACACCTGATAGAAGCAATTGATTCTGGATCCGGCCGACCATTTTTTCAAAACCTTCCACCATATTTGCGGATCGGCAAAGAAAGCCACTTTTTTTCCTTTCAAGTTCTGCGTAAAGTCCGTTCCCAAGTCTCTGTTTTGAGTCCAACCCACAAAGCTTCCCAATACACTTATTGGAACCCCTAAAAAAGAAATAGTGCTATATTACCGCCTGAATACGCAACACCTAAAATTTTGAATCATTCAGATGAATCATCCACTACGCAGTCAGGAATGGTTTGGCAGCAACGATAAAATGGGCTTTGTCCATCGATCCTGGCTCAGAAACCAAGGCTATCCCAACGATTATTTTGAAGGCAAGCCCGTCATTGGTATTTGCAACACCTGGTCAGAATTGACCCCATGCAATGGCCATCTACGGGAAGTAGCGGAGGTGGTCAAAAGGGGTATTTTGGAAGCCGGAGGTTTCCCCTTGGAATTTCCTGTGATGTCGCTGGGAGAAACCATCATGCGACCAACTACCATGCTTTTTCGCAATCTGGCCAGTATGGACACAGAAGAATCCATTCGAGCCAACCCATTGGATGGTATCGTGTTGCTGACCGGCTGTGATAAAACGACTCCATCAACTATCATGGGGGCTTGCAGTGTTGATTTGCCCACCATCGTTGTTCCTGGGGGCCCCATGTTAAACGGTCGTTTTCGCGGACAAGCCATTGGCAGTGGCTCCTTCAACTGGATGATCAAAGAGATGCAGACTAAAGATGGATTCCATGCCGAAGACCTCCGAGAAGCAGAAATTTGCGCCGCCAGAAGTATCGGTCATTGCAATACCATGGGTACCGCCTCTACGATGGCCACTATGTGCGAAGCGCTGGGACTAACACTGCCTGGTTTTTCGTCTATCCCTGCTGCTGATTCCCGAAAGAAAGTGATGCAGCAACTATCGGGCAGGCGCATCGTGGACATGGTAAAAGAAGATTTGACTTTGTCCAAAATACTGACCCGTAAAGCTTTTGAAAACGCCATTGTCGTCAACGCTGCTGTTGGCGGTTCCACCAATCTGGTCATCCACCTCATTGCCATCGCCAGAAGGATTGGCGTAGATTTAAGGCTAGAAGATTTTGATACTTTAGGTAGTAAAATACCGCTGTTGGTCAACCTCATGCCTGCCGGCAAATATTTGATGGAAGATTTTTTCTATGCCGGAGGGCTTCCAGTAGTCATGAACGAGCTGGGGCAACTCTTACACAGGGATGTGCTTACCGCCAATGGAAAATCGATAGAAGAAAACTATGCCCAGGTTGCTTGTTACAACCGCGAAGTCATAGCTAGTATCGACCACCCTTTTCAGGAAAAAGCCGGAATAGCCGTATTAAAAGGCAATCTCTGCGAAAATGGCGCGGTCATCAAACCTTCCGCTGCATCAGATAAATTGATGAAACACACAGGCCGCGCAGTCGTCTTTGAAAGCATGGAGGATTATCACGCTCGCATAGATAATCCCGATCTGGATATTGACGAAAATAGCGTAATCGTCCTTCAAGGTGTCGGGCCAAAGGGATACCCGGGTATGCCAGAAGTAGGCAATGTCGATTTACCGAAAAAACTCATCCTGCAAGGAGTAAAAGACATGGTGCGTATTTCAGATGGCCGCATGAGCGGCACGGCCTATGGCACCGTCGTATTGCATGTGTCTCCGGAGTCGGCCATTGGTGGCACCTTGGCCATCGTACAAGACGGCGATTCGATCACATTAGATGTGGAAAAACGGCTTTTACAACTAAATATTTCCGCTGAAGAAATTAACCGGAGAAAGGCTGCTTGGCAAGCGCCAGCCCCCCTAGCCAGCAGGGGTTATGTGCGCCTTTACCTCGATCATGTGGAGCAGGCCGATCTGGGTGCTGACCTGGATGTGCTGACCGGAAAATCTGGTTCCAAAGTAGAAAGAGATTTACACTAAATTGATATGATTGTCCTCTACCTACTCCTAAGCGTTGTACTGATCATTTTGCTCACCGCCAAATGGCAGGTTCATCCCTTTTTTGCCTTGTTACTGGTTGCCATCCTTTATGGGGTTGTGGCTGGAATGCCTTTAAAGGACATCATTAGTTCTATCAATACAGGTTTTGGCAATACCTTGGGTGGGATCGGCATGATTATCATTTTGGGTGTAATTATCGGTGCTTTTTTGGAACATTCTGGCGGGGCTTATTCTCTGGCGGGTAAAGTCCTTAAACTGACAGGTGAAAAAAGGATACCCACAGCCATGGGCATACTCGGTTGGCTGGTATCCATTCCGGTTTTTGCCGATAGCGGCTTCATGTTGTTGGCGCCTTTGAACAAGAGCCTGACCAAAAAAGCTGGTATCAGCCTTGCAGGGGCTTCTATTGCTTTGGCACTAGGGCTAATCGCCTCCCATACCATGGTGCCCCCTACCCCTGGCCCGGTTGCTGCGGCCCATTATCTGAACGCTGATTTGGGTCTGGTTATGCTGATGGGCATGCCCATCAGTTTATTGGCCCTACTGCTCAGCCAGGTATTTGTACGCAAAGTCGTATCACCCAACTATATTGATCCCGATCCTGATATGACGCAGGAAGCAATCGATCAGCTCCTATCAAAAGCCCCCAGCGCCTTTAAATCAACGATCCCCATTTTCGTACCCATTTTGCTGATCATTGTCCGCTCGCTGCTGACCACTTCCGGGGGCTATAAGATGGAGGCATACGACGCTTTTCCGCTTTGGGTTAAAGTATTGCTATTTGTAGGTGAACCTTTTATTGCTTTATTGATTGGATGTTTTATTTCGCTGAGTTTGCCCAAAAAGCTTCAACTCGATATGCTGTCCACCGGCGGTTGGGTAGGCCAAGCTTTGGTCAGTGCCTCCTCCATACTCCTCATAACGGGTGCAGGTGGTATCTTCGGACAAGTATTGCGGGATTCGGGCATCGCCGCTGTAATGGGCGAAACTCTTTCACAATTCAACATCAGCATTTGGTTGCCTTTCCTGATAGCCGCTGCCATTAAAACTGCGCAAGGGTCTTCAACGGTAGCACTTATCACCACTGCCACTATGATGGCGCCCATGATGAACGATTTAGGCTTCAATTCAGAAATACAAAAAGCCTTGGTTGTATTGGCCATCGGGGCGGGATCAGCTGTAGTTGTCCATGCGAATGACAGCTTTTTCTGGGTTGTCACCAGAATGTCCAACATGGATGTCAAAACGGGTTATCGCTTTATGAGCTTGGGTTCCATGATATTAGGCATTACTGCTGCAATACTTACTTTTATCACTTTTTTAATCATCGGTTGAATGAAATTATATCATACGCGAAAAGGCCTGCTCCTGGAGTCAGAAGAAGCCTACTACCTGCTTGAGCAAGACTGGGACGGTTTACTCAATACGGAAAATCTTTTCGCCGCATTAGTAGCTATTTGCGAAAGCACAGCTCCCATTGAAAATTACCGGGAAATATTGGAAAAGGACGTATTGCCCCCCGTAAAAAGTCAAGAGATATGGGCCAGCGGTGTCACCTATTTCAACAGCAAAATGGAAAGGCAGAAAGAATCTGAAAAAGCAGGCGGCGGTATTTTTTACGAAATGGTTTATCATGCCGAGCGGCCAGAGCTGTTTTTTAAATCGACGCCACAAAGGGCGATTGGCTCCGGCCAAAAAGTCAGGATCCGCAAAGACTCGACCTGGGATGTACCCGAACCGGAACTGACCCTGGTGATAAACAACAACGCGCAAATAGTGGGCTATACCATAGGGAACGATATGAGTTCGCGGAGTATCGAAGGAGAAAATCCTTTGTATCTGACCCAGGCTAAAGTTTATGACGGAAGCGCAGCAGTCGGCCCTTGTGTATTGGTCACGGCTGAACCGTTTAGCCTCGAACGGGCTATCTCGCTTACGATTTTTAGAAAAGGAGCTACTGTATTTCACGAATCCATTCTTCTGAGCCAGATGAAAAGAACGCCTGAAGATTTGGTGAGTTACCTTTACAGGGAATGCAGCTTCCCCCTAGGCTGTTTATTGATGACGGGCACCGGCATTATCCCATCTACTGACTTTACCCTCCAAAGCCAGGATGAAATCCATATCCACATTGAAGGCATCGGAACTTTGATCAATGAAGTGGCATAAGTTTGCTTGATAGGTTTGAATCTATAATTGGTTTGAGCTTAACCAATTTACGTCGTGTATAACATGAGTCATCACGAAGAGGGAATTTGAGATAACTCATGTTTCCCACACGATTTGTCAAAGCCGAAAAATTAATTCCTATGAATTATCCAATTTTGCCCTTCGGGCATTTGGTTGCTACCCACTTTCTCCATCCATATATCATATTCCGGTTTATTTGATCCATCGTCAATCAAACGAACATTTTCTAAATACAATCCATCTATATATCCGAAGCTGAAGGTTGCCGGACGACCAGACAAATCTTTCGATGCAGGTATGGGACTTAAAGTACGGTTGCCTCTAGGTTTGCGATTAATTCGTTTGAAGTCTATGCTTTCGTTTCTAAAAAAAGTGATATTCCGCAATTCAATTTCCTGTAATTTTGCTTTTTCTTGGCCAGCAATGAGTATTTTTCCCCTGCTAAAAATTTGCATATCACTGAAAGTCAGATGGCTTTGTTTTCCTAATGGACTTTCGGGATAGCGTTGGTCTATGTCTATAAAAATTGGGTATTCTATAGTATGCCGAGAACGCCCTTTGATGAATATGCGATCGAAAGTGCAGTAAGCATTTTCTCCTCCATCGAGCATAAAAAGGGCAATGCCAAATCGAGTGCTATCAATAATAATATTTGAAAAATGGCAATGCCTAACTGCTTTCGCAGTACCTGTTCCAATTTTAATGGCCGCATCATCGCTCGACAAATAGCAATTGTTGACCAAAATATTTTGAACAGTATCCCGGTGAGATTTCAAACAAATTGCATCGTCTCCTGTACGAATATAGCAATTGCTAATTATCACATCACGTGTGTCTCGAATATCAATACCATCCGTATTAGGGCTTAAAAAGCTATTTACAATGCGTATTCCGTCAATATAAACAAAACGACAGGCGGTCAAATCCAAAACATGGGCAGGTGAATTTTGCAGTGTGATATTTTCAAAACGCAACTGCTGGCAACGTTCAAAAACGAGCCAAGGTCTTGGTCGAGCAAGAGCAGCCCAACTTCCACCAGTATCCCCCCATCCCTCTCCTGATTTATCAAAAAAAGCTTCCCCATTGCCGTCAATACGCCCTGTACCACTTAAAACAATATCTGTTGCATCGCTTGCCCAAAGCAAATGTGGATGCAAACTATCATATTGAGTTAGGTCGGTACTGCCTAAAAGCATCGCACCTGAAGAAAAATGCAGCTCAATATGACTTGATAAAACTAAGGTGCCGCTACTGTAAGCACCCGCAGGAAAATACACTTGTCCTCCGCCGTTTTGATGGCAGGCATCAATTGCCGCCTGTATAGCCGAAGTGGCAAGTTTCTCGCCCGTCGGATCAGCACCAAAATCCCGAATATTGTAAACTTGGGTATTTGCCAGGCAGGGTACTATTAGGAGTAGGCAAAAAAACAATCTTATCCCCATCAAAGCTTCCATTTTAATCCATTGATAAAAACCTTCTGTTGTACAATGTTGTTTGTATGATCGAACAAAGCATTGGTGTCAGCTTTTTCAATCTGAATCCGATCCAGCAAAACCCGCTCAATCGGAGCATCTTCAACACCCGTTATTTTAAAGCCATATTCCCCGGCATTCTGACAACTCAAATTTTGCAAAAAAATATGGTTGAAAGAAGTTGGAAAATGGTTGCCCCGGTAACTATGATAATCCATTGTAAATAAAAGCATAGCTGTGGATACCGTATCAATCTCTAAGTTTCTGATAAAAACCTGAGCCACCTCCCCTCCCCGATCCAGATTGCATTTGAAATTGATGGCATACTTACCTTGTAGTATGCGGCTATTCTCCAGAAATACTTCTTTCACGCCGCCCGACATTTCTGAACCAATGCAAAAAGCATTAACCAAAGATGCCAATTCACAGTTCTGAACTATGATATTCCGACTTCCGGGGCGATCCCAAGCATCCTGATCCCGGCCGGCCTTGATGGAGATGGCATCATCATGGGTTTGAATAAAGCAGTTTTCAATCAAAACATCTTCGCAACTATCTGGATCAATACCATCGTCGTTGAGATAACCTCCGAAAATCCTAAGCCTATTAATGTGTATGTTTTTAGAAAAAACCGGGTGTACCGTCCAAAACGGGCTGTTCCTTAGAGTCAATCCTTCTAATAAAATATGCTTACACTCATAAAATTCAATCAGCGAAGGGCGTAAATAATGCATTTGGCCGTCGCCCGCATCACCTAGAATACCGTTTCCAAAAATACGCTGATCTTCCGGAATAAGGTCGTTACCCATTTGTCGAAGCAGGGTTTGATCTGATTTTTGAAGCTTGCGCCATTTTTTTGACCAATCTTGCCCATGTCCATCAATTTCGCCTTCCCCTGTAATAGCTATGTTCTCAGCTTGATACGCATAAATCAAGGGCGACCAATTCCAACAAACAGTACCCTCCCAACGTACTTTCACCAAAGGTAAATAATCTTCCGCCCGATCACTAAAAAGTAACTTTGCCCCTTTTTCTAAATGCAACTGAATATTAGATCGAAGATGAATAGGGCCTTTACTGAAATAATCTCCCTCCGATAGAATCACTTTCCCTCCTCCAGCTTTAGCTGTCTTGTCAATAGCAGACTGTATCATTGGCCTGGCATTGCCAAGGGGCAAATCGGGTGGATGTAGTACAGTGGTTTTATCAGGAATGACTACAGGTATAATAAAAGATAAGCGTTCTGGCAGGCTGCCCCATGCCTTCTTAGCCATTCTTCGAGCTTCAGACGCCTGAAAGTTTGAAGGTAAATCAACTTTCCATCCAACAAAGCCCCATAAAACGCAAAGTATCAGTATTCGGAATGAATTTATGAACATAATGGGAAGAGGTTGGGTATGATTCAGTTCAGTTTTTCTTTTTCCATTCTCGCTTCATCAGGTTCTAACCCAAGGCCTGGTGCTTGCGGTATCATCAAGTAGCCGTTTTCGCTAATGATAGCGTTCTTAAATAATGTGTCCAAACCAAGCTCTGGCCGTGGACCTGCAAATTCTTGTACTCTGGCTGCATTGGGTATAGCTGCCAACAATTGTAATGTAGCAGCACACGCAAGCGTTGGCCGGGCATTGTGAGCCATAATATAGCGATCAAAAGCATAAGCCATGTGTGCCACCTTCAGACATTCACTAATACCTGCACATTTGATCACATCAGCATTGATAAAATCGGCTTGACCAATCGTAATAAGGTCGCGCATTTGCCATTTGTTAAACTCATGTTCGCCAGCCATCACGGGTATGGGTAAGGCCTCTACTACCTGCGCTAAGCCTGCATAGTTAAATTGTGACACTGGCTCTTCTATAGCTGTCACATTGAAATGTTCATACAAACGCATGCCCATTGCAATGGCTTTTGAAGGTGTATAGCCGTTGTTAAAATCCACAAATAACTCTGTTTGATCGCCAATAGCCTGACGTACAGCCTTAATGATTTCGTAGGTTGGATCGGGGTCAGGATCTACATTTAACTGACGTATTTGCATGCGGGCTTTTATGGTCGAAAAGCCTTCATTTATAAATTCAACAGCAGTAGCGGCCATTTCTTCAGGCGTTCTGAGGCCGTTTTTTCCTTCGCTACGTCCAAAACTGCCATAACCTCTTATTTTTTCTAAACCATTACTGCCTAGCAATTGGTGAACAGGCATACCAAGAAGCTTGCCTTTTACATCCCAAAGGGCATTATCGACTCCTGCCAAAGCGCCGGGTAAAAGGCCGGTACTGCCAGCATCTTCTCCTTTGAACCAAATTTTCTGCCATATTTCGGTACTATCAAAGGGACTTTTTCCCAAACATATTGGCGCACAAAGTTCCTCTATCACCTGTGCCGTTAGCTTAGGCAGGTCGTGGTCGGCTTCTCCCCAGCCGCTTATGCCTGCATCGGTCTCTACCTTGACAAAAGTCGCTTTTTTAAAAATATACGGCTTCACAGCTTTAATCTTCACCTCTGGCAGCCCATAATGGCTCAACGGCTGAGTAAAATTCAAGGAAGAGACTCCTGTAAAGTAAGCTCCTACCCCTCCTAATGTTCTAAAAAACTGTTTGCGATTCATCTCCCAATATATTTTGTTGCCATTCGCGCCAAGCTTTTTTTGGCTCAAAATCAGATAAACGAGGTTGTGCTATATACCATATACGTGACATATCTGTGTAAATTTGTTGCTGATCTGGAAAATCCAGTAAATTATCTATTGATTCTTGCTCAGATTCTTCCAAATTGCCCGTAATGTGCCGAATCGCGAAATCCAGTAAACGATAGTCCATAAACTCAGAAATATGCTACAAACCAATAACGGGCGGAGGCAGAATTACCCTTACACCATGGTAAATAAGTATCCCTGCACCCAGACTATCTAGGATGAAGCCATGGGCTTAATTCCTCTCTGAGTTGTATAAATGCACGGCGCATATGTGTTTCTACAGTTTTGATGGAAATGCTCAACTCTTCCGCAATTTCCCGATACTTTAAGTTTCTCTCCCGACTAAGCCGGAAAATATATTGCCCCTGCGGCGGTAAATTGTTAATGGCTAGTTCTACCGCCTTTGTGAATTCCTCGCAAATAAAGCCTTCCTCTGGGCTTTCACTAATTTCAGTATAAAATACTTGTACGTTGGCCTGTCGTTTTTGATGCAATTGAGCCTGTCGAAAATAATCCAATGCCCGGTTACGTACTGCTATAAAAAGGTATGATTTCAATTGGGTATCCGTACTGATTTCGTCTTTTCTATTCCATAATTTGGTAAAAACATCCAAGACAATTTCTTTCGCTTTTTGCTCGCATTGGCAAAAAGGATATGCCCGTTCACAAAGCCATGAGTAGTACTGATTAAAAATCAGTGCGAATGCCTGTTGATCATGCTGATAACGGATTCGGGTAAGCAACTCTTGTTCCGAGTTCTTAAGGGACTGTAACTTGGGAGAGATGGTGGTAGATGGTAACATATTGTAGTTTTTATGCAATCGATTACATTAGTTTTAAAAAAAAATTTATACCCGTTTGGACGAAGCCCTGATAATCAATTCAGGTTGTAATACCATAGACCGTGGCACAAATTTTACTTTAGCACTCAGTTCATCCAAAAACAGTCGTGCGGTAGTATAGCCCATATGTCGTGTACACTGATCTACAGTGGATAAAGCAGGACTGACATACTCTGTAAAAGGTTCATTGGCAAAACCCACCAAGGCTATATCATGGGGTATCCTGCATCCCTTTGCTTGCAGCTCTTGCAGCAACCCTAAAGCGGCAAAATCGCTGGAAGAACAAACGCCATCTACCTGGGGAGTAATATCTAAAACTCTGGCTGCTACCTGCCGGCCGGCACTGACCTCAGATATACAATCGACTACTAAGGAAGGGTCACTTTGCATCCCCCAATCACGCAGAGCTGCTTGATAACCGCGTAGGCGTTCCTGATACACATAGGAAGTTTGCAGTCCGGCTAAATGCACAATCCTGCGACACCCTTGCTCTAACAAGTGAATAGTAGCCCGGTATGCCCCCAAATAATCATCAATTGTGACAGAACTAACGGCCATATTTTTCCAAATGTTATCAAAAAAAAGCAACGGAATACCTTCTTTTAATACCGATTCGAAGTGTTCATAACGCTGGGTATTTTTAGATACCGAGGCCATAATACCATCTACTTGTAAGCGCAGCAAGGTTTCAATAGCTTTGATTTCAGCCTGTTGTCCTTCATAAGTCTGGGCGACAATAACGCTATATCCGGCCTGCGTAAGCTCTTCTTCAATCCCCCTAATGATAGAACCAAAAAAAGAACGGTCAGCAGCTGGTACCAACACGCCTACGGTAAATGTCTTTCCAGTTCTTAGGGATGCAGCTAGTTTGTTGGGATTATAGTTGAGCTTTCGAGCCATATCCTCTACTGCTATTCTGGTACGTTCACTAATCGCCTGATTGCCGTTCAGCGCTCTGGATACTGTAGCCGCAGTAATATTCAATTCTTTTGCAATATCGTGTATGGTCGTTTTGGATTTAAGCACAATAAAGTTATTTATGTAATCGATTGCAAAACTACTTTATTCTGGTTTTTGTTCAAAATTTTTTAAACAAAATTTTAAACCATTGCTTAAATGTTCCAGTTGTTTACTTGAAAAGTATTTGGAAAAACAAGCGAATTATGCTTACACTTTTTCCTTCTTTTCCCACATCATTTGTCAAAGAACCCACTTTTTTTAATATACTGTCAGGGAAAAACTAAAAACACTCGTTTTTATTCAAATTGTAATCGATTACACCAATTACGTATTATGATTGCACGATTCGTATTTATCTTTTTTGCTACGCTTCCTATCTTATATCCTAACGTGACTTGGAGTCAGGACAAAGGTAGCCTGTCTGGCATAATTACAGATGGCACCAATGATGAAGCACTGGCTTTTGCCAGCGTCGGTCTGTCCGAACTAGGCATCGGCACAACCTCCGACCTGGATGGCAGCTACTTACTAGATAATATTCCCGCTGGCGATTACCAAGTCGTATTCAGTTACCTGGGTTACGAAAACGTAGTACAAACTGTTACCATAAAAGGAGGCGAGATAAATAGGCTGAATATAACCTTGAATTCAGCAGGAGTTATCATAGAAGAAATTATTGTATCGACTCAGGCTATTGGCCAAAAAGCAGCCATTAATCAGCAGATCAACTCCAACACAATCGTCAATGTCGTATCGAAAGAACGTTTGCAGGAAATGCCCGACCAGAATGCAGCTGAAAGTGTAGGGCGTTTACCCGGCGTATCTATACAACGCGACGGGGGTGAAGGGCAGCGCGTTGTTGTAAGAGGCATGTCGCCTCGATTCAGCTCTATTACTGTCAATGGTGTACGCATTCCTTCTACTGATGCACAAGATCGTTCGGTGGATTTGAGTATGATTTCGCCTGATGCGCTGGCTGGAATAGAATTATTCAAGGCGCTCCGCCCGGATATGGACGCAGATGCCATAGGTGGTACTGTAAATTTTACCGCAAGAAAGGCATCCCGAGAGCGCGAGTTGGATGTGCGTTTGCTCAAAGGCTACAACGATCATGAGAAAAGCCTGATACCCTGGCGGGGAAACATCAGTTTTAGCAATCGTTTTAGCAATAACAAACTAGGATTTATTCTGAGTGGCAATTTTCAAAGAGCTGACCGCAGCGCAGATGGTATCAATGTACAGTACAGTTACGATGGAATTGATCCCGAAACAGGTATCTTCAAGGTAAGGGTTGATGATTTTGATTTGATTGATCAACTCGAAACTCGTGACCGATTTGGAGGCAGTTTTACTTTTGACTGGACACCCAACGAACGACATAGTATTGTTTGGAACAGTAATTATGGCCGAACTAATCGGGATGAATTGCGCCGTAGAAGGCGTTACAGAGTAGATGCTGCGTACCAGGAATATGACATCAGGGAACGAAAAGTAAACATTGACTTATTCGCCAATACTTTAAATGGAGATCATACTCTGGGCAAAGGATTTTCCCTTAAATGGCTGGGGGCTTATGCGACAACTGCACAGCGGATTCCTTCCGAATTACAAATGCGCTTTCGGGAGCAGGCTGCTCAAAAAGCAGATATTGTCATTGACCAGGGACCTGATGCAGTCATACCCGGCTACTTCAACAATATAGATCAGACCTTCATTCAAAGTATAACGTATGACGAAACTGAAACAACAGAGTCCAACCTAACGGGTAGAATTGATTTGCAATACGATTTTAGATTGGGTGGTAAATCCTCTGGTTTTCTCAAAACAGGATTTAGCTATCGAGGCACTCGTCGCAATCGCGACAATGAGGGTTTGATCATACGCCCCTATTTACCCACAGAAAATATTGTCGCTACGGAAGGGGATACAGACCTATTTATCACGGATGACAACAATCGTGCTTTAATCGTCAATTTCCTAGGGGGCGAAGATATAAGGCCATTTTTATATGGGGACTACGACTTCGGGCCTGGCACCGCTGGCCAACGCGACACTTTGTTGAGTTACTTAAATGAAGACCTTGATTTGACAGGATATAACGATTTGTTCGGCACTAATTATCAGGCTGGCGAAGGCTTGGGTTATGATTCTCAAATGGATATAGAAAAGGTGCGTGCGTTTTTCAACCGCTATCGTTCCGTGTTGGATACCAATATCCTAGCCAATCAGGAGGATTATGAAGCCAATGAAGATATATATGGCACTTACTTGATGACTCAATTCAACTTGGGCAAGGCCTGGATGATTATGGGGGGCGTACGCATAGAGGACACTCGGCAAAATTATCGGAGCATCAACGCTCCACCGCTAGATGAGGATGCCGGCGGATCAGGGTTTGGTGACTTAATAGATACCGTGGCCGCGCAGGGTTATACAGAGCTTTTGCCCATGGCACACCTCCGTTACAAGCCTGTTCCCTGGTTTGACATTCGACTTGCCGTAACTAAGTCTTTGGCTAGACCAAATTTCCTAAACCTTGTGCCCTGGGAACGCATCAACGATACCGACCGAGAAATCAATCGAGGCAGGCCCGATCTGCTCCATACGACGGCATGGAACTACGACGCTTATATCTCTTTTTATAACAAATTTGGTCTGCTGACAGTGGGCGTTTTCCAAAAGGACTTTTTCAATACTGATTACATTCGCACTTATACTATCCGCGAAGCAGGCAACCGATTTCAGGGTTATCAGGTAACAGAGCCGGAAAATGTCCCTGAGTCAGAGGTACAAGGTATAGAGTTCGACCTACAGGCCAATTTCAGTAACCTATCCAAACCTTGGAGCGGCTTGATATTGGGCGCCAACCTTACTCTGGCTCGCTCCAAAACGCTTTACCCTTTTTCTATTGTACGAAGAGATACTCTATTATTGGATGTGCCACCTTTTGTGCAAATCAACACAACAGCCATTGATACTTTGCGACAAGGCAGAAATGTAGGCCAAGCCAACACCATTGCCAATCTCACCGTTGGTTATGAGTTAGGGCGTTTTTCAACGCGCTTGTCTATGCTCTACCAAGACAATGCTTTCGACCAATTAGGCGCACGAGAAGAACTGGATGGCTTCACGGCGCGGTCGGTACGCTGGGATTATAGTCTTACCTATTGGTTAAGCCCCAAACGCAACTGGCAATTGATACTTAATATTAATAACATCAGCAATCAGCCGGAGCAAGCTTTTGTCGGAAACACCAGTTTTCTTTCCGAATCGGAGTTTTATGGAATGACGGCCGATATAGGACTGCGTTTCCGCTTTAGATAAAAAAACTTTCATTTTTTGCGCTATGCGAAAAAATAAAGGTGAACAACTATTTTGCCATAACCACACAAAATAACAATTGTATGAAGCGATTTTACTTTTTATGCTTGGCAGCTATTCTTAGCCAGCTTAACCTGAAGGCACAGGAAATCATCAGCGTTACACCAGGTAGTACGCTAAATGATGTGATCACTAGCGATCCGGGTCGTATTTATGAACTTACTCGCGGTGCCATTTACTTCGTCAATGCCCCTATTGAACACGAAGGCTTCACACTGCACTTGCGGTCAAGCGGAAATCCTGATTTTGCCCGTCCTCTAATTGTGAGCGACCCTCCTTCTGCCGATGTAGAAATCAACGCTTTGTTTGAAGCGCGTGGCGAATTGATTCTGGAAGGCATACACATGACTCAACGCAGTACACTGGGTGTTATTTTTGAACGAATCATACGCGCCCGAGCCAATGACATTCGGATTACCGTAGATGATTGCTTGTTCGACGACTCCGGTCAAACGACCTTCCGGCTCGATAATGCAGGGGTGAAGCTCTATGTAAGGAATTGCATCATTAGTAGGATGGGAGAAACCAACAACCCGGATAATGGCCGCTTTATAGACGATAGGGGCAACGATGTTGATTCTATAGTTATGACCAATAACCTTGTGTATAACATCACCAGCCGAATCATCCGCGATGGTGGAGGAAATATCAACTATGCAGAATTTAATCAGAATACCGTGGCCAATACCGGGCAACGTTGCTTCGCAGTCGGTCCGGTAGAAACTTTAGTTTTTACCAATAATGTTGTTTCTGACGGTGCTTTCCTGGGACGCCAATTTAGCCTTGATCCTGCAGAACAGGACGACCGCACTGTGGTTGACCCAGACACTATCGCCAGTGGCAATGTTGACTCTTGGGTCATCAGTCATAACAACATTTTTCGTAATCAAGTCTTAGTAGATGCGACGCCTTTTACGCAAGTGGACCTAGATACCATAGAACAAGTGCCTTATTGGAACGAGTTGGCCATTCAGGCTGTAACAGCAGGTGGAACAGCAGAAACCAATATTGAAGAGGTGCTGGAATTTACCAATCCGGCGCCCCTACCCCTTGGGTGGGTTATGGCTCATCACCAGGAAATGGATGCCCCCAACTGGGATCATAGTGGTATTGACCCCGATCCTATACTTACCTCGGCAGTTGGCGACGGTTCAATCGACCGTTATTCGACCTACCACGATTACGGCTATTCCCAAGGAGCGCAATCCTATACGGCAGGAACGGAAGGACAACCTATTGGTGCCAACCTCAATGATTTTAACTTCCCAACTAGCACACGCGATCTTTTTGTGGAAGCCAACATCCTCTACTATCCCAATCCAGTAGCACATACGCTTTTCGTTCGCAGCTTGTCGGGCACACCTATTCAAGGCATTATCCTGTACGATGCCCTTGGACGCCCTGTTAGCAACATGCAAAATGTAAATATCGACCGTACAGAGATTGACTTCTCTGACTTACCTGCGGGTTTGTATCTGCTCAGTTTATTCGACGCAAGTGGGCAGATGAGTACCCGTCAGATTATCCGCAATTAATCTTGTTTTCATACTAATTTATAACAGCCCGGTTAGCACTACGCTAGCTGGGCTGACTGTATCATTCGTAAGTTTTCACCTCTTTTTTAGTACAAAAAATGCGTATCTTCCTGACCTATTTCATATTAATGGGTATCACTTGGGGTGTTGTTGCCCAAAAACCTTATCCCCTCATTCAAGGTGCTTATATGCGTTCCTCGCATTCGCTATCGGGGCAATGGCATTACATTATTGACCCCTATGATACTGGCTATCGCGACCACCGCACCTGGATACCTTTTGATGAAAAAGAAAGCAGCAAAGCATCTGCTAAGCCTTATTGGACAAATAGCAAACCCCAAAATATCTCCGACCGGATAGAATACGATTTCGATACTGCACCTACCATTCAAGTGCCTGGCGACTGGAATACACAACAAGCTGAGTTGCTGTACTATGAAGGTGCTATGTGGTATAAAACCAGCTTTCAGCAACTCTCATCAGCGCAGGAACGGCTTTTTTTATATTTCGGTGCAGCCAATTATCAGGCCGATGTTTATCTGAACGGAAAAAAAGTAGGCCAGCATCGCGGGGGCTTTGACCCTTTCAACTTTGAAATCACAGACCAGATTCAGCAAGGTGATAACGCTTTAATCGTCCGAGTGGACAACCGTCGCGAATCCGATCGCGTACCTAATATGACTACCGACTGGTGGAACTATGGTGGTCTGACACGCGATGTAGCACTCCTCGTGTTGCCCAAAACCTTTATCCGAGATTACAAACTTCAACTCGACCCGCGACATCCTGATCGCTTAATGGGCTTTGTACAATTGGATGGAAGCCAGTCAGAGCAAGAGGTACAAATATCCATACCCGAAGCCCATTTTTCTCAACTTATACGAACCGATGCTAAAGGATATGCTCCGCTCGATTTTACAGACCCTGGTTTATTGCGCTGGTATCCCGAGCGGCCAAAGTTGTACGATGTTGTAATTAACACCAGCCAGGATACCATCAGCGACCGAATCGGATTTCGTACCATAGAGGCACGTGGTGAAGATATTCTACTCAATGGCAAATCCATTTTCCTAAGGGGTATATCGCTACACGAAGAAGCCCCTTTTGGGCGCGGCAGGGCACATAGTCGGGAGGATATGGCCACCCTTTTTGGTTGGGCTGCTGAACTCCATTGCAATATGATTCGCTTAGCCCACTATCCCCACAATGAACATGCTCCGCGATTAGCCGACGAAATGGGCTTCTTGCTCTGGGAAGAAGTCCCTGTTTATTGGGGAATCAACTACACAGACAGTATCGCTTATCAAGATGCTGAAAATCAACTGCGTACGCTGATAGAACGAGATAAAAATCGAGCTTCAGTCATTGTGTGGTCAGTGGCAAATGAAACGCCAAGGCACGATGAAAACCGACTGATTTTCCTAAACAAACTGGCATCAGTAGCCCGCAGTCTGGACAACCATAGGCTAATAAGTGCTGCCTTGGACAGGGACGAGGATAAAGCCAGAAAACGGGTTACGACCAGCGACCCCTTCGCCCAAAATGCCGATATGATTTCCATCAACGAATACATAGGCTGGTATGGCAGTACACCCGACCTTTGCGCACAGATGACTTGGGATATGAGTACACACAACAAACCCTTTTTTATCTCTGAGTTTGGAGCGGGTGCCTTGTACAACTACCATGGCCCTAAAGAACTACTTTGGACAGAAGACTATCAGGCCTGGATGTACGAAGAAAGCCTCCTTATGTTGCATAAAATTCCCAGCCTAAGGGGCATGACGCCCTGGATATTGGTGGACTTCCGCTCGCCAAGACGCAATTTAAGCGGCATTCAAGATGGCTGGAACCGCAAAGGGGTCATTTCTGACAACGGACAGAAAAAAATGGCCTTTGAAGTGTTAAAAGCATTTTATAAAGAAATAGAAAAGAAATACACTTACACCCTAGATTAGATTTTTCATCATGCACACACCTTTCAATCCGTTCATTTATACATGGCGTTGGTTTGGCCCTAAGGATCCAGTTGACTTATCCATTGCCCGCCAAGCAGGAGCTACTGGTATTGTTACGGCTTTACATCACTTACCCAATGGCTCTATCTGGCCTATTGAAGAGATCAGAAAACGGCAAGCAGAATTGGTAGCACATAACCTGACTTGGTCTGTAGTGGAAAGTGTTCCGATACATGAAGATATCAAACTGCGCCGGGGCAATTGGGAAAAATATACGAGCAATTACATTATCACTTTACACAACTTGGCTGCTTGTGGTATAGCTACCGTATGCTATAACTTCATGCCAGTACTTGACTGGACAAGGACAGATTTGTCTTTCCAGTTGCCTCATGGCGGTACAGCCCTAAGGTTTGACCGCACTGATCTGGCTATTTTTGACGGCTTTTTACTCAAGCGCCCCGATGCTGAGGCTGATCATCCTTCCGATATTTGGGCCAATGCCCAATTGCGAGTCGAATCTATGAGCGACGCACAGAAAGATACACTTATCAAAACGCTCATCGCTGGCCTTCCAGGAGCCGAGGAAAGTTATACGCTTGACACCTTCCGCCAACACTTGGAAGCTTACAAAGAGATTCAGCCTGAAGACCTGCGGCAAAATATGTACGCCTTTTTGGAAGCTGTAGTGCCTGTAGCTCAGGAAGTCGGCATAAAATTGACCATTCATCCAGATGATCCGCCCTTCTCGCTTTTAGGCCTTCCCAGGGTCGTAAGCACCTTGCCAGATTTGGCAGCCCTTTTCCATCGTATTCCCAGCCCATCTAATGGCCTGTGCTATTGTGTGGGATCTTTAGGTGCCAGGAGTGATAATGATCTGTTGGACATAATTCATCAGTTTTCCGATCGTATTCACTTCCTACATTTACGCAATGTCCAATTAGAGCCTGATGGCAGTTTTTACGAAGCTGATCATATCGGAGGTTCTGCAAATATGGTCGCAATTATCGATGCGCTCATCCGGCTAACTCAAAACCGCAACAAGCCTATCCCTCTTCGCCCCGACCACGGCCATAGGTTAGCTTCTGATCTCAATGTTCAAACCAATCCAGGCTACACGGCAGTAGGGCGACTCAAAGGGCTGGCGGAAATAAGGGGTGTTGCAGAAACACTTAGTTGGAAAATGTTGAATGAATAACGTATGAAAAAAATATTATTCTAATTTCACGCCTACTTTCTGAGCCCATTCGAGGTATAATTTTTCCATCTTCGCGACCTTGTCTGGATAAAAGTCAGCCATATTTTGTGTTTCACTTCGGTCATGTGCTATATGGTAAAGTTCCCAGTCTGTTTTGGCTTTGGCTACTAATTTCCAATCGCCTAACCTGACTGCTCTATGCCCTTCATGCTCCCAAAATAGCGGGCGGTTTTGAACATTTGTCTCTGCCTTTATCATCTGGATGATATTCTTTCCAGGTAAAGGCAGGTTTCCATTTGAAGCATCCTGTTTTTTTCCTGCTAAGTACAAAAAGGTAGGCATGATGTCAATTAGATGTAGGGGGGTATTTATGCACTTGCCTGCTGGAAAATGCCCCTCCTGAAAATAAAGGATAGCAGGGGTAGCAATACCGCCCTCGTATATCCACTTTTTATAATAACGCATTGGAGTATTGCTGACATTTGCCCATGGTTCGCAGTAAGCTCGATATGATCCAGGATATCCTGTGGGAATCGTAGGCTCGTCAAGTGCTCTTCCTTCAATATTTTCAGCACTAGCACCATTGTCCGATAGAAATAAAAATAATGTATTTTCTAATTGTCCTTGCTCGCGTAATGCTTCCAATACGTTTCCGATACCCTCATCCATTCGTTCTACCATAGCTGCATAAGTTGCCATTCGTCGCACCCAATCAATACTATTAGTTGCTTGCGGCCAGGCACTAACTTCTTCAGTTCGATTGCTCAAGGCTGGTGGATTATTGCCAAATAAGCCTTTATCCAGTTGTTTGTCATAGCGATTCCTGCGGATGGAATCCCAGCCCACCTGATATTTTTTTTCGTATTTTTGAATCAAGGAGTCTGGAGCATGCAAAGGCCAATGAGGTGCTGTATAAGCCAGATACAAGAAAAAAGGTTGTGATGCAAAAGCGTTGTGATGTTCATCCAGTACTTCCAGCGCGTAATTTGTAATAGCATCTGTCATATAGAAATCATCTCCTTGGGGCTTGAATGGGGCATTCTCCAATAACATAATCCGGGTTCGATCCCCCTCATCCAGTAATTCATAATAACTACTTGCACCACTGATAAGCCCAAAATAGCGATCAAAGCCCCGCTGCAAAGGCCAATCCTTTTCATGCTCGCCCACATGCCATTTCCCCGACATGTATGTTTTATATCCTAAAGGTTTCAAAGCCTCAGCAATGGTTTGGCAACTGTCGTGACGCAGATACCCTTGATAAGGTCCCTCTGGCCGTACTTTGCCTGAATGGGCAACCATGCCTCCCATACCTACTTGATGCGGGTACAAGCCCGTAAGTAACGAAGCCCGTGAGGGGCAACAACGAGCCGCATTGTAAAACTGCGTAAAACAGACTCCTTGATCGGCTAATTGATCCAGATTAGGGGTACTGATTTCTGAGCCATAAGCACCCAGATCGCTAAAACCCAGATCATCGGCTAGAATTAGCACAATATTAGGCTGCTGATTCTTGTAACTTTTGTGTTCAGAGTCTGAAAAAAAAATGCTCGATGCAACAAGGAGTAAAATCAAAATATAGCGCATACCCAATGGTGCTTTTACCAAGTCTGATTTATCAATGCCAATACTTCAGCCTGATTCATAAAGTCAGGATCGTACTGAATACCCATTCCGGGTTGGGTTAAAATAGATACATGCCCATTGTGGCAGCTTATTTCAGGGGTATAAGGAATTTTACCTTTGGGTATTTCCGCCCTGTATTCCTGAAAGGGCCCCAAATTGGGCAATACAGCAGCCAGATGCAGTAAATTGGCATACTCGGCATTATTCCGGGGGTTGTGTGTCGTTACCGGCAGGTTGTAGCGCATGGCCATATTCGCTACATGAATGGTGCGTAAAATACCACCATTGTACATTATGTCTGGCTGGATAAGCTCCAAAGCACCATTGGCCATCATCCATTCCCATTTAGGCAAGCTATAATCCTGTTCTCCCCCGGCTATTGTAATGCGCAGCACATCAGCTACTTGTTGATGCGCCACGAAATCCTCCCATTCGCAAGGCTCTTCGTAAAATCCAATCCCATAATCTTCCAACATCCGCCCAACTTCAATCGCTTTAGCCACATCATAACTGCCATTGGCATCCACGTTGATGTCCATGTCATCGCCAAAAAACTTGCGGGCGTATGATACAAGGTTTTCTGTTCGTCCGGGATAGGCATCGACATTTTTAGACATACGTCCTCCTATTTTTATCTTAATAGATTTGGCCTGGCAAGCTTCTACCCTTTCGCCAAGCCATTCACACTCCTGTTCGGGCGAAGTATCCCTTCGCAAGCTAGATAAATACACCGGAATTTCGGTACTCAACACTTTGCCTAAAAGTTCACAAACCGGCTTTTGAGCGACCTTTCCTAAAATATCAAGCAATGTAACCTCCACTTGCCCAAAACAATTCCACAAAGGCATAGATGCATATTTATAAACCCGTTCCTTGCTATTGTAATAAAACTGATCCCACATCACCGCCAATTCGCGAGCATCTTTACCAATGAAAAAAGGCGCAACCAAATCCTTATAAATCGTCAACAAATTGGGAATGCGATTATTACCCATACTATAGCCTACTACACCATCTCTGGTTGTTGTACGTGTCATATATTCTTTGCCAAATCGCAGTATTTCTATCCGATCAATGACGACAGGGCTATTGATCAATTCCTTAATGTTTTCTAAGGGCTTCAGCGGTACATAGTTAGGCTTATGCTGCGATTCGAGAATTTCAGCAGATATAGAAAATGGCGATAAAGCCAAAGCACCAAGGCCAGCGCCTTGTTTGAACCACTGCCTTCTGGATAATTTATTGCTGTTATTGTGTTCTGAAATATATTTTCTCATTTTTAAATAGCATTTATTCCATCTAAAAACGCAGGAAACAAAGCATACCCTGATAGAAACAAGTACATATTTATGAATCCTATCAGGTTTGTAAGGGAAAACCTAAAAGGCAACGTTTAAAAAAAGATCAAAAGCCTATGGGAATGCGTATTTACAGATTATTAGTCTTATTACTAGGAAGCCATCTTCTGATTGCACAAAACAAGCCATTCAACCTGGAAGAAATTGAGCAGGCCATTCAGTTGAGCGGGCAATATGCAGCTGATGTACTCATTAATGAAGTTGGTAGTTCTCGCTGCGATTACGAACTGATAAGCGGCCAATGGCAAGAATACGAACCCGCCTGGCATACCGGACAAGTAATTTACGGTTTACTGGAGGCTTTTCGCATTACGGGCGATTCAAGCTTCCTGAACACGTCTATCAAAGCTGGCGACTGGTGGGCATCTCAAGCTATAACAGAAGGCCCATTAGCTGGCTTCTTTGCCGGCTTACACGGGGGCGATGTCGCTTCCCATTTGATCAATTTTACGACTTTAGCCGATGGAAGCCCTGGGCTTTTCTTATTGAGCCGCCTGACAGGCAATCCAGAATATGCCCATGTAGCAACTAGTGCCGGACACTGGGCCATGCATCATTTGTATCTACCTGAAGAAGGTGTTTTGTACGACATCGTCGATTTCAAAACAGGAGAGATTTGGAAAACACGCAGCCCTCACTACCCGGGCGATAGCTTGCCTTTGCATCTCGTAACCCGGCCTAATAATGAAGGATTTTTATTTAAAGACATGTATTTGCATACAGGAAAATCAGCCTATCGAGATGTTTTCCTCAACCTCAGCAATAGCTTACTTGCTAAACAACACGAAAATGGGCTTTGGCTGGATTATCACCCCAACCATGAACCCAGCGGGAAACTACACCCTCGGTTCAATATTTGGTACGCCGAGAGCCTAATCGAAGCTTATTCCCTCACTCAGGACAGCCGCTACCTAGAGGCTGCCGCACGCACCATGCGAACAGTACAAAAGTGGCAACAAAAGCAGGGGCATATTTATTATACCAACCGAATGGACGAGAGCTACGATGCCGCTTCGATATGTGGTTCGGCTACTGCTTATGCCGGCCTAATATGGTTGCGCCTTTGGGAAGCAGGATATGACGAATTCCAGCCCAATGCCATCAAATCCCTTGAATGGGTGCTTGCCAATCAACTCCCGAGTGACCACCCTGATCCAAACCTCAGAGGTGCTATTTGGGAAAGCTGGCGTAAATGGTCCAAGGATGGAGCAATGCGCTTATATGTACGCGATATAGCTACCTCGTTTAGCCTTCGCTTAATGGCTACCTGGCACGATCATTTAAATAATCAATCGCAAGATTAAGATACTAATGTAGGCTTACAAGTCAGGGAGTAACTAAATCCCTCCGTTTTATTACTAAAACCATTTGCTTCATGGATGTTTTAAACCGCAACTACCTCATTCAACACGATCAAATACCCACAAGTTATTGGAATGCGCCAGAGCGGGTATTGCAATTTGGAACAGGTGTGTTGCTACGAGGCTTATGTGATTGTGTGATTGATGAAGGCAATAAAAAAGGTATATTTGAAGGGCGCATTGTGGTGGTAAAATCAACAAGCCAGGGTAGCTTAGAAGCGTTTGAACAACAAGATAACGTCTATACCCTTTGCATGCGGGGGCGACAAAACGGCTCGGTGTCGGAGTCCTTTCAGCGAGTTGGTGCCATTAGCCGGGTTATTGATGCCACACTGGATTGGTCGGCAGTGCTCCAACTGGCTCAAAGCCCTGACTTGGAAATTGTCCTCTCCAATACGACTGAAATGGGGCTGCGCTTGGAAGAGAAAGATAGTATATTAGAAAATCCACCCCACAGTTTTCCTGCCAAATTACTAGCTGTTTTGCATACTCGCTATCAGGCATTTCAAGGCGATCCTACAAAAGGTCTGGTGGTATTACCTACAGAATTAATCGACCACAATGGTCATGTTCTCCGTCAACTATTAGTAACACTTGCCAATCGCTTGGGCTTAGATTTGGAATTCATAAAATGGCTTAATGAGGCCAACTATTTCTGTGATACACTAGTTGACCGCATTGTTTCAGGTACGCCAGCGCCAGCCATTTCAGCAAAATGGCAAGACCAACTAGGATATAAAGATTCACTCCTCATTGTTTCTGAGCCTTACCTACTTTGGGCGATCGAGGGAAATGAGCAACTTGCCCATAAGATACAATTTGCAAAGGCGCACCCAGGTGTAATCATCCAAGAGGACATCAGCTTATTTAGAACACTGAAATTGCGCTTATTAAACGCTTTTCATACCATCAACTGCGGCTTGGCTTGGCTATGTGGGTTCACCACCGTATATGAAGCGGCCAGCGAAGCTTGGTTTGGTTATTTTATGGAAAAAATGTTGCACAGAGAATTGATACCAGCTCTACCCGATGCAATAGATCGCGAGCAAGCGAAAGATTTTGCCGACAAAGTACTCGAGCGCTTTAAAAATCCTTTTTTGAATCATCACTGGCTGGACATCAGTTTCCAATATACCACCAAAATGCAAACCAGATGTGTTCCCCTACTCCAATCGTATATCGATAAGCAAGGAAAACTACCTACTTCTTTTGTTTTTGGTATGGCTGGTTTTATTTATTTTATGCGTATCAAAGGTCAGGATGAAAAAGGCTGGTTTGGTCATTTTTCAGGAAAACGCTACTATCTGCGCGATGATTTTGCACCCCGTTGGTACGAAATTTGGAATCTGAATGACCTAAGCGAGGTAGTCCGAGCTTTTTTGGCTGAACAAAGCTTTTGGCTCGGAACATCCTTTGATTTTCCAGGTCTGGAAGAAAGGTTGGTTGGTTTTTTATCGCAAATACAGGACAAAGAAGAAAACCTTTTGCGGGTACTTGCCCAAAATGAGGCCGATGCCAATACACATTAACCCATGGTCTCCTGTGCTTATTTTAAAACTTTTCCTTTCAAATTAATATCATTATGCGTTCTTTTTTGGATCAACACTTTTTACTGTACAGCGACACCGCTATTGATTTATATGAAGAATATGCCCGCCCAATGCCTATTGTTGACTATCACAATCATTTATCGCCCAAAGACATAGCTCAGGATATCGGCTTTGAAAATCTAACACAGGCATGGCTTTATGGCGATCATTATAAATGGCGAGCCATGCGCAGCAATGGTATAGAAGAACATTATTGTACAGGTGCAGCTTCCGATTATGAAAAATTTGAACAATGGGCTGCCACCGTTCCCTATACCATGCGCAATCCACTTTATCACTGGACACACCTCGAACTGCAACGCTATTTTGATGTAAATACACTGCTCAATAAGCAAAGTGCTGCTGAAATTTATACTCATTGTTCCAATCTTCTGCAACAGCCCGAGTATTCCGTCAAACAGCTTTTAAAAAGAATGCGGGTAGAATGGCTCTGCACTACCGACGACCCAATTGACGATTTGAGCCATCACCAACTCATTGCTGCTGATCAAACACTCCCTTATGTTTTTCCAACTTTCCGCCCCGACAAAGCCATGGCTTGTGATGACCCACAAAGCTACAATCAGTACTTAGCGCATTTATCCGCAGCAGCCAATATTGAAATTTTTACTTTCCAAGATTTGCTGGAGGCACTAAAAAGCCGACACGATTATTTTGCCACACAAGGCTGCCGCCTATCTGACCACGGTTTAGATCGGATGTATGCTACTGATTTTTCTGAAAAAGAAGTAGCTATTCATTTCCAAAATCTGCGGCACGGCAGAAAAATAGATGATGCGGCGCAAAGGGCTTTCAAATCAGCGCTAATTTACCATTTTGCCTTATGGAACTGGGAAAAAGGTTGGACTCAGCAGTTCCACCTGGGGGCCATCCGCAATACCAATAGCCGAATGCAGCACTTGTTGGGAGCAGATACCGGATGGGATTCTATCGGTGATTACCCCCAAGCCTCAAATCTTTCCCGCTTCCTCGATACACTCGATCGCGAAAACAAGCTGACTCAAACTATTATTTACAACCTCAACCCTGCTGATAATGCCGCTTTTGCTACCATGATCGGCAATTTCAATGACGGTAGCGTAGCTGGCAAAATTCAATGGGGATCAGCATGGTGGTTTTTAGATCAAAAGGATGGAATAGAACAACAACTCAACACCCTGTCCAATATGGGCTTGCTCAGTCGCTTTGTAGGCATGCTCACAGATTCCAGAAGCTTTCTCTCTTTTCCAAGGCACGAGTATTTCAGAAGAATACTGTGCAATCTCCTTGGTACAGAAATAGAAAAAGGTGAATTACCCAATGACCTACCCTGGATCGGAAAGTTGATTCAAGACGTCTGCTATTACAATGCCAAAGAATACTTCCAATTCGACCTTTCTGCTCAACAAATGGAGGCGAATCAATCATCAGTTAATTAAAAAATATTAAAACGCTTGTTATTCATGGAAAAAGTGATCACATTCGGAGAAATCATGCTGCGTTTAAGCCCGCCAGGATACCTTCGCTTTAACCAGGCACACTCTTTCGATGCCATCTATGGGGGAGGAGAAAGCAATGTAGCCGTTTCATTGGCTAACTATGGTATTCCGGTTAGTTTTGTAAGCCGGATTCCCAACAATGATATTGGCGATGCTGCTATGCAGGCTCTCAGAGGTCGAAAGGTGAATTTAGATCACATACAGCGTGGTGGCGAACGACTGGGGATTTACTTCTGCGAATCAGGTGCCATGAGCAGAGGGGCAAAAGTCATTTACGATCGCGCCCATTCCGGCATGGCCACTATTGAAGCAGGTATGATTGACTGGGAAAAAGTATTGGAAGGCGCCACTTGGTTTCATTGGACAGGTATAACGCCTGCGGTCAGTCAAGGTGCTGCCGATGCCTGCCTGGAAGCTGTGCAGGTGGCCAACAAGTTAGGAATTACGGTTTCCACCGACCTCAATTACCGCAAAAACTTGTGGAAATACGGTAAAAAACCAAGTGATATCATGCCAGACCTGGTTGCGGGTTGCGATGTTATTTTGGGTAATGAAGAAGATGCAGAAAAACATTTTGATATTCATCCACTAGGTGTTGATGTCACTCAAGGGCATACGATGGAAGCCACTGCCTATCGCTCCGTTTGTGAACAACTCATGGCTCGTTTTCCTAAATGCAAAAAAGTCATTATCACGCTTCGCGGCTCGCTTAGTGCCAGCCACAATACCTGGTCGGGCGTGCTATATAATGGTACAGATATGATCCAGTCACCCAGTTATAACCTGACGCACATAGTGGATAGAGTGGGTGGAGGTGACAGTTTTATGGGGGGGTTGATATATGGCCTTTTAACCTATAACAACGATGAAAAGGCGCTGCGATTTGCCGTAGCTGCTTCTGCATTAAAACATAGTATATATGGCGATGCCAACTTGGTAAGTGTTCAAGAAGTGGAGAACCTCATGGCTGGTGATGCCAGTGGCCGAGTATCCAGGTAATAAAAAGGAACAACATGTCTAAATTCAGCAGAATACAAGTCATACAAAAAATGACAGAAAGCGGTCTGGTGCCCTTATTTTATCATTCCAACCTGGCAGTGGCTAAAGCAGTTACAAAAGCGTGTTATGATGGAGGCGCAAGGGCTTTAGAATTCACCAATAGAGGGGAAGACGCACACATGGTATTTGGCGACCTTTGCCGATATGTACACCAGGAATTGCCCGACATGGCCTTGGGGATTGGCTCTGTGATCGATGGCGGCACTGCTGCTTTGTTTTTACAGTTGGGTGCTGATTTTGTCGTTACTCCAAGCTTTAGGGAAGATGTAGTCCGCGTTTGCAATCGCCGAAAGATACTCTGGTCGGCAGGTTGTTTTACGCCTACTGAAATTGGTATAGCCGAAGAATGGGGCTGTGAAATTGTCAAAATATTTCCAGGCGATGCACTTGGCCCTGCTTTTGTGAAAGCCATTAAAGGCCCTTCGCCCTGGACCAGCATTATGCCTACGGGTGGAGTAAGCCCTGACGAAGCCAACCTCAAAGCATGGTTCGATGCAGGAGTGACTTGTGTAGGTATGGGCTCACAACTTATTGGCAAATCAGTACTTGAAATGCATGATTATGTAGGCTTGGAGCATTTGGTGCATCAGACCATAGATCGTATTGCTCGATTAAAAGCTTAATTCTTGAGTCTTAAACCCATTTGATGTGAACCGACTAATCGTATTTTTAATGCTGCTGTTTGTAACAACAGCTTGCGAAGAGCGGCCTATCAGTACCCTAAAGTTGGCGCATGGGCTTGATAGCAGCCACCCCGTTCATCTGTCTATGGTGCGCATGGGCGAACTTTTGGAAACATACGCTGACGGTAGTATGCGCCTTGAAATATACCCAAGTGAACAACTAGGCTCAGAACGCCAATCGCTCGAACTATTGCAAATTGGCAGCCTCGACATCACCAAAGTATCGGCAGCAGTGCTGGAAAACTTCGCCCCCGACATGCAAGTATTCAGCCTGCCTTACTTATTCCGCGACGATGCCCATGCCAACGAGGTTTTTCACGGAAGCATAGGCAAATCCTTGTTGGTTGGTATGGATGAATACCTGATAAGAGGGCTGACATATTTCGATGCCGGCAATCGGAGTTTTTATACCCGTCAGCGACTCGTCAATAGCCCTGATGACCTGTCGGGCTTAAAAATAAGGGTGCAAGAAAGTCCTACGGCTATGCAAATGGTACGGGAACTAGGTGCCTCCCCCACTCCAATTGCATGGGGCGAGTTATATACTGCACTTCAACAGGGTGTCATTGATGGCGCGGAAAATAATGCGCCAAGTTTCCATCTTTCCCGCCACTACGAAGTTTGCAAATATTACATTTTGAATGAACATACAGCCGTACCTGATGTGCTGGTCATAGGCACGCTGAGTTGGAATAGGCTGAGTAGTGAGCAAAAAAAATGGTTGCAAATGGCGGCTGATTCAGCAGCAGCTTATCAACAAACCCTCTGGCTAGCGGCAGAAGCTAAAGCACTTGACGAAGTAGCAGCAGCAGGTGTACAAATAATACGCCCCGACAAGTCGGCTTTCGCCCAAAAAACTGCCAGTCTTTTGGAAAATCTCCCCCCTCACCTAAAAGCTCTTGTACAAAAAATACAGGCATATGAAACGCATGACTAAATTTAGGCTACAATTGGATATATGGCTTAGCCATTTCCTGGTTTTGCTGCTAAGCACCATGACTATCAATGTAGTCTGGCAGGTTGTTTCGCGCTATTTGATTCGTGTACCCAGTTCCTTTACGGATGAATTGGCACGCTACCTGCTTATTTGGTTGGGGCTTTTTGGGGCAGCTTATGCATCGGGACAAGGCAATCATTTATCCATAGATTTACTGGCACAACACCTGAATGAAAAACAAAAACTGTGGATCAATAAACTGATCTACGGGTTTATCATATTGTTTGCATCATTCACAATGGTAATAGGTGGCATTCGCTTGGTTTATACAACAATAGTACTAAAACAGAGTTCAGCTGCACTTGACTTGCCGCTCGGAATCGTTTATTTGGCCTTGCCTTTAAGCGGCTTTCTGGTTATTCTTTACAAAATAATGGATATACTCCAAGCCTCCGATCCTTCCCGAAACAAACTGTTTGTTGAATCTTCCAAAAATATTTCCTAACATGGATTGGATCGAAGTTGCCATTTTGACGCTTAGTTTTTTGTGTCTAATTCTCATTGGGGTACCAGTAGCTTGGAGTATCGGGCTATCCACTTTAGCTACAATGCTAATCAATATCCCTGCGCTACCCGCATTGACCACCATAGCGCAACGTATGGCTACCGGGTTGGATAGTTTTTCCCTATTGGCCATTCCTTTCTTTGTGTTGGCAGGCAATCTGATGAATAGCGGTGGTATTGCTAAGCGATTGATTGATTTTGCGAAAGCTTTGATCGGGTCATTGCCGGGCGGACTAGCTCATGTCAACATTATTGCGGCAATGTTGTTTGGCGCTATATCGGGATCGGCCGTTGCTGCTGCTTCTGCCATAGGCGGCATTATGACCAAAAGAATGGAGCAAGAGGGCTTTTCAAGGCCATTTGCAGCGGCGGTCAATATTACAGCTTCTACTACCGGACTGGTTATTCCACCTAGTAATATTCTCATTATCTATTCTTTGGCCAGTGGGGGCGTATCTATCGCAGCTCTTTTTCTGGCGGGATATTTGCCAGGCTTACTCATTGGTGTTTTCCTCATGTTAACGGCAGGAATATGGGCCATGTGGCGAGGTTTTCCCAGAGGAGAAAGCATCAAATTGCGCCAAGTTTGGAAAACTGGATGGTCGGCTTTTCCCAGCTTAATGCTTTTGGTAATCGTGATGGGAGGTATCGTTGGTGGCATTTTTACCGCTACGGAAGCATCTGCTATTGCGGTAGTCTATACCCTTTTGCTAAGTGCCGTATATCGGGCAATTAGCTGGAAAGGATTGTACGCTGTTATTTTACACAGTGCCAGTACCACCGCTATTGTCATGCTGCTGATCGGCTGCTCTATGAGTATGTCTTGGATAATGGCTTACGAAAACATCCCACAGTCTATTACCGATTCATTGCTATCCCTAAGCGACAACAAATGGGTAATACTATTGATTATCAATCTAATATTGTTGTTTGTGGGTATCTTCATGGATATGACACCAGCCGTACTTATTTTTACACCGATTTTCCTTCCTGTTGTAACAAAATTGGGCATGAATCCAGTACACTTTGGCATAGTCATGGTTATGAATCTGTGCATTGGGCTATGTACACCTCCGGTAGGATCGGTGCTATTTATTGGCGTAAGTGTAGCAGGAACTACTATACAAAAGGTTATTCGTCCGCTACTGCCACTATTTATAGCGATGCTCATTACTTTACTACTCGTTACTTATATACCGGCACTAAGCCTTTATTTGCCCACTTTTTTTGGATTCTAAAATGGTGTGTAACTAAAATACCGAACCCCAGAATATCTAGGATTCGGTATTTGCTCAGCATTAATTAATATGCTTTTCAGCCAAATTTATTTCTGCAAAATAACCCGCATCGTCTGATTTTCAGAAGTTTTCAACACATACACCCCATCTTGCAAATGCGCCAAGCGGGCGTAAGCAGTATTTTCAGCTTGCTGTACCAGTTTTCCTGACAAGTCGTACAAAGCATAGCTTACCGGGCTTTCGAAGAACACAAAATCAGTTGTCGGATTTGGCCATACTTTGAATGCAGGAGCACTCACCTGAACGCCGTTATCGCTAGTGATCACATCGCCCACTACGGTATAAATGGAAAGGGTAGCACTGATTTCATTCGCTACTACGATCAATCCCGTATCGCTCGGACTTTCCAAAGGATGAACATAAATCATCCCTTCTGGGCCCAAGTCGCCTCCTTCATCATCGCCCAAAGTACGGCTGTTGACGTATTCTACAAATGCTGGTGCATCAGGAGTCGTCAAGTCATATACTACTACTCCACCGAATCTTTCCAACCCTACAAAACCATACACCACACCGCCAATTTCTGCGGTAATAACAGATTCTGGTTCTGGTCCTTTGTTATCGCTGCGGTTTTTGTAATTGTTGTTGTCGTTGCTGGCATTGAACAAGGCACCAAATACGGGTTCGTCGGCAGCCATACGTTCCAATTGATCGCCACTGTCAAACACCAAAGCGCCTGTAGTAGCATCCCAGATGGTAAATGAGCGACCACCGTACAGATAAATTTGATCTATGTCCCCGTCGTTATCGGTATCCCCATCTACGGATGATACGGTAAGGCGGCCCAAAGCATGGTTTTCCTGCAAAATATCAGCATCTGGATAAGCCGTTGGATCTAGGGTCAGATCACCAGCCCTGATCTCTTCTGCAAAAGTGCTGTATTCACGGGTATCGCCTTCATTGGCCGTGATCAAATAAGCGCCTCCATTTGATTCAAACCAGGAAATGCCATCGGGCTGATACATACCGAGTACTGGCCAGTTGGCAAATACGATGGTGTCGGCGCGGTCGCTGGCATCAAAAGCATTTTCTGGGAGCAGATGGTCTTTGTAGCCCAGCGGCAAAATAGCTGTAATTTCCATATTCACCAGATCGACTAGAGCCAATGCGTTGTTTTCCTGGCAGGTTGCATACGCCGTGGTGCCGTCGCCAGAATAAGTCAGGTATTCAGGTTCCATATCTTGGGATACGCTTGCGCCAGGCCCAAAAATTCGCACGCCTTCGGCACGCAACTGGTCGATATCGTCGTCAAATTCGTTGAAATTCAGCGTTGCAACGGCAGCCTGCGTCAATGCACTCACTCCGCCACTCAGGTCAATAACAGATACAGAGCCTTCCGGGTCAATGGAATAATCGTCGTTGGGCTGGCCCTCATTGGCCGTGAGCAGGTAATTGCCATTTGGCGTAAAGCTCACATGGTCGGGCAAGTTGCCTACAGTTACTTCGTTTTGATAAACACCATTGGCATCAAAAAACACGACCTTTCCATCGGCAAAATCATTGCCTACCACTGAAACGGCAACAATCCCGTTTTTACTAGCCACACTGGTTATGCCAGAACCATAAGCCAACATATCAATCACATTGGTTTCTTGAATGTTGCTTGGGTCTGAAAAATCGAGGACATGCAATTTGGAATTGATGGAGTTGACCACAAAGAGGCTCAAACTAGCCGGATCATAGGCCACAATTTCCGCCGAACCGCCATCTTCTACCAGGTAGCTGGCTGTGTAGGCCAATTCCAGATCGCCATTGGGCAAAAAGGCAGGCTTGTCATCGTCCAGCATGTAAACAACGTGCAGGTCGTCGCTGCCCAGCAGTACATTATCTCCACTCAGCCCAAGTGCTACCCAAACCGCATTGTCTTCCGCAGCATCGTCATTCAAATCAAGTGTTAAGTCAGCCGTAACGTCTCCTAAAGGCAGGGTGGAAAGGTCAATTTCAGCGCTGCCCAATACAAAATCATCGCCCTCAACCGCTGTTCCAGCTAGTACGCTTACCGATAATGTACCCAACCCGCTATTGTTCACGATATTGATTGGCAAACTGATCGTGCCATCACTTTCCGAATAAGTGCTGTGGTCGCCATCGAAGGAAACAGTAGCCAGTGTAACCGGGCTAAACGAACCCGGAGTGGCAAATACCTGCATAGCACTTACTTCACCCACCAAATTGGTCGATGCCACCCAACTACTACCTACATTCTGATCGAAATCGAGGCCAAGCAATTCCATGGAAGGCCCTGTGCCGTCAGCAGCAGCAGGCCAAGGAGAAGCATCGTCATAAGTTACCGCATCAATCAGATCGCCAGCGCTATTGCGCAAATCAAAAGTTTCCCCGCCATTGCTCAACAAGTTGCCATTACCCGGCAAATCGAGGAAAGGTACACCATAAAAAGCAGTAGCGCCCACCGCATCGGTAGCCAGCAATACACCAGCACCAGCCTCCAGCATTTGATCTGGGAAAACAAATTCAAAATCATCTACCGTACCACCATTATTCAAATCCCGGAAAACCAATCCGCCCAAAGCAACCGCTTCTGTTCCGAAGTTCCAGATTTCAACGAATTCCAAGGTATCAGCATCCGCAGGTGGGTTGTACATGATTTCGGTAATGCGCAAGTTGGGAAGCGCATCGTTGTAAACCAAAGGACTAAAGACCACTGCACTGGTTTGGATATTTCCCGCAAGGTCGGCTATATTGCTCACCGTCAAGCTATAAGGAGTTCCGTTTTCAAAACCAGCATGTTCTATCAAAACACTATTGCTCGGTGCGTCGTAGGTCAAACTGTTGATACTCAAAGCCGGGTCAAAAGAATAATTCGCCGGATTAATGGCAGAATTCACCCCATCCATCGCCGCTGCGTCCACCGCTTCGCTGAAAGTAACGGTAAGCTGGCTGGCGCTGTTAACGGTAGCGCTTGTTGCAGTTGGAGCGGTAACGTCGCCACTGGCGATTTCAAAAGGAGTCACATCGAAAGGCAGGTCAGGCGCGATGCCGTCATTGTGCTGATCGCCGCTGTCGTCCTGAGTAACATAGTTGGCAACATCATTCAAGGCCAGCAAATAGCCATTAGCATCCAAGCCCGTTCTTGGTCCGATGTAATCGGCAATATCCACACCAGAAGGCAGTACAATAGCAGTAGTGCCCTCTGCCAAACCCGTGCCGTCCAGGGTGCCAAATGCTGAAGCAACCCCTGCATTGCCGACTACTGCCAAAAAGGTGGTAGGGGTTTGTGTGTCCAGCCCCAAAAAGCAAAAAATACCTTCTGCAGTAGAACTGATGCCCATATCCACGTTGGACAAAGCGCCGTAGCTCACCGTAGGTGTAGCGCTGCTCAGGTCATCAAAAGTAATGACCGTACCTGCTGGAATGACTGCTGTTCCCGTATTCCATTCCATCTGCCCCTCATCCGTACCAAATGCCGTTCCATCCCATTCGCTATCGCGAAAAAGGATGTTGGTATTGGGTGCTAAATCCACAAAAGTGACCATGGCAAAACCATCATCGCCATCCGCGTTAAAGGCCGTAAATGCGAGGTCTCCCGTAGTTTGCCCAAAAAGGCAAGTGCAATATAAAGCACTTAAAAAGAAAAGATTAAGTAATTTTTTTTTCATAATTTTTATTATTCAATGAAGAGAACACATAAAGTGGGTAAAACTAGAAACGCTATGTTAATTCCTTATTACTACAAGGTTAATTATGAGTTATGCTAATCGAAATGGGATTCGGGACAAATGCTTTATTTATGTATCTTGCAGCCGTTTTTTTAACACCCGCCCTGGCGGAAGTTTAATGGATCACCATGTCAGTACACAAGGATGTAAAACGGATTACAACACATATTCTCCACGAAATGAAAGCGCAAGGGGAAAAAATCAGCATGCTCACCGCTTATGATTTTTCTATGGCGCGTATTTTGGACGAAGCCGGGATCGATATTTTACTGGTGGGCGATTCCGCTTCTAACGTCATGGCAGGACACGAAACAACCTTGCCCATCACCTTGGATCAGATGATCTACCATGCCTCATCGGTTGTTCGGGCGGTTAAAAGGGCGCTGGTGGTGGTTGATTTGCCTTTTGGCAACTACCAGGGCAGTTCGAGGGTAGCACTGGAGTCCACCATCCGCATTATGAAAGAAGCGGGCGCTCATGCGGTGAAGCTGGAAGGCGGCAAAGAAGTGGAAGATTCCATCAAACGCATTCTATCAGCAGGTGTGCCGGTAATGGGGCATTTAGGGCTTACCCCGCAATCCATTTACAAATTTGGCACCTACACCGTTCGGGCGAAGGAAGAAGCAGAAGCGCAAAAGCTGATGGAGGACGCCGAACTTTTACAAGAACTGGGCTGTTTTGCCATTGTGTTGGAAAAAATTCCGGCCAATTTAGCCCGCGAAGTCGCAGAAAGGCTTTGGATTCCTGTGATTGGCATTGGTGCTGGATCGGGTGCGGATGGCCAAGTATTGGTCACCCACGATATGTTGGGCATCACCAAAGATTTCAAACCGCGTTTTTTAAGGCGCTATCTCGACCTGTATCGTGAAATAAAAGAGGCCACCGAAGCGTATATTCAAGATGTAAAAAACAAGGATTTTCCCAGCGAAAAGGAACAATACTGATTTATGAAGCGTTTCGCCACCATTACTGTAGGTATCGCCTTAGCACTCGTCATTGCCGGGCTAGTTGCTTACCAATTATTCTATCGCCAATTACAAGTCCCAAGAGGGCTTGATGACTATTATGTCCTCATTCCGAGCAATACCAATTACAACACGCTGAAAAGTCAGTTATTGTCAAAGGGCATCATCAAAGATGAAGGCGTTTTTGAGGTATTAGCGCAAAGGATGAACTACAAAAAAGACCCCGTTCGGGCAGGTCGCTATGAAATAAAGGCAGGCTGGAACATGGTCGATCTCATCCGACACCTGCGCGGTGGCCCGCAAGCACCGGTCAATGTGGTGCTGACCAATGAAAGGTTATTGGAAGACGTGGCTGGCAAAGTCGCCCGATTTATTGAGCCTGACTCGCTGGATTTCCTGGCGCTTTTTCAAGACACTGGCTACATCAGCGAATTGGGCTACACCTCGGAAACCTTGATGAGCCTGTTCATCCCAAATACCTACGAGTTTTATTGGAATACAACGCCCCGGGAGTTCATGGATCGCATGACGCAGGAACACGACCGCTTTTGGAGCAAAAACAATCGCCTGAAAAAAGCACAGGCCAAAGGCATGACGCCCGCTGAAGTCTATACGCTGGCTTCTATCGTGGAAAGAGAAACCCTGGTCGCCTCGGAGAAGCCCAGGATGGCTGGCGTTTATCTGAATCGGCTTGAAGTGGGTATGTTATTACAAGCCGATCCAACCGCTGTATTCGCTACCCGCGATTTTGACACCCCACGGGTCACCTACTACCACACGCGTTTCGATTCGCCTTACAATACCTATATGTACAAGGGCCTACCTCCCGGCCCCATCAGCATGGCATCCATCGGCAGCATCGACGCGGTGCTCAATGCAGAAGGCCATGATTATGTTTATTTTTGTGCCAAAGGAGATGGTTCCGGCCTGCACAATTTTGCCAAAACACTGGAAGCACACAATCAAAACGCGGCTATTTATCGGGAAAATTTGAAGAAACGGGGCTTGCGCTAAGCTTGCTTTTTGGGGTATAATCTAATCTACGGATGTGTGGCTGATGAGTTGGTTTATACGATTTTGTTTATTGGTTTCTCAATCCCTTTTAATAATTCTTCCAACCGTCCGCCTGGGCTTGCGTAACCGATGGTGATTTGATCTGCAAGGGTTGTCATGAGTTGATTGCGTGTCTGTGCGTTTTGGCTGCTTACTCGTTTTACCGATTTGTCAAACGGTGTGATGATTAGCAGTCTGCCTTGCTCTAATGGTTTTACAAATTCAGGTTCAACCTTTTCCTTTAATCCTCGTGCCAGGGGTTAAGATTATCGGCTGGTTGCCATAGCCTTTCATTAGGTCTTTATTGTTTTGTTTTGCCTTCTGCCTTCGACTCCGCTCAGGACCGGCATCGGCTAAGTTATTGGTAATCGAAAATCAAATTCAAAAAGGAAAGATGGCCCGGCTATGCGCTACCTTAAAAAGGTAATGCGCAAAAGGATTGAAACAACTTTCTCCGAAATCACCAACTTATTTCCAAGGAAAATCCATGCAGTGACTGCCCAGGGATTTATTTTAAAAATCGTCCTGTTCATTTTTGCCTATGCTTTGAGCAGGTCTGTTTGATCGCAACTTGGGTTAGTTAACAAGCTACATCACAGCCACAAACACATTGTCTCATTACAAGGTCGGAAGACTCTAAAACATAATAAAAATTGGAGTTGGTCTGTTTTCGGCTGTAAAAACCCTTTCATATTGGAGCTTCGCATTTCCCATCGCTCTTGTCATCGCTACACTGTTTATCCAACATGCCGTGACAGCAGTTTAGCTCCACTTCATAGAAGCGTACATATCCTCCTGTTTCAGGTATAGATATTACTAGCTGTGTTCTGTCTAGCAGCTCCTATTCCGTTGATTAACAGATTGTCTAAATTCAGACATGTTCCTCGTTAGCTTAGGTTTTCTACGGCCTTCTGTCGTGCCCTAATTGGGCCTAACGTCAGGCTATGTGGTCGGCTGAAGTGTAAAGATGGCTCTTTTGCTTGTTTTGGTGTCGCGTTGGTAAAGTGGGGCAAGCAAATGTGCCAATGCGCGGTGGGCAACGACTCTTTCGCCCGGCTTGACCTCTAAGGAAGGCATGGACGACGTGACGGCGAGCGTTGCCCGAATACTTATCGGGATGCGGGTTGGGCTTTCACCGCCATGTAGTCCACGCTTTGTTACCTGCTATTTATTTTTCCGTTCAAGGCTGTCAATCAAAGGGTTAACGCCACCGTCGTACATGGCTTTCATCATCCAATTAACAGCCCAATTTGTCTTGTCGGGCGTTCCTCCTTCGATGGGTGGGTGTGGGTCGTACTCCATGTCTAGCATGATGGCTTGGGCGTATTTATCGCCAAAAATATCCTTCATCATGGCCAAGGACATATCCATGCCTGCCGTCACACCTGCACTGGTCCAATATTTGCCGTCTTGGGTGTATCGTTCATTGGCGGGTATGGCGTTGTATTTTTTCAAAAACTCTTCCTCCCTGTACCAGTTTGTCGAAGCCTTTTTGTTTTCCAAAAGCCCTGTTGCGCCTAATACCCACACACCCGTACATACAGCACCGGTATATTTGGTCGTCTGGTCTATTTTTCTAATCCATTCGTGCAGGTCTTTGTTATAGGCTGCTTCAATAGTACCTGTAAAACCGCCTGGAATAATCAAAATGTCCAAAGAAGTTATAGAATCAATGACCGTATTAGGTACAATTTCCACACCCATGACCGTTTTGATGTTTCCTTTTTTGAGGGCGATGAGTTGTGTTTTAACGCCCATGGCTTGACCTAAAACATATCGGGGCCCCATTACGTCTAAATCATTCACACCGTCATAGACCAATATACCAATGGTTCGGATATCGAACTTAGGCTTTCCGAAAATCAACTCCATTGAACTGTTGTGATTTTCGGGTTTGAAATTTTCTATTTCGTCCGCTATTTTAAGGCTGTCTTCTTGGCTGATGGTGGATACTTTTTCAGGGGCTTGTTGTACTGCTGGCTGATTGTTACAGGCAGTCAATGCCAAGGCAAAAAGTATCGCCGAAAGGTATTTTTTCATTTTTTAACAATTTTAAGTGTGAGTAAATATTCGGTACTGCTGGATTGTTCATAGACCAGAGTGCTCCGCCAATTTTCGCCAGAATCTGAAAATTGCCATTTCTTGCTTTTCCGTTTTTGTCCCCAACCCGAAACTTGCTCAAACTGAGCTGCCAGCAGTTGCAAAAAATCCTCCTTTTCCAGGTCCGTTTTGACTTTTACCGATACCGACCAAGTGTTTCGGTTGCCCGCATATTCCGTCATTTCGTAGTCGAACGGAATCAGGGCATTCAGAAAATCTTGCACATACCTGTCTGCCAACTGGCTTCGTACGAAAGGGTCGGCATCGCGCCAGTCGTATTCGAGTTCAATTGCCAATTTTGCGGTTTGGGCTTTGCCAATGTAAATCGAAACCAAGTGAAACGCCGCATCAATGCCCGACGACAAGCCTGCCGAGGTGATAATGCGTCCGTTGTCCACGAATCGAACTTTGTCCACTACGGTGGTGGTTGGCGACTGTCGCCTCAATGCCTCAATGGCGGGGAAATTCGTTGTCGCTGTAAGGTTGTCCAACAGCCCACCTGCTGCAAGCAAAAATGCACCAGTGCAAACCGACATCGTGTGCGCCGATTTTTGGCTTGTTCTGGCAATCCAGTTCACGACCGTTGTGTCCGAAGGGTCAACGCCGCCGCCGGGGACAAGGATGATGTCTGGTTGCGGAGCATTGACGAAAGTGAAATCGGGTTTCATTGTTAAACCCATGCTCGCAGTGAGCATCGTATCGCTCGCCGCCACCGAAAAAACCTCCATTCCAGCAGCTCCGAACACTTCCCATGGACCTGAAAAATCAATGATTTCAACTCCAGGGAACAGCACGACCGCCACTTTTTTTCGACACAAATCGCCGTGTTCGCCTTGTCTGTTGGCAAATTCGGGGTACGAGGCAAACAGCTTCATCGCACAAACTGGGCAAAACCCCGGTTTGTCAAAATGCACCGTGTCGCAAGGCAAATTGCAGGGAGGACACAAAAAAGTAATGGGCTTTTTGCCGTTCGCAGGCGATTGCTGAGCGCTCGCCCAAGTCGTGGAAATGGCAAAAAACAGGACAGTGACAAGTGGTAGTTTCAGTTTCATTGATTGGCTGGTTTATTTAAAAAAGACTCTGGGCTCGCCTGAAACTCCTCCTTGCAGGATTCACCGCAAAAGACATAGACCTTGCCTTTGTAATGGCAGGTATCGGTGTAATCCGCCTGTACTTTCATGCCGCAGACGTAGTCGGTTTCGTTGGCAAATCCGGTTGCCGATTGCGTCGCCGAGGCTTTTTGTTTGCAGGCAAAAAGCACTGCT
Source organism: uncultured Saprospirales bacterium (assembly GCA_937864265.1). GTDB lineage: Bacteria > Bacteroidota > Bacteroidia > Chitinophagales > Saprospiraceae > CALMIR01. The sequence continues at coordinate 36,935 of CALMIR010000169.1, read as the reverse complement.
AACAAGCCCAACGCGAGTGGGAAAAATATTTTTCGATTCATTTTTTTGTTTTAAATAATTGATTGTCAATTTTTTACAGACTTTTTGTATTTTCCAAACCACTCAAACATCCGCTCGTAACTGTCAAAATATTTGAACGGCAGCGAGTGGCTCGGTTCGTCGTACACAATGAGCGAATACGGTTTTTTGAAAAATTGCAGCCGCTCGGCGAGGCGCAATGAATGCTCACATTCCACCCGGTCGTCGAGCCGCGAATGCATCAGCAGTATGGGTGAACCGATTTGTTCGGCCCAACGCACAGCGGAACGCGCTTCGAGGATTTGCACGCTATCCGTCGCCCAGTTTTTGAACACTTTTCGGAAGCCAAGGTAGTCCATTTCGGGCGACTCGGCATCTTGCCAGCCTTCCACAAATTCGCGGCGCTCGTTGATTCTGAAAAACCAGTCTGCCGTGCCAGCCGTCGTTGCTATTGCATTGACTTTTAATTGCTTAGAGGCCTGGTAGCACATTTGCCCGCCGCGCGAATAGCCGTAAAGAAAGACGTTGGCAGTGTCCACATAGGGCAGGTTTTGATAAATAGTCGGCAGGTTTACCACGTCGTTCACGTCAATGCCGCCGTGTTCGTCGTGCTTTCCCGTTTCGTTCAAAAAGCGGTATTGGCTCGCCAAAACGACGTAGCCAGCCTCCGCCATTTTCTGAAAATTGACCAAATCGTGCACTTCGAGCCGCCCCAAATTGCCCATACCGCCCCGGCAATACAAAATGATTGGCAGTTTTAAACCATTTATATTCAATGGTTTGTACAGAAAAGCCTCCACCGTCGCAGTGTCGCTTTTGTAATTCAGTTTCAAACATTCAAAGTCCTTCGTCAGCCGCGTTTTTTCGTAAAAAGTGCTATCGAAGTACCATTTCACGAACTTGGCTTGCTCGGCATAAGGCGTTTCCAGCCGGATTTTTCCGACTATCGAAAACGTGCTCATTTCCATGTTTTGAGAAAAAAGCACAGCCGGGAGGCAAACCAAGAACACGAGGATTTTTTTCATTTTAAAAAATTTAGAAATTGTTGTCAGTCCCGCTTTTAAAACGGAACTGACAATCGATAAGCCGACCACTGCAAAAAACGACACAGTGGTTTCATTTTGTAAAATTTAAAATTGAGCCTTCAAGGTCACACCGAAAGTCCTCGGCACAGCCGTCCGAACGCTTCGCCCAAAACTTGTATCAGGGTTTCCAAAGGCTAAATAAGCCTCGTCCGTAAGGTTTTGCCCCCAAAACGAAAGGCTGTAATTACCGTACGCCAATGCAATATTGGAATTGACGAGGGTGTAGGCAGGCTGTTCGAGCGTATTTTGGATGTCCGTGTAAAACGCACCCATGCTGCGAACTTCCCCTCTGATTACAAGGCTCATTTTTTCGCTCAATGCTGCGGTGTATTGCGCTCCAAAAAACAAAGTATGGCTCGGCGTATTGGAAAGTTTGTTATCCTCGGCATCGATTTCAAACGTCTCACCGGTGAAGAAATTGACTCTTTCAAGGTGGATATGCCCATACTTTGCCGACGCAAGCCCGAAACTGCCGTCCAACTGCAAACCTTTGACGGGAATGGCCGACGCTTCGAGTTCAAAACCCGTGGAAGTGGCATCACCGACGTTTTCACGGGCATAGGTGAACGGCGCAACCAAATTGAAGAACTGCAAATCCTGCCATTGGATATAAAAAGCCGAAGCCCCGATGCTCAAACGGTTGCCGAGTGTCAGCGTTTTGAACCCGATTTCGTAATTATTGGAGTATTCGGGGTCAAATTTTTGCGGCACGTTCAGGGGCAGCTTTTGGGCGTTCACGCCGCCCGCCCGAAAGCCCCGGGTATAACTGACGTACAAATTTGACTTGTTTCCAATGGCATAGGACAAGGCCACCTTGGGCGACAAAGCCGAGTAAGTGCCGCCGACCGTCGTGTCGGGAACAATTTGGGTGAAAACCCCGCCAATGAAACTGGCATCGCCGAAACCGTTGAAGGTGCTTTCCCTGTTCTCGTTGTCGTAGCGCAAGCCGCCCGTCGCCGATAACTTGTCCGTGAGTTTGTAGGTCAGTTCCCCAAAGACTGCTACACCGTTGTTATCGCTCTTGTTCCGAAAAATAGAATAGGCATCGGGTGCAAGTTCAAAAGCCAAGTTGGTGGAAGGCTCGTAGCCGACCTGTGAGAAATAGAAAAGCCCGGCGGTATAGGTGAGTTTTTGGTTGTCTGTCGAACCGTTTATCCTCAATTCTTGGGTCAGAACGTTCTGTGGCGGCAGCGGCTCACCAATTTCTTTTTCAAAAAAAGAATGATAGTAGCCGGGAAAATCAATGTCCTTGAATGAAAGCCCGATGCGCTGTAAGGCAGTAATAGACGTGAGCGTAAAACTTTTGCCAAAGTATTTGAGTGTCAAAGCCGAATTGACGATGTTGCGTTCGTGCTCGCCGATGCGGCTCAAATAGATTTTGTCGGGGTTTTCAAAAGCAACGGTTTCGCTTGGTTGCGAAACAAAAAAGCCCGTATTGTCCGACCAATCCCGCTGTCCCTTTACGTTGAGCGTTGCGCTGAATTTTACTGATGGCAACCATTTCAAAAAGGCATTTCCATAAAGATTTTTCTCGCCACCGACGGTTTTTCCGACAATCTGCCCGTCGGTTGCGCCTGTGCCGGTAGTGTCGTTGGTCCAGTATCCGTCACGGCTTTGGTACAGCCCGTTGATGCCAAAAAAGAGTTTGTCTTTGATGATGGGCGTTTTAAAACCTGCTGCATGGCGTTGCAAAGCAAGATTACCTATGCCAACTTCCGCAAAGCCCTGTGTCTTGTTGGTTGGCTTTTTGGTAATAATGTTGACCACGCCGCCCATGGCGTTGCGCCCAAAAAGTGTTCCCTGCGGACCTCGCAACACCTCGATGCGTTCAATGTCCGTGAGCATAAAACCATTGGCGAGGATATCCAAATTGTTCACGTCGTCAATATAGGTCGCCACGGCTGGGTTCTCACTGAATACCTGGATGCCCCGGATGGCTTGTATTTGCTGAAAACCTACGCCCAATTCCTGATATAAATAGTTTGGAACAAGTGCCGTCAGGTTTGCCAAGCCGACCGTGCGGGACTGTTCTACTTTTTGCGCCGAAAGCGAGGTGATGGAAGTGGCGACCTGCAAAATATCCTCCTCCCGCTTATTAGCACTCACGACCACTTCGCCGAGCGTTTCGGTGCTGTTTTCCAGTACGAGGTCGAGCTGAGCCGAGCCGCCCGAAACTTCGATAGATTGCACTTTGGAAGCAAAACCGATTGCGCTGACGGCAATTTGGTAGTTGCCATTGGCAAGATTGAGGGAAAATTCGCCGTTTTTGTCCGACACTGTGCCTGCACTTGTATTCAGGACACTGATGTTGGCAAAGGCTACGCCCTCGCCTGATTGAGACTTGACCGTCCCGCTGATGCCTTGGGAAAAAGCCATATTACCCAAAAAGCACAAGAAAACGATGGTACTATTTTTGAAGTTCATTTTTTATAACGGTTGAATGAAAAATTAGGGTTTGGACACGCCAAACCATGCCATGCTAAGGCGCAAGACATTGAAAATAAAGTCATTAAATCCTAAATATTTAAACCGTTATAAACTTGGGCGGTCGGAAAATACCCTTCACAAAGACAGATGTGAAGGGCGTCTGGTGAGCAAAGGTCTTTTTCGTCTTGTTTGTACAATCTTTCGGTCGTTCAATCAACCAATCAAAACGACCCAAGCAATACAAAACCTCTTTTTGCTCTTTCAATTTTTGGGGCATCTCTTTCTTTTCCTTCTCTTCCTCTGCTTTTATTCGTTGCATCAAAACACACTTTCCGTTACAATTCATTTCTGGTTTGTCTCGGTTGATGCAAAGGACTTTGGAAATGTAATCTTGGTTGATTTTGAAGGAAAAGACTATCCACACCTTGCTAAACGATTGCAGCAAGATTAGCAATGCAAAGAGTATGGATATGATATATTTCAAATCCTGATATTTGCAACAAAGGTAGTTTGTTTTTTAATGCTTTTTGTATTGTTTCTATTCTAACTGATGCTTGACAGTGCCCTTCCCTTCCGCCTCACGCCACACTAAAAATTTGACGCAACGCTCCCGTATAGGCATCTACCGTGGCCGCTCTGTAGTTCCCCAGCACCATCCACGCACACCAATCTTTGACATAGCCTACTTTCGTTTGCATAACCCTTTGTTTAAGTAAAAAATTGCACCAAAAACAGGGTCGAAACAAATGCAAAGCAATGGTATTCCGTGTGTTAAGCGTGGAAGTTGTAGGCGGTTTATTCAACGTCCCGCACATGCGCATCCCAGCCTTTATAATCGTCTTCTCAACGCTTTACCGTGCCGTAATTTAGGGTTTTTCAGCCGAAGCATCAATGCTTTGGCCGGGTTGACTAATTTAACATTGCCGATAGCGGTTATTTTTCTTATCAGTCAATATACCATAGGAATTCTATTATTTGAACTCCTCTGATAAATTCAATAGCAATTATTGAATAATCATAACCTCCTGCATCAAAATGAAAAATTTCGCTTTTTTTGTAAAATTCTATAATTTCTAAAAGAGACGCTTCTATTTCATCAACTGCTAAATTAATTTGCATTTCGAGATGAGCAAATTTTTCGACTTCAGTAGAATTATACATTTTATTGAATGACCAAACTCTCTGAAAATTCTCCCGGATTTCATGTATTAATGAACTTAAGCCTAATTCACATCTTGTACCATCATTCTCATTATACATTTCATAGAATTCGATCCATGAAATTCCACTTACAAACATTGGAGTAGCTTGATGTGTATCGATTGCTGAAAAAAGGTCATTCAAACTAATATTCTCATAAAAATCACTATCAATCGATGCAGACGAATGTCCCCCTTCAATCTTATTAAAAATCGATTTACTTTCTTGGACTATCTTATGAATTTGATTTTCCATTTCTCTTAACTTGAACTCGCTAATTTCCAATATTTATCAATAGCATATTTTAAAATCAACTCGCATCATCTATTTTTTCCTTGAGTATTTCCCCCCACCAAAGGATTCATTCTGCATTTTTACTCTTCACAAAATAGTGATAATCGAGGTTCTTCCTCAGTCAGAAATATGCATAAGGATTTCGGCAGTTGGGCGTCAACTATGAATTTCATGCAACCAGTCTACTAATGTTGTTCACTTTTGCCAACTGGGCAGCAAACAACAAGCAAGCCTTCATATCCTCTGCTTCCAAATCTTCATAATCATTCAGGATTTCTTCTTGGGTCATATCCGAGGCAAGGAGTTCCAATATGGTTTCTACAGGATATCTTAACCCCCTTATGGTAGGTTTCCCGTGGCAAATGGCAGGGTCAATGGTGATACGCTTTAGCAAGCCTGCTTTTTCCATTCTCTCTTTCCTGTTTTATGGCTTACAAGATAAGCAATTCCGCTGTATCTAGCAAGAGTGAAAATCCTTCGCTCCTATTTCGATGCTTTAGCTGCATAAGGCAATCCAAGGCGGGCGGATATTTACAAGGGAAAGCTTGACGGTACACTTTCCGTGATTAGTGATAAAAACGCAGCTAAGCAATAGCTGTTTTCGGCATTGTTTCGCGAAGCCTTTTTCATAATTTTTTACTCGGATTTTGGCTCTTATTGCTTGATATCAAACACGAGTGATCCAATTGCATTCCCACTAGATTCACAAGACAGTCCTCTGTAGATACGAATATCATCAACGTAAAGCCTAATTAGTCGAGGTAGATTTTTTATTTCCTGGATAATCGAGGGGGGAATGATTGCTTCCGTAATCATATAATCTTTCCCATCTTGGCCGTCATTGTATGCCGCAGCAAAAACAAAGCTCTTTAATCGGCTTTTAACAAGCGGGCATTCCTCAACAAAAACTAGCTTTTCTATCTCTTCAAGGTCATTCCATGCTATAGTCCCTTCTTCCATTATCTTCTCTCCAACTTTTAAATATACATGAGTGAAAGGTTCCAATTTGACAACAGAAATCGTCCCAATTGTCATTCCATTGTGCTTCACTGTTAGATCTGACGCTCCTAGTGGCAAATCATATAGATAAAACCAGCACTCCTGAGCGGGAAGTGATTGGTTCTCATATATAATTTGAAGGCTATCGCAGTTATTTTCAAAACCAACGACGCTTACTTTAGATGCTGCAACCTTTGAGCAAATTGTATCCCCCTGTATTTTTCCAATAAGTTGAACTTGAGAAAAAACATTAACTGAGATTGTGATAGATAGAATTGTGTAAAAAACTTTACTCATTTTGCCTTATTTAGCCTACTACCATGCTCCCGCACTTCACCTTTCACTTAGTCACTATCCCGATAGACACCAGGTGCGTATATATACGCTATGTGGGAGCTATTTATTTGCCATAGTAAAATAAGTCCAAGTCAACCAACCCGACTCCGCCTCCCCCTATCCGTTTATAATCGGCTATAAAAAACACCGCTCAAACCTAACATTTCAGAAAGGTGGTTGCCGAACTTAGGCTTTGCTTGGAGCCTTTGGTTCTTCTTTTGGCTCTTCTTTTGGTTCTTCCTTTGCTTCCTTCGAAAAGGTCAATTCCTCTTTTTTGGCGTCCACATAGATGGTATCGCCAGCCACAAAAGCGCCGGATAGCAATTGAATAGACAAGGCATTGATCAGTTCGCGTTGGAGTACCCGCTTCATGGGTCGGGCTCCGAATTGAGGATCGTAGCCCATGTCGCCCAATAAGGCTTGCGCGGCATCGCTCATTTTGATGAACAAGCCCTGTGCCGCCAGCATTTTTTCCACTTTTCTCATGAGTAAAGCCAAGATGGACTTGATCTGCTCTTTGGTAAGTGGCAAAAAGACAATCTGTTCGTCAATGCGGTTGAGAAATTCAGGGCGCAGGTTTTCTTTGAGCAAATCCAGCACCTCATCGCGGGTCGCATCCAGGATTTCCTGGCGTTTTTCCGGCCCCACCGCGTCCAGGTCTTCAAAGTTTTCCAATATGACTTCAGCCCCCATGTTAGAAGTCATGATGATGATGGTATTCTTAAAATTGGCGACACGGCCTTTGTTGTCGGTCAGGCGGCCATCGTCCAGTACTTGAAGCAAAATGTTAAAGGTATCGGGGTGGGCTTTCTCTATTTCGTCGAGCAAAATAATGGAATATGGCTTGCGCCGAACGGCCTCCGTCAGTTCGCCCCCTTCATCGTAGCCCACATAACCCGGAGGCGCTCCAACCAGTCGGCTGACCGAATGCCGCTCCTGAAACTCGCTCATGTCGATGCGGGTGATGGCTTTTTCGTCGTTGAACAATACCTCGGCCAGCGCCTTGGCCAATTCTGTTTTTCCTACCCCTGTGGGGCCTAAAAAGATAAAAGAGCCTATCGGGCGATCCATGTCCTGCAAGCCGGCCCGACTGCGCCGCACCGCATCCGATACCGCGCGAACGGCCTCTTCTTGCCCAATCAAGCGTTGGTGCAATTCTTTTTCCAAGCTCAGCAGCTTCTCTTTTTCGCCCTCCATCATCTTACTGATGGGGATACCCGTCCAGCGGGATACGATTTCTGCGATGTCGTCGGCAGTGACGGCTTCGTTGGTGAAGCGCTGGCTTTCTGGCAATTTGGCCAACTTTTCTTCCGCTGCTTTTAGCTTGGCCTGCCATTCCTGGTTTTCGCCGTACCGGATTTTGGCCACCGTTTCAAAATCGCTGTTGCGCTCCGCTTTTTGGGCCTCCATCTCCAGTTCCTCCATCTTTTTCTTGATGTTCTGGATGGTGTCCACCACTTCTTTTTCGTTCTGCCAACTGGCCGTTATGGAATCCCTTTTCTCCTGGGCATTGGCGATTTGCTCGTTCATGTTTTCCAGTTTCTTCTTATCACCTTCCCGCTTGATGGCTTCGCGCTCGATTTCGAGTTGACGTACCTTGCGATCCCATTCGTCCACTTCTTCGGGTACGCTGTCCAATTCCAGGCGCATTTTAGCCGCCGCTTCGTCGATCAGGTCAATGGCTTTATCCGGTAAAAAACGATCGGAAATGTAGCGGTGCGACAATTCAACCGCCGCTATGATGGCTTCGTCTAGGATGTCTATTTTGTGATATACCTCGTAGCGTTCTTGCAAGCCCCGCAAGATAGAAATGGAATCTTCAATGCTGGGTTCTTCAATGATTACCGTTTGAAAACGCCGAACCAAAGCCTTGTCTTTTTCAAAATATTTTTGGTACTCATCCAATGTGGTGGCACCGATGGTTCTAAGATCACCTCTGGCCAACGCCGGTTTTAGGATATTGGCCGCATCCATAGCGCCCTGGCCGCCACCAGCGCCAATCAAGGTGTGAATTTCGTCAATGAAAAGAATAATTTGACCATCCGATTCGGCTACTTCTTTGATCACGCCTTTGAGCCTTTCTTCAAATTCGCCTTTGTATTTGGCACCAGCGATCAGCGCCGCTATGTCCAATACAAATATTTTTTTATTGAGCAAATTTTCCGGTACATCCCCTTTCACGATGCGCCAGGCGATGCCCTCTACAATGGCCGTTTTCCCTACTCCGGGTTCACCCACCAAAATTGGATTGTTCTTTTTCCGTCTGGACAAAATATGTAAAACCCGGCGAATCTCTTCGTCGCGGCCAATAATGGGATCCAATTTGCCCGTTTCGGCCCGTTCATTCAGGTTGACGGCAAATTTACCCAGCGCGTGATAACTGTCTTCCGCAGTTTGCTCGGTCACTTTTTTGCCTTTGCGCAATTCTTCAATCGCCTCTTTCAGTGCCTTTTCGGTAGCGCCTAGCTCTTTGAGCATTTTCCCACCTTTGTCTTCCCCATTCAGAATGCCCAGCAAGATGAGTTCGATAGAAATGTATTGGTCGCCAAAAACCGGCAATAATTTTTTTGCACGACTCAATGCCTTGTTGGCTTCTGCCGTCAGAAATTGTTTTTCAGCCCCACTTACTTTTGGGTACTGTAAAACAGCCTCTTCCAATTGGCGGCGTAAGGCAGGAATGTTCACTTCGGCTTTGCCCAATAAAAAAGTAGCTACTTGTTCTTCGGTTTCTAAAATCCCTCTGAGCAGATGGGTGGTATCTACTTGTTGCTGGTTGAGTTGACCTGCAATTTGCTGGGCTTTGAAAATGGCTTCCTGGGCTTTTATCGTAAAATTATCATAAGTCATTTTAGTCCATTATTTTAATCGGGCTGAAAAATACATCAATTCAAATTCTTTTTCCAAATCAGGCAGCAATATAAACATTCATGGCCTCTTATTTCTGAGCCCCCTTACTTAGTGCTCCTGTATTTTTTAAAATGAAGATCACGCAAATGAACCGAAACTACTTGTTTAAGCGGATTTGCAGAGTTTTAAATGACGACAAGGGGGTAGGTATTTTTTCATCATCTCATGGAGCCGATGGGTTTCAGCGGATTGAAACAAAAGACGACCCGGGATAAAGCACTAAAAATCAACTTATCTCACATAGCGGCAGGGAAATTGTTTTTTCCTGCCGCTATTTTTATTCCTTCAACGGATTCCATTATCCTTCATACTTGGATGGGCTTACGCCAAATTCTTTCTTAAACTGTTCCCGGAAAGACCTTAGATCGTTATAGCCAACCATATAAGTCACGTCCGATACATTGTACTGTCCGTTTTCCAACAACTGAGCTGCCCTTTTCAAGCGGAAACCGCGAATGATCTGATTAGGAGATTTTCCAGTCAGTCCCTTTAATTTTCGGTACAATTTCACACGACTCATGTTGAGTGCAACGGCCAATTGATCTACCGAAAATTCGCTGTCGTCCATGTGCCGCTCCATGACCAATTTCATCCGCGACAGGAATTGTTCATCAAGCGAGTTGAGGGTCAAATCGGCAGGGTTTAGATCCAATGACTTGGCAAAATGTTCTTGTAGCGCTTTCCTGCTGTTGATGAGGTTGCGTATCCTGGCCGCCAGCAAGCGCATGTTAAATGGTTTGGTGACATAACCATCAGCGCCTTTTTCAAAGCCATCAACCTTGAACACCAGTGAAGTCCGAGCGGTGAGTAATATGACGGGTACATGGCAGGTTTGCAGATTGGATTTCAAACGAGCGCATAAATCGATGCCGTCCATTTTGGGCATGGCAATATCAGCCAGAACCAAATTGGGTGTATCAGCCAGTGCTTTGTCCAGTCCTTCCTGCCCGTCCGCGGCTTCGGCAATTTGATAATCATCCTGGAGGTTTTCGCGCAAATACGATCTGATGTCTGGATTGTCTTCCACAATCAAAATCAGGGGCTTCCTGCCATAGCCATTTTGCTGAATGGGTACCGTTAGTGCGGCCTCTTCTGAAAATTCAGGCACTGTAAAGTCTGGTATGAGTTTATGGTTTGTTTCTTTGATATCGTACAATTCATCGGCGCTGAAGTGATCTTTACCCCTCAGCAATTTTATCGTAAAAGTAGTGCCTTCTCCTTCGGTGCTCTCTACTGCAATTTGCCCCTGGTGTTTTTCGACAATCATTTTAGCCAGCGCAAGGCCGATCCCTGTACCTCCGCCTTTGCGCGCACCTTCTGGCCGATGGCTTTCTACTTGGAAAAACTGATCGAAAATGTGCGGCAAGTGGTCGGCGGGAATGCCCACTCCAGTGTCATTCACTTTTATTTCAATTTCCTCGTGCTGGCGGATGGATACAGTTATGCCCCCTCCTTCAGGGGTGAATTTAAAGGCATTGGAAAGCAGGTTAAACAGCACTTTTTCAAATTGATCGTGATCGAACCAAGCATGAATCACTTCGGGCTCGGAAGAGAAAAGCAGTTGAATGTTTTTTTGGTCGGCCATGTTTTTAAAAGAGGCCGTAATTTCTTTGCCAAACTCGGCCAAATTCCCTTCAGAAGCTTTCATTTTCATTTGACCGGCTTCGCTTTTCCTCAAATCGAGCAACTGATTGATCATGGTGAGCAGGCGATTGGCGTTGAAGTGCATGCGGGTAAATAACTGGTATAATTTCCGGTCGGCAGGATTTTCCAGCAACTGCTCCAGTGGGCTAATGATAAGGGTAAGAGGCGTCCTCAGTTCATGGGATATGTTGGTGAAAAACTGCAATTTTAAGCGATTGACTTCCTCCAGTTTTTCCCGCTCTACCCGCTCTAACTGAAGGCTGTGCCTAAATTCAGCTCTTAGTCTGGTAACCCGTACACCGAGGTATATCAGGGCAATAGTGGCTAACAAATAAAGGCTATAAGCCCAACCTGTGCGCCAAAATGGCGGTTTTAGAACCAACTTCACTTCCACTGGTTCGCTCCAAATGCCGTCACCATTCGCAGATTTTACCTTAAATACAAAATTGCCGAAGGGCAGATTGGTATAATGGGCAATGCGTTGAGAAGCATCGGTGTATATCCAATCCGCATCAAAGCCTTCGAGTTGGTAGGCGTATTGCAATTTCCGGGGTTCATCAAAATGAAGTCCCGTAAATTCAAAGGAAACTACCCTATCCCGATGGCTCAGGATCAATGCGCTGCTTTCTGCAATATCATCAAAAAGGATGATTCGACCATTTTCCATAGCGCCAATTGGAACGGATCGATTAAAGAGCCGGAAATCCGTAATTGCAATTTTAGGCGCTATCGTATCGAGGCGGATATCTTCTGGTTTAAAAATGGATAGCCCACTGACTCCGCCAAAAATCAGATGTCCAGCTTTTGATTTTACGGCAGCGTCGTCATTAAAAAAATTGTCTTGTAATCCATCAAACGAGTTGTAATTTTTGACTCGGGTTTTATTGCCTGAAAATGTCAGGCAAGATATGCCCTGCTGGGTACTCACCCAGATGTTGCCCGATGAATCTTCTAAAATAGACTGTATGATGCCGCTGGCCAGGCCGTCGCGTTCGTAATAGGAAATAAATTTCCCCGTTTTCCGATCCAGCAAATTCAAGCCGCTATCTGTTCCAACCCACAACCGGTTTTGGTGATCGATGAAAAAAGCATTGACAAAGTTGCTGCTCAAAAACCCTACTTCATCGTTATTAGCCCGATAACGCTGAATCAACTCCAGGGATTGATTGGCTTCATCAAACTTCAACTTGTACACACCTCCACCACGAGTACCCAACCACAGATAAGGCTGTCCCCGTTCCAGGGTCTCCATCAAATGGACAATAGGAAACTCTTGAAAGTTGACGTTTAGGTTTTTGCTCAGCGGATAGTGGTGGAAAGTTCCCGAAGAATAGTCATAGCGATCCAAGCCTTTGTCCCAATACCCAAACCAGATATCACCCGAATGCGATTGAAGCATAGCCATGACATAGTCTTCGCTGAGCTGATTTTTTTTGTTGTATTGTTCAAACCCGCTCAAGGTAGGGATGTTTTCTGCAATAGCTGATTCTTTGATACGGAATACCCCGGCGCCATCCGTAGCCACCCACAGCCACCCTTCCTGATCTAGTAAAAGGCCGGTTATGAATCCTGCCAATTCAGGCATGAATGAAGTAGAAAAACGATAGTTATTTGATAATCCACTCAACATCCCCTGCTCATTCATTGGCAAAAAATTGAGCCCCCCACCTCTGGAGCCTGCCCAAATGCCTTTTTTGCTTTGAGCGGGTATCATGCACATGATGCTGCTGTTGGTATGATCACCCGACTCCGGACGAATACTAATAAAGGCTTTGGCATTCAGATTCAATTTGTTGATGCCCTTGTCCATCCCTATCCATAGATTACCCGTTCTGTCTTTGGATAGGCACATAATCACGTTATTGCTCAGGCTTTTCAAATCATTGGGATTGGAATTGAAACGCTTGATGAGGCCCGTTTCAGTGTTTAGCAAATTCAACCCATTGTACGTGGCTACCCATACATGGCTGGCATCTTCTTCCAACACATCCGGTACAAAAGGGTGGCTAATGCTATTGGGATTGCCCGGTTCGTTTCCAAAAAATTGCATGTCGAAATATGCCGGATTATCCGTTGAGTACCCAATTTTTTTCACCCCAATGCTGGTACACAGCCAGATGACATTTTCCTGATACCGTGAGGGAATTATTTTTTGAATGAAATTGTGGGGCAAAAGCTTATCAGTAGAAATGCCCTCCATCGTCAGGTCATAGCGAATGAAGTACTCCTCATTTCCGTTTTTTACCAATCTGTTCAGGCCTTCTTCTGTTCCTACCCATAAAGAGCCGTCCTCTGTTTGGGCGATGGAATAAACAAAATCATGGCTAAGGCTGCGCTCATCGGTCGGGTCATTCTCGTAATGGACAAATTGCCTGGTATCGGGGTTAAAACGGTTTAACCCCCTTTCTGTGCCAATCCAAATATACCCATCCTTGTCTTCAAAAACGGCCCAGACATTATCGTTGCTCAGGCTGTTCATGTCTTCCGGTTTTTTGCAAAACTGTTCAAAAACATCCAATTTGCGATCGTAGCGATAAAACCCGGAATAATTGGTTCCTATCCAGAGGTTGCCTCTCCTGTCTTCAAACAATTGAGTTACTTTATTGCTTTGTAATCCATTCGCCTTATCTGGTTGCTGTCGGTACATTTTCACAGCGTAACCATCGTATTTGGCCAGCCCTGACCAAGTTGCAATCCATAAAAAGCCCCTGTGGTCTTCCAATATATCATTGATGCCTGTATTGGAAAAACCAATTTCAGTGGGTAATTTTTCAAAACGGTAATCCAATGCCCCATTTTGCCCGCTTAATGGTGCGCCCAAAAAACAAGCCGTGAAAAGAACTATTGCCAACCGGATAAGTCGATCCATCGATTTTACATATTCAATCCATCAAAACGGTAATTTTACCCAAAACTAACAAATTTGCACATCCTATTTTCCCACTGTATGGCTAAAATCAAATCTCAGCCTCTTCTTTCGGTAGTTTATCAAACCAAGTCTTTTTCAACACCAGGGTACAAGCTGCGGCGACAGTAATAGAAATCAGCAACGGCACAGACTCTTGCAGCACCAGATAGATGGGAAAAATGACCAGTGCCGTTTGCCAGATCACACCAATTACGACATTGAACATATCGCGGAAAAAGTCTTGGTTCTTCTTAAAATTGGGGTCTTCTGCCAACACTTTATCGTGGATGGGCTTCCAAAATCCCCAGGGTTTCACGTTTTTATAAAACGCCTTCAACACGGCTTCATCAACAGGTGGTGCCGAATAAGTGCCTATCAAGCACCCGATAATTGAAAGCAGCAACATCAAAGGAAAGGTGTAAAGATCAAGCACCCCTTCGAACAAAAAGCGGAAGGATAAGGCGGGAATCAAGCCGCCAACCATGCCCCAAAAAAAGCCGTGCCCATTGAAACGCCACCAATACCACTTCAAAATATTGGCCGCGACATAGCTGCCATACAAGCCTGAAACAATCCACTGAAGGACATCATTGACATCTTTGGCGTAAAGCCCTAAAACAATACTGATCAATACCATGATAAAACCAGCAGTGTAGTTCATCCTTTGTAATTGACGGTTGGAAGCATCGGGCCGAATGTATTTCAGATAAATGTCATTGACGATATACGCTTGAGTGGCGTTGAGCGTACCCGCAAAAGTGGACATAAAGGCAGCTAGTAATCCGGCCAATAAAAGTCCTAGCAAACCCACCGGAACAAACTGGCTGATGGCAGAAGGCAAAATCTGTTCAAAATCGATCTTCCCACCAACCAATAAATCTAATTGACCATAGTATATAATGCCTAACACCCCAAAGCCTGCTATCATAAAGTAGCGGATTGGCATCAAAATCAGGCTGACTGAACCACTCATCAAAGCCGCTTCCCGGGGCGATTTGGTGGAAAGTATTTTTTGCATATCGTAATTAGGTGCAGGTCCGGCTAAACTGACCAATACACCTTTGAAAATCATCATCATAAAAAAAATGCTGAACAAATCGAAGCCGTCGTTTTTGATTTTCTCGTTCACTTCCGGAATGATCGCCGTCCAATCTAAGTCGAGGTTCATTCCGAAGAAAGGCGTATGCCATCCCAATGGCACCACCAATTCATGGCTGGCTACCGCATTCATAGCAATGATACCCACAACGATACTAGAAATGGCCATCAAGGCATATTGTATGACATCGGCCCAAACGATGCTCATCATGCCACCAAGCAAAGAATAGAACACAGCAAAGGCAGTAAAAATTATCCCGTAAAAATGAGGGACGTATTCCGCGGCAATATCAAATGGCAGATAAGCGGAAATATACTCCCAGGGTACAAATATTTCTACAAATTTACCGATGCCGATAAAGCCATAAGCCAGGTAGCCCAGCCCCATAATAATGGCAAAAACGACTACAATCCCATGCGATAATTGCGCCCCCTTTTTTGTACCAAAACGGGTATTAATCCACTCTGCTCCAGTAGTCA
Source organism: uncultured Saprospirales bacterium (assembly GCA_937864265.1). Lineage (GTDB taxonomy): Bacteria > Bacteroidota > Bacteroidia > Chitinophagales > Saprospiraceae > CALMIR01. The sequence continues at coordinate 21,539 of CALMIR010000169.1, read as the reverse complement.
CATTCGATTTTCTCAGCCAAAGCGACAAAAACATCATCAGAAAAATCTGGTTAAAAACAGGCCATAGCCAAGGTATCCAAGCACTTTTCAAGCCATAAACAAATAAAAGGGTCACCAACCACATGGTACCAGATATGTCAAACATACCCGATGCGTTGGACAGACCAAGCATGTACCACGGTAGGGTGTTGCCTCCCAGCAAATAATCTTTCTTACTGCGCTCGGCCCGTTTTTTCAACAAGATTCCAATAACAACAGTAGCCAGCAAATAGGCTACAACAATGGCGATGTCGAGTACGGAAAGCTTCATAGTTGTAGTTGGATTTTCGCTTGAATATAAGCCTTATTTCAATTTATATAGCTTCGGCAGCTCTCCTTCTAGGAGAATGACCGGATCTTCGCAAAATTGCCTGAAATTATTTTCACTTATATGCCCCGGATAAGGCCCAAAATGATGGTTGATTCGGGCGTTTCTCCATATCAACACCCAGGCAATGCGCATCGCTACCGGATCCGCTTTGATGTATCGCAACAATCGCTCTGTCCACCAGTTTGATTCAGGTATGCCTTCCAGTCCGGTTTCCGTCAAGGCTGGAACTTTGCCTCGTTCATCCGCTATTTCGACCAACATGCGCAAGCGCTGTGTCAAAAGTGCCGGGTCATTTTCTGGTCTAACATCTTTGTAGTCATCGAATCCCAATATATCCACGTATTCATCGCCAGGGTAACATTCCAGGTATTGTTCTTTATTTTCAAATACATCGGTTGAATAACAGTACAGCAGGTTGTGCACTTCCTTTTGATCCCTCAAATAACTAACCGTAAAGCGCCAAAGTGCCTGGTACTCCTCCGGAGAACAATGGGGCTTGCCCCACCAAAACCAGGCGCCCGTATGTTCGTGAAAAGGCCGAAAAACGATGGGTATGCGCTCTTTGCCCAGGAATCCCGTTTTCAAACTCTTGAAAAAATCAGCCAGCATATCAAGGTCTTTAAGGTACAGCTCGTGATGCGTACCCCCAGGCAGGATAGCTGCCACTACATTATCGCCAACATCCCAGGAACTGCCTTTGGTCAAGTAATTGTCCACGTGCCAACTGATGGTATTGATACCTCCCATTTGGTAGGCTTCAATAATCCATTCCCTCATGTGTTCAAAATCGACGGTATCTATATTGATATGGCGTTGTCCGATATCCCCGATGTCCCAACCAAAAACGGCCGGATATTGCCCACAAACATCCCACACGTCCGATTTCTTTTTGTGCCAGTCTTTCCACATCACCCCATACGCCAGTGCATCCTGGTGCCCAAATAAAATATACTCTGGCGCTATTTTGAATAAATTAGCGTACAAAGCTTTGGTTTGCTTGGTAGCCTTAGGGTCAACGGTAGCAATAGCTTTATCTTTCTTCGAGCTAACTCCAACTTGACTCTTGCCTATTGTTGCAGTTAAAAGTAATCCTGCTAAAAATAATTCCCGAATCATTGGCTATAAAATCAGGTTGCTCTTGTGAAAAAGTCTGGTCAGAAGCAAGAACCTGCTTCTGCCCTTTTGAATTAGAGTGCCTCAAACCGAACATTATCGATGCAGACATTCACCATGGATGTCCCGTTGTTGAACGCCACACCGAAATCTTCCGTAATGTTGTTGAGGTTCGGAATGGAGTTCCCTCCGTCTTGGAAGGAGGTTAAGGGCAATGTAATGGTTACCCATCCATTAGTTACATATGAGCCGGTGCTTTCCCAAGGTTTCCAGGGAGAAAAAAAGTCGCCATCGCTGCCTTTAAGTCGCCAGGCGAATTCGCCGCCTGTAATGGGTTCTAGGACGTTAATATCAAATTTCAAAACGTATCCGCTAATATCCGTACCGATGGTTGATCCTGGAAAGTTGTTGCCGCCGTTTCGCCAAAAGAAGCCTGTCCAGTTGGTCAAACTGCCATTCACCCGGAAATAGTTGCTACCGTCGAGCGTTAAGGAGGGGTCGTTCTCAATGCTGCCCGTATCGCCCCACCAACTATCTAGCCCGTCAAAATTGAAAAACACCAGATTCGGGTCTTGCACCGGGTCAACACCTTGTATGTTGATCGGCGGAGAAAAGAACTCCTCCCCGCTAAAAGTGATGAACTTGATATTGCCCACACCGGTTGCCGTTCCCTGGGGTACAAAAACTTCAATCAGGGTAGCCGTTTTTTGTCCAAACATAGTAGCCGGCACCTCTCCGGGGAAAATGACTTCGTTTAATTCGTCTAGGTGTTCGCCCATAATGCTGATCATATCGCCTGGTGCGGCCATCGTTGGCATACTAGTGATCACTGCATTAGTAGCAAGCAAAATATTCAAATCAAAAGCAGATGCTACTTCCGTGCCGTTGGTGGTAACTACTGTTATTGGGCCACTCATCGTTCCAATGGGCACATTGACAATAGCGGTATTGAGGGTGGTATTATTAATTCCTATGCTGATACCGCCTGTAAAGTTGACACTGGTCACCAAATCCATATCGTTCCCCATGATGGTTATTTCGTCGCCAAATTGCGCATCGCTTGGTGTGACGGAAACCAGCGTTGGTTTGATCAACTGCAACACCTCCGCACTAATCACCGTTTTGTCAGCAGCCGTTCCAAAACTTACCATATCTTCAGTTGCACTGATGGGCACTTTGACCGTTATAGCCGTTGATGTACCTCCCCCCAGAATGGCGCCAATTTTATCCCCCCCAAAAGTAACTCGAGTAACCAAATCCAAATCCGTACCCGTAACGGTGATGTTCTGCCCGTTTTTGACTGGATTGGGCGACACACTCTGAACAGTAGGGATCACCATAATTAGCTCGTCCGTAGATGGAATTTCGATAAAAGAGCCAGGTATCATTTTGACAAAACCATCGTGGGCATTAGCCGGCACCAACACTTCGATCTTTTGAGCCGTTTGGCTTACAAAACTCGTTACAGGATTGCTCCCTTCAAAAGCAATCTGTTTGGTCAAATCCAAATCGCTTCCTTCGATAGTCAATACCGTGCCCGCTTTTACCGGATTGGGCGACAATTGTAATGCTCTTGGCACCTTAACTTCTAGTGCCAATTCTGACTCGACGATGATAGGGATTTCCGCGCCATTCGACACAGCGATTACGCCTGTTTGGGCAGTTTCTGGTACTTTGAGGACAATTTGCTCTTTCGTCTGGCTGATGAAAACACTATCTCCCACAGCCACTTCATTAGAAAAAATAACGGCATGTATCAAGTTCAGGTAATCGCCCGATAGGGTTAGCGTATCGCCAGTACGAACAGTGGTAGGCGCAAATGAAGTCAACACAATGGGCTCCGAAATAGTCAATATACTGATGGACTGAATATCGCCTTCGGTTGTTTTCAAAATAATGTGTCCTTCTTCCGTCTCTTCCGGAATTGTTAGCGTAATGAGCGTAGCCGTTTGAGCAGTAAAAGTGCTGACATTGACCCCATCGGGTAATACAACAGCCGTAACCCGATCGAGGTGGTTTCCGATGATCCTTAACTCCCCGCCCCTCAGTGCAGGAGAAGGCCCAAAAGCCAGTAATTCAACGGAATTGCCCCCGGCATTATCGTCTTCTTTTTTACAAGAATGAAAAAGCATGCTGGCACCTACTAAGGTTAGGCACAAATAAATGAAAGTTAATTTATTGCGATTCATGTTTGTCTTTTTTGAGTTACAATTTCACAACACGCACATTGTCAATAGCTATGTAAATGTTGTTAGCATCTACGGCTGCGCCAAACAGCATGATGGTCAAATTGGTATATTGGGATAAATCGCTCAACTGAGCCGGAGTGCCGTTTTTATCTTCATCAAAATCCTTGAGCGGAATTGTGACTGTTACCCAACCATCGGTTTGATAAACCCCATTTTCCGCCCAGGGCTGCCATCGCTCCAATGGCACAGGAATATCCCGACCATGATCTGCACCATATGGGGCAAAAAAGATTTCTAAAGGAATTTCGCGCCACTCGACAGGTACATTAACCTCAAAGCGCACCGCCCATTCATTGACCGATGCCCCACCAGGAAAAATGGGAATATTCCCCCTACCCGTTACGCCGTCTTCTGCGATATACATCATGTTCAGTTCATTGACCCATTGCCAAGCACTTACATTATCCATTTTGAAATAGGTGTAATTGCCCGCACAAGGTGCCAATTCATTGGTACCTACAGCAACATCCGCTATTGGAGAATTCCAGGTTCTGTGGCGCAGATCGTCGAAATTGACGATTACGTTGCGGTTATCGCGAAAAATAAAGCTGGATACTGCCGTCCCGAAATTGGTTTTAACCGTTATCTCACCTGATTCAGCCCCTGCAGGTACCCGTACCTGTGCTTCTGTTTTGCTAAGAACTACGATCTCTCCTTCCAGGTTTCCGGGAAAAGTAATGTGGATAGGCTCAAAAAAGAAATCGCCATACAATACCGCCACGTCACCGTCTTCCACATACTCGCTTTTAATGCTGTTCAAAACGGGTGCAGGCACATTCACCGAAAAGTCGTATAACATTTCTGCCCCATTGGAAAAAACGAACCTGATTTTATTAGTCACTTCCACCGGCACACTGCTCGGCACATTGACAATAATGGTTTTATCCGTTACATAAGTAGGATTGAGGGCAGCTTGTTGGTCGTTGAACCACAACTCGACCGTATGCCCCAGGTCCTCGCCTACAATAGCAATCAAACTTCCCATAAAAGCACCAACCAAAAGCGAATCCGCCGCATTCGGATCAGTAGATCGAATGAAATGTACCTGTGGGTTGCCAATATCGGCATCCTTATCTATGCCAGTCACCTCGTCTTTATTACAGGAGAACGGTAATAGTACTGTGACTGAAAAAAGGGCAACAAATAGCCAATGTTTATAATGAAAATGTTTCATGTTAAGCTGTTTTGATGAGGGTAAAGCCAATCCTTATTCGCATATTCATTTGAAAATATACTCTTCCGCCGGCACTTCAGGTGCCAACAAAGGATTAGCCACGACCTCTGCCGAAGGAATAGGCAGCCAAAGCTGCGATTCGTTAATGGTAATCGGGTTAGAAGGTGGATTGATGATGTAGCCTTCAATGGTATTCTCGTCCGCTGCGTTCGGGCCATTATCCCGGTAATAACTGATTTCGCGTTCCATCCCATTCAGATAAGCCATTGCTCCGGCAGGGTCGCGGTAATAGTAGCGCTTAATATCAAACCAACTGATGTCTTCCAGGGCAAATTCCACCCTTCTTTCTTTCAAAATATCGGCGAAAGTAAGGCTGGATTTTGTTGGCAATCCAGCGCGTTCCCGAATGGCATTAAAATACTGTAAAGCTTTAGGATCGGATGTAGCCACTTGAGCACCCAATTCCGCCTCGGCATACACCATATATACATCGGCTAGGCGAAGTAGTATTTGGTTGATGCGGGTTGCTTGGCCAGTTGAAACATTGCCATCAGTATCTTCATTGCTGCCGATGATGTATTTTTTTAAGTTATTTAGTACCGGAGCCGCATTCTCCAATACCGTGTTGGGGTCGTTGGGATCTCGGTGAACGATGTTGTAGGTGTATCCACCCTCGTTTTTCCTAATCTCTGGATAGTGATCCCCCTGGGTCATATAGATGGCCGGCTGCCTGCGGTCGCCACCCTCTACTTTTTGCAGAAAATCGTAGGTCATACATTTACCTCCGCCCCATGCCTCAGTGTTTCCAGTAACTAGGCTGCTACGCGCCCAATTGGCTTGGCGGCTGTTGCCAATGGCATAAGCCCCTTCCATCCATTGCAGGGCAAAGAGCGATTCCTCGTTGTTATTGTGGTCATACCGGAAAATATCGCTGTAATCGGGCAGCAACTGCAATCCACTGCTGCTGATTACCTGCTCGGCAAATTGTTTGGCCAATTGGAAATTTTCGGCTGATTTAGAATCATCTAGGTCTGAGGCCATGGTTAGGTGCACTTTGGCCAGCATACCAAGGGCAGACCACTTGGTCACCCGGCCAGGCTCGTCTGTGGTGGGCAAATGTTGTGAAGCAAATTCTAAATCGCGGCGGATAAACTCCAACACACTTGCGCGGGTATTCTTTGGCAATATGAAGTTGTTGCTAACTACAATTTCTGTTGAATTTTCAACAATAGGTACTTCTCCCCAATATTCCGAAAGCAGGTAATAGGCCATACCTCGAATAAATCGAGCTTCGCCTAATGCCCGGTCTATCACCTCTTGCTCCACATTGCCTTCGGCTGCCCTAGGCATATCGTTGATAATGGAATTGGCGTAAGAAACAACCCGAAATAGCCCCTTCCAACCCGAAGAAAGGTGGGCATTGCCAGAGTTGAAAGAGAAATAAAAAAACTGTCCTTCCTGATCCCAGGTATGGTACAAGTCGCCCGACATGCAATCGCCTGCGCACCAGGCAAATTTGTCGTTGTAATCAAACCAGGGAAAACCATATAAAGCTGCCGTTGCTGCTTTGATTTCGCCTTCCGTTTTGAAAAAGTTATCTGCCGTCAGGCGGTCAACGGGTTCTATTTCCAGGAATTCTTTGGTGCAGGATTCCAGAAAAAAAGCAAAAATAAAGGTCAATATAAAAAGTTGGATAAAAGATTTCATCTCGATTGATTTTACAGTTAAACCATACACTTGATATTAAAAATCGACATCCAAGCCAAAGGTGATCAAGCGGGGCGACGGATACCGCCCCATGTCCACGTTTTGAAGCAAGGGATCCTGGTTGAAAGCACCAATTTCGGGGTCATATCCAGAATAATTCGTTATGGTGTAAAGGTTCTGAGCATTGACGTACAGCTTCAGGTGCTGAATGCGAAATTTCTGCGTAAATGCAGTAGGCAGGGTATAACCCAAGCGGACATTCTGGATGCGGATGTAAGAGCCATCTTCTATAAAGCGGTCAGACATGCGGTTGTTGCGGTTGTTGTCGTTGGTGGTAGGCCGTGGCAAATCGGTATCGGGATTGGCCAGATAGACGTTTTCCGGGTCGTCATCCGGTCCATTCGGGTCAATCAAAGCAATTTGGGCGCGATCGGCCACTGTAGCCGCTTGGTTGTTGAACACACTGGTTTGGCCTTCAATGACCACCCTGGAATAATTCAAAATATCCGCTCCATAAGCTCCATTCAGATAAACAGTGAGGCTAAAAGGACCTACATTGAAGTTGTTGTTCAAGCCAAAAGTAAAATCTGGGTTGGGGTCGCCAATAATGGTTTGGTCGTTCACATCCACAACCCCATCTCCATTGAGGTCTTTGAATTTAATATCGCCCACCCAAACACCCTGGGTTTTGCTAACCAGGTTTTTGCCGTATGGGTTTTCATCGGTAATGTTATTATCCGTAACCTGTACAGCGTGGTTGAGAATATCTTCCTGATCGATAAACAGCCCCTCAACAACATAACCATAAAATACGCCAACCGGCAATCCTACACTGGTCTGGGTAGCTGTTTGAAATTCGCTGTACCAATATAAATTTCGCCAGTAAACCCTGGAATCGTCATCTAGCTCTAGCACTTTATTTCTGTTTCTGGAAAAAGTCAAGTTGGTCGTCCAACTGAATTTTTTGCCCGATACGTTTCGGGTCGTCAAAGCCAGGTCAAATCCTTTGTTCTCCATTCTGCCTATGTTGGCAAATGGTGCTCGTATGTCGTTCCAGTTGGTGCCACCCAAGTAGCTGGGTATAGACAATTGAAGCAACATGTCTGTAGTCTGCTTTTGATATACATCAATCGTAAAATCAACTCTACCCTGGAAAAGGGACAAGTCCAAACCAGCATTGAATTGCTTAGTTGCTTCCCATTTCAGATCGGGGTTAGAGATTTTTTCCAAGCGATAGCCCGTGCCAAAGGGTGTATTGACTGTAAGCAAAGATGCACCATATAAGTAATTGGCAATGGCCTGATTGCCCACTTCTCCATACCCGAGGCGCAGTTTCATGTCATAAATCAATTCCTGATTTTCCATGAATGCTTCATTGCTTACACGCCAAGCAAAAGAGCCGGAAGGGAAGTAGCCCCACTTGTTGTTAGGGCCAAATTTGGAGGAACCGTCGGCACGCATGGTAAAGGTGAACAAATAGCGTTCATCGAAGCCATAATTAAATCGTCCAAAATAGGAGGCCAACGAAGCCCCATCCTCCCAGCCCGAAGTACTGGAAGTTTCGTCGTTACCCTCGCTTAATACTTGAATGTCGTTACTGGCAAACTGTTTTTTGGTCACTTGAGATCCTGCCCAATTGGATTGCTGCGCTTCTGTTCCAAGTAGCGCGCTCAGGTTATGGCGCTCACCGAATTTCAAGGTATAGGTCAGGTAATTTTTCCATATCCAGAAAAAGCTATTCTCTTCTCTTTGCCGCAATTGGTTCTCATTGTTTTGCAATGCCCCCCAACTGTAAGTCGGGTGAAAGGATTTATTAATCGAATGGTTGTCGTCGAAACCAATTTCTGAACGGAAACTCAGATTTTTCATCAATTGCAGGTCGCCATATAGGTTGGCCATAAGGCGCTGTCTGTTAAGCGTGTTATTCCTAAGCAGCGCTGCACCAACGGGATTGAAACTCACATAGGAAAGGTTGGTGCTGGGGCCAGCAAATTCTCCATTGAAATCGCGAACCGGAACATCGGGTGGCATTGCCAGCGACTGCATGATCACACCGTCTCCACCATCGTTCAGAGTGATCACTTCGTCGGTATTGGCGTAAGCTAAACTCGCACCAATTTTGAACCATTTGTTTACCTGGTTATCCAAATTGACACGAGTGGTAAACCGCTCGAAATTGGAACCTATCACGATGCCGTCCTGCCCCAGAAAACCCCCGGAAATGGCGTATTGGGTATTTTTTGAACCGCCAGAAACAGACAATTGATGGCTTTGCATACCTGCAGTCCTGAAAATTTCATCCTGCCAATCGGTACCGTTTCCCAACAGGGAAGGATCCAAATAACGCTGATTGACTGGCAGGTTGAGGTCATTGGCTATTTGTACTTGATAGCTGGCATAATCTGGCAAAGGCATCATTTCCAGTTTGCGAGCCAGCGATTGGCTGGCATAGTAGCCATTGTACGATATTTTGGCCGTTCCCTCTTCTCCCCTTCTTGTGGAAATCAATACCACACCATTGGCTGCTCTGGCGCCGTAAATGGCGGTTGCCGAGGCATCTTTGAGTACCTCAATGCTCACTATGTCGTTCGGGTTGATGGTAGAAAGGGGATTTACCCGGTTTTGACCATTGGCACCACCTGCCCAATCAAATCCTGCTACAGCGGTACCGTCGCCCTGAAAGGGAATGCCATCAATCACATAAAGCGGCTCGCTGGAGCCGGTAATCGAGTTGGAACCCCGGATGCGGATAGATGCGGCACCGCCCGGCTGTCCTGAGTTTTGGGTCACCTGTACCCCCGCTACCCTACCCTGTAAAGCTTGATCAATATTGGTGGTGATGCTGCTGCGCAACTCCTCTCCTGAAACGGAGGCTACTGCCCCGGTAAGGTCGCTCTTTTTTTGGGTGCCATATCCAACAACGATCACTTCATCGAGAATTTCGGCCGAAGCTTCCAATACGATCGCTAGGGTATTTTCAACTCCTACTGTGATCTTTTTTTCTTCATACCCGGTATAACTCACCCGAAGCACTTCGCCTGTAGCCGCTTCTATGGAGAAGTTTCCATTAAAATCGGTAATGGTACCCCGGCTGGTTTCATTTTCCACCAAAATGGTAGCGCCAATGAGCGGCTCTCCCTCTGAAGAAGCTACTGTTCCTTTAATTGTCCTCGTCTGGGCAGACAAGCCCGCAGACAGCAGACAGCACAGCGATAAGAGCATCCAGCTTTTGCAGAAAAAAAATGGATAAATTCGTTTCATAATTTATGTTTTAGTGAGCGTGCAATTCAAAATGAAATTTTGCCCTTAAATTTATTTTCAGAACTTTCTATCAAAAGGGGGCAGAAAGTTCAAAAAGAGGTGGCGTTTGTATCAAGCCTTTTTTAAAAAATAAAATGCAACCCCTTACACGTGGTTTTGAAAAAAATAACCCCTTTGATTTTTCTCAGTTATCGATAACTTTAGATAATGATCTATACTTTACTTTCCACTTCCGTTAAATAAATTGCCATGAAAAGAGCCATACGCTTTTTTTTCCTAACTTTAAGCACCCTGTTTTTAAATGCTTCTGCTGCAAAAGCGGATGAACTTGCAGTACCCAATCAGATGCCTGAAATAACAATCTTAAGCCCGCAGGTCGATCAATTTGCCAAATTTGAAGCGCGCATCGACTTTACTGCAACCTATACCAACCCCTACGACTACGATCAAATCAGCGTCCGGGCAACTTTTATCGCTCCCGATGGCCAGGAAAAAAGCGTCGATGGCTTTTTCATGTACGATTATACTTTGAATACTTCTACTGGAAATTTAAGCCTTTTGGGTTCAGGAGAATTCCGGGTGCGTTTTGCACCCGATCAGGTAGGCACCTGGCAAATCCGGGTTGCTATCACAGACATCAACGGCACTATGGAATCGGATGTGCAGTCTTTTAATTGTACCCCGATTTCTAATTCGTCCAACAATCGCGGATTTTTGCGCAGTGGTTCTTCCAATTACCTGCATTTCGACGACGGCAGCCCCTATATTGCCATCGGGCAGAATGTAGCCTGGCAAAACAGCAATCCTTACCTGAATTACCAGACCTGGCTCAGCGGTATGACTGAAAATGGGGCTAACTTTTTTCGGCTCTGGCATGCCCATTGGGGTTTGGGCATCGAATGGAGTAATGGCAATGGCTTTGAGGGGCTGCGAAAGTACAAACAAAGCAATTGCTTTTACCAAGACTGGCTGTTCGATTACTGCGCCGAAAACGGGCTATATATCATGCTGACTTTGCAACACCACGGCCCCGTATCCACCCAAGTAAACCCCAACTGGAATGAAAGCCCTTATAATGCTTCGAATGGTGGGCCTTGTCAAAATACGGTTGATTTCTTTACCAATGCCGAAGCCAAAGCACATACCAAAAACCGATACCGCTATATCCTGGCTCGATGGGGCTATGCCCGAAGTATATTGTGTTGGGAATTGTTCAATGAGGTGCACTGGACAGACAATTTTCAAGCCAATAAAGACTTGGTGGCAGATTGGCACATCGAAATGGCCGAATACCTGAAATCGAATGACCCATACGAACACCTGGTAACTACCAGCTACGGCGATAACCTCATCGATGAAAATGTTTGGTCGCATCCGTCCATCGATTTCACGCAAACCCATATTTACATCAATACGCCCAATATAGAACGGGTACTGGCCCAAGGTAATCGCAACTTTTTGGATCATTTTGGAAAGCCCACCCTCAACGGTGAATTTGGTCTTGGCAGCACTTCCTCACTGGCCAATGAAGATCCAAGTGGTATCCATTTTCACAATTCTTTATGGGGAGGCCTGTTTAGTGGGGCATTAGGAACCGCCATGACCTGGTGGTGGGACAGCTATATTCATCCTCAAAATTTGTACCACCATTTTTCCGGACTGTCCCAGTTTGCTACTGATTTGCCCTTTCAAAACAGCTTTTTCACCCCGGCACTTACACGGGTCACAGGCGCTCCTGGCGATTTGATGCTCAGCACCTCTCTGGGCTGGGGTATTATTGGCGAAGACCAAATTGAGGTGGACGAAAACGGGAACGTATTGCCTTTGGGGGCTGGGTTAGGATTGTTCCTATATGGCTCCCAATGGAATACCCAATACCGAAGCCCACCTACATTTTCTGTTTATTACCCAGAAGCAGGCCATTTTTCAGTAAAGACCTCAGGCGAAACGGGTACATCGCCCAAAATAGCCATTTGGCTGGACGGTAATCTGGTTTTGGAGCAAAGTGCTTTACCCAACGCTACCTACGCCATCAGCGTACCGGAAGGCAATCACTCGATCAAAGTGGATAATACAGGAACCGACTGGATTACCATTGCCTATTATGCTTTCGAAGGGCTTGGCTCGCGGGTAGATGCCTATGTTTTGGTATCCGAAGAAAAAAATGTTGCCGCCGGATGGGCCTTGAATACCGACTATAACCACTTGTATTTTGCTGAAAATGGCGTACCCACCCCAGCCCCTGCCTGCACCGTTCAGCTCGAAGGGTTTCAGGATGGCGCCTATACCGTGCGGTGGTTCAATCCCTTGACCTATGCACCTTATGGTAGCCAAACCGCTGTTGCCAGCAACCAAGTACTTAACATCCCTTTGCCTGTGCTTACTTGGGATGTAGCTTTCGTGGTGGATGATACTCCAGTGAATACTTTGGAAAACCAGCGCCAATTGTCTTTTGATCTGTATCCCGTTCCGGCTCTGGCAGGTCAAGCGCTCCATGTGCGCTTGCCCGACAACCTAAATGGTCATCCAACGGTTAACTTAATGGATATCAGTGGAAAATCCATTCATACTGCTGTATTAACGTCAGATGGTATCACGTTTCTATCAGCAGATTTACCCGCAGGGTTGTATTGGATTAAGGTAGCTTGCGAGGGGATGCTTGGCGTAAAACCTATAGTGATTGCCCAACAGTAAGGTCACTTCAATCAAACATACATCAAATGACACCTTCGTTTACCTGGACCCTAATTTTTTTCACCATGTCTTTTACTGCTTTTTCACAATCGCCATTGGGCGTTTTCGAACGATCTGTTGATGTCGGAAATGTCCGCCATGCCGGAAAAACCAGTTATGACGCCAAGAACCAATCGTATCGACTCTCCGGATCGGGCGCCAATATATGGTTCAATAAAGATGAATTTCATTTTGCCCATAGCCGATTACAAGGCAATTTCATCCTGCAAGCCCGTGGCCTGTTGATCGGACCAGGAACCGATTTACACCGAAAATTTGGCTGGATGGCACGTGCTTCGTTGGATACCAACGCAGCGATGGTAGCTGCCACGGTACACGGTGATGGGCTCACCGCCATTCAATTCCGAAGAAAAGCTGGTGAACTTATCGAAGAAGTGATTTCGCCCGTAAAAATGGCAGATGTGATTCAGCTAGAACGTCGGAGTCAAAGCTTTTTAATGAGTGTTGCTCGTTTTGGTGAGCCTTTCTGGACGGTTGAAATACCTGCGCTTGATTTTCCCGACACTTTATTAGCCGGGCTTTTCATTTGCTCGCACCACCCCGATATGGTCGAAGAGGCGGTCTTCGATAATGTGCGAATTGTATTGCCCTCCCCGCCTGATTTTCAACCTTATAGGGATTATATCGGCAGCCACTTGGAGCTAATGGATATGGGAAGTCATCAGCGAACAGTCATTTATTCCGTTTCCAATTCCATCCAAGCGCCCAACTGGACGCCCGACGGCCGGTATTTGATATTCAACAGCGAGGGCTTGATTTATCGCTACGATCTCATATCCCACCAAGTTACTGAATTGAATACCGATTTTGTCCGGCAAAACAACAACGACCATGTCCTTTCTTTTGATGGCAAAATGCTGGGCTTGAGCAGTTCCAGCGGAGAACAGGCTTATGGCTCGCTCATTTATACCGTTCCGGTTGAAGGCGGAATACCCCAAAGAATTACACCTGTAGGCCCGAGCTATTTGCACGGCTGGTCGCCCGATGGGAAATGGCTGACATTCACGGGTGGTCGCGATGGCGAGTATAATATTTATAAAATCCCCTCCAACGGAAAAGGAAAAGAAGTACAATTGACCGACCTCCCTACACTGGACGATGGCCCCGAATACAGTCCGGATGGCCAATTCATCTATTTTAATTCTGCAAGAACCGGCTCTATGGAAATTTGGCGGATGAAAACCGATGGAAGCGAACAAGAGCAACTAACCGATGACGAATACCAAAATTGGTTTCCCCATTTTTCACCAGATGGGCAATCCATTGTCTTTTTGTCCTATCAGCGCGACGTAGCGGCGAACGAGCACCCTTTTTATCGACAGGTTTATTTGCGGAAAATGCCGGCAAAAGGCGGTACACCTAAAGTGATCGCCTATCTTTATGGCGGCCAGGGCAGCATCAATGTGCCCAGTTGGTCGCCCGACGGGAAAAAGATCGCCTTTGTCAGCAATTCCATCGTAGAATAGTTGTTTTTCTCCTTTTCACTCAACAAGCAGTTAAACATGTTAAAAAGATACTTTCTTGGCCTCGCCCTATTAATTCCCGGCGTGCTTTTTTGCCAGGTGAATACTTCTGGTTTCAATCACTTGGCTTTATCTGTAAAAGACATTGAGGCCAGCACTGTTTTTTATCGGGATGTTCTGGGCCTTAAACCTATAGAAGTGCCCGACGATCTGAAAGCCATCCGATCCTGGTTTGAATTTGGCGGGGGTCAGGATTTGCATTTGCTAGCAGGTAGAAAAGACCCCGTGAGCAATAATGATCGCAACGGTGCTCATTTTGCGCTGAGTATCCAAAATGCGGATGATGTTGAGGCGGTTTTAATAGAAAAAAAAGTCGCGTATCACCGACAGCAGCGCTTTGACGGCGCCTGGCAGATATACATCACTGACCCGGATGGCTACGTGATAGAGCTTAATGAGCCTCGCCACTAAACACGGCTTTCTGTAAAAGCGGAAAACTTATTGTGCTGTCAAAATGTCATATTCCTTAAAAAGTGTTATCTTTGCCGACTTTCTTCATTTCAAATCAAGATCAATGTATAACGATAACCCAACCCTTGAGGGAATTGCTAAGGAAATCGACGAGTTGAGGCAAGGAGAGGTTTATTTTGACGATGTCATGCAGGGCCCTGCTGGCGCTCGTCATTTCTATATTGAAAGCTATGGCTGCCAGATGAATTTCAGCGACAGCGAAATTGTCGCTTCCATTTTGGCAGAAAGCGGTTATGCGCCCACCCGTTTTTTGGAGCAAGCCGATTTGATCCTGGTCAACACCTGTTCTATCCGGGAAAAAGCAGAAGAAACCGTCCGAAAACGCCTGCGGCTTTTCGATAAATTGAAGCAACAAAAACCCGATATGCTGGTCGGTGTATTGGGCTGTATGGCAGAGCGTTTGAAAACGCAACTCCTGGATCAGGAAAAATTGGTTGACCTGGTTTTGGGGCCCGACGCTTACCGCGACCTGCCCACACTGATAGCCACCGCCGAACAAGGCAACAAAGCCATCAACGTGTTCCTCTCCCGCGAGGAAACTTATGCCGACATCAGTCCACTGCGACTGGATTCCAACGGCGTTTCTGCCTTTATTTCCATCATGCGGGGCTGCGACAATATGTGTTCTTTTTGCGTGGTGCCTTTTACCAGAGGCCGCGAACGCAGCCGCAATGCCTTTAGCATCGTCGCGGAGGCCGAAAATTTATTCCAAAGGGGCTACCGGGAGGTGACCCTCCTGGGGCAAAACGTGGACTCTTACAAATGGACTAACCCGGAAACGGAAGAACTGTATTCTTTTGCCCGTTTGCTGCAAATGGTAGCCGATGTGCATCCGACACTGCGGGTTCGCTTTTCCACTTCCCATCCAAAGGACATTACCGATGAAGTATTGCTTACGATGGCCGCCAATGCCAACATTTGCAAATACATCCACCTTCCCGTGCAATCGGGCAACAGCCGGATACTGGAGTTGATGAACCGCACCTACGATCGCGAGTGGTATATTTCTAAGGTTAAACGCATCTATGAAATCATGCCCGATTGTGCCATTTCCAGCGATATCATTGCTGGCTTTTGCTCCGAAACAGAGGAAGAACACCAGGATAGCCTCAGCATGATCGAGCTGGCCAATTACAGCATGTCCTACATGTTCTATTACTCAGAGCGCCCCGGTACCCTGGCTGCCCGCAAATACCCCGATGACATTCCACTGGATGTAAAAAAGAGAAGATTACAGGAAATCGTCAACCTGCAAAACAGGGTTTCGCTCCAACACAATCAAAACGACATAGGCAAAATAACTGAAGTGCTGATCGAGGGCGATTCCAAAAAGTCGAGTGCAGACTTCAAAGGCAGGAATTCTCAAAATAAAATGGTGGTTTTTCCCAAAGTTGCCGGCTTCCGGCCCGGCGATTATGTTCAAGTGCGCATTATCAGCGCCACAAGTGCTACATTGATTGGGGAAATGATCCCATAGCGACGGAACAATACAAGATGAGTACCAACTTACAAGCTATAAAGCAAAGATTCGGCATTGTAGGCACATCTCCCCTACTCGATAGGGCGCTGGATACTGCCGTTCGGGTGGCTGCTACCGATTTAAGCGTGCTGATTACTGGCGAAAGTGGGGTTGGCAAAGAGGTGTTTTCTAAAATCATCCACGCCCTCAGTTCCCGCAAGCACAACAATTTCATCGCCATCAACTGCGGTGCCATTCCGGAAGGCACCATCAATTCTGAGTTATTTGGGCACGAAAAAGGCGCTTTCACCGGGGCTACCAACGACCGGAAAGGCTATTTTGAAACCTACAACGGTGGGACGATTTTCCTGGATGAAATTGGGGAAATGCCGCTGGATACCCAGGCTTTTTTGCTCCGCGTTTTGGAAACAGGCGAGTTCATCCGCGTGGGCGCTTCTAAAGTACTCAAAACAGATGTTCGCATCATCGCCGCTACTAATGTCGATTTAAAAGAAAAGATCAATAAGGGCAAGTTTCGGGAGGATTTGTTTTTCCGGCTCAATACGGTGCCCATTCTGGTACCCGCACTCCGGGAAAGAACCGAAGATATTTATACCCTCTTCCGCCGCTTTGCCCTCGACTTCGCCGATAAATACCGTTCGCAGCCCATTCAATTGGATGAAGAAGCCCAGCTTTTGCTCCAGCATTATTCTTGGCCGGGCAACATTCGCGAATTGAAAAACATGGCGGAACAATTGTCTGTTTTATCTGAAAACAGGTTGATCGAAGCCGGAGAATTGCTCCATTTTTTGCCCCAGATCAACAAACGCAACCTCCCCATTCCTGCCCATCAAGCCAATGGGAATAACTTCCAGGAAAGAGAGATTTTTTACAAGCTATTGCTCGACATGAAGGGCGACCTCAACGACCTGAAAAGCCTGGTTTTTGGACTCATCCAAAACAACAACTTGCAGGTGCCGGAAAAGCAAAGCATCATAGGACTTCAAAAACCAACCGCTTTCCATGAACCTGCTGAGGACTTGGATGACAGCGAAGAATTGACCACTTTTTTGCCCTACAATCACGCCGATCCACCACAGGAATCGGACAAGCCCATTCTTCTGGGTAATGAGCAAAAATCCAGTTCTTATACCCGTATTGAGGAAGTAGATGACAACTTGTCGTTGGAAGACAACGAAAAGGAACTGATTAGAAAAGCCCTGAAAAAACATCAAAATCGCCGAAAAGAAGCCGCCCATGAACTGGGTATTTCCGAGCGCACTTTGTATCGGAAAATAAAGCAATACGGATTAGGATAGCCCCCTCAGAAAGGCCTATTCTAATAAAAAAAAGTTAAGGGTTTCAAATAATTTGGAAAACTGTCGAAACTGTTGTAATATAGTGACCCTTTTGCATTTTCTATACCAAATGGGGTATTTTTCAAACTAAAATTTTTTCTATGCTGATAATTGATATTAAAGACAACGAAGGCATTGATCGTGCCTTAAAACGCTACAAACGAAAATTTATCAACACGGGTGTGATGAAAGAATTGAGAAAGCGCAGAGAGTTTTCCAAGCCGTCCGTCAACCGCAGGAATGAGGTATTGAACGCCCGCTACCGCAATAAAATAAAAACAGAGGAAGAAGCTTAGTAAGCGCTTCTGTCGAATGCCAATCTTTCTCCCATTTTATCTTCAAAAAAATCGCCTTGATAGTAGGCCAGATGGCCGCTTATAAGTGTGCCGATTACTTTGCCTTGGAAAGCATGTCCTTCCAAAGGCGACCAAGCGCATTTGTAGTGTATATTGCTTTTTTGTACCTCCCATGCGGTGTTGGGATTTACAATAACTATATCCGCCCAATAGCCTTCTCTTAAAAAGCCCCGCTCTTTGACTTGAAAGCAGGTAGCTGGCGCATGGCACATTTTCTCCACTATTTTTTCAATCCCGATCAGGCCTTTTTGATAAAATTCCAGCATGATGTTCAGCGAGTGCTGTACCAAAGGCAAGCCAGAAGGTGCGTTAAAATAGGTGCCCTGTTTTTCTGCCCAGGTATGGGGCGCATGATCCGTTGCGATAATATCCAAGCGATCGTCCAGGAGTGCCGGCAAAAGCGCCTGTTGATGCGCCGCTGATTTAATGGCCGGATTGCACTTGATGCCTGTACCCAAGCGCTCGTAGTCCGCGCTGTTGAAATACAGGTGATGCACACAAACTTCTGAGGTGATGCGTTTTTGCGAAAGCGGCAGGTCGTTCCTAAACAAGGCCAGTTCGTCCGCTGTGGAAATGTGCAGGATATGCAGGCGAGTACCGTACTTTTGAGCCAGCTCCACCGCAAAAGAGGAAGAACGCAGACAAGCCGCTGCGCTGCGGATTTCCGGATGGTATTTTACGGGCACCTCATCGCCAAATCTGGCTTTATACAGTTGCTCATTTTGGCGTATCGTGGCCTCGTCCTCACAGTGGGTTGCAATGAGCATCGGCACCTGAGAAAAAAGATTTTCCAAGGTTTGGCGGTCGTCAACCAGCATATTTCCCGTGCTAGACCCCATGAATACCTTTATCCCGCATACATCTTGGGGATTGGTTTTCAACACCTCTTCCAGATTGTCGTTGGAAGCCCCCATATAAAAAGAGTAATTGGCTAGGGAGCGCTGTGCCGCCGTATCGTATTTTTGTTGCAGCAATTCCTGGGTCAAGGCTGGCGGCTTGGTATTGGGCATTTCCATAAAAGAAGTGACGCCACCCGCCACAGCAGCCCTCGATTCCGTGTAAATATCGGCTTTGTGGGTCAGCCCTGGATCGCGAAAATGCACCTGATCGTCTATAATTCCGGGTAAAACCCAAAGCCCTTCTACATCCAAAACAATATCCGCCTGGGCATTGATCTGCTGATCCATCCGCTCGATGCGCCCGTTGCGCAGCAATAGATCGCAAGGAAAAATCCGCCCTTCATTGACAACCAATCCGCCCTGAATTAAGATAGATCGCATGTTTTCTTATTTTTGCCGCCACAATAATACTATAATATGGCCAAAAATAAACATCCGCTGCAAGCGGATTTCCGCTTGGGCGTACTGGGTGCGGGACAATTGGGTAAAATGCTGGGCCAAGCCGCTAGTCCCTGGCATTTGCCCTTGCATTTTTTGGATCAAGCGGCTGATTTTCCGGCTGCAGCAGTTGGTGCCATTACTGTTGGTGATTTTCGCCAATACGCCGACGTGCTGGCCTTTGGCCGCCAGATGGATGTGCTGACCATCGAAATTGAGCATGTCAATACCGAGGCTTTAAAGCAATTGGTAGCAGAAGGCATTACCGTTCACCCGGCGCCCGACAAATTGGAAATCATCAAAGACAAGGGCTTGCAAAAACTTTTCTTTGAGGCTCATGGCATTCCCACAGCCGATTTTCAGCTATTTGAAAATGAAGAGGCGGTGCTAGCGGCCATCCAGACTGGAAAAATGCAATTTCCTTTTGTACAGAAATCGCGCAAAGAAGGCTACGACGGAAAAGGGGTAGCGGTAATTCAAACGGAGGCCGATCTGCCCAAATTACTGCCCGGCGCCTGCCTGGTGGAAAACATGGTGGACATAGCCCTGGAACTGGCCCTCATCGTTGCCAAAAACGCCTCTGGAGAAATCCAATGCTTCCCACTGGTAGAAATGGCATTCAACCCACTGGCCAATTTGGTGGAATTTCTAGCCTGCCCCGCACAAGTAAGCCCCTCGATCGAACAAGCAGCTATCCAACTGGCGGAAAGGCTGATCGCTGCTTTTGACATTTGTGGGCTGCTGGCGGTAGAAATGTTTTTGGATCAATCGGGTCGCTTATGGATCAATGAAGTGGCGCCTCGCCCCCACAACAGCGGCCACCACAGCATCAACTCCTGCTATACCTCCCAGTTTGAGCAGCATTTGCGGGGCATACTCAACTGGCCTCTGGGCAGCACCCAAATGCTCAGCCCATCTATTATGGTCAACCTTTTGGGCGAACCTGGCTATGCTGGCCCTGCTATTTATCAAGGCTTGGAAGCTTGTCTGGCCATACCTGGCGTCAACTTGCACCTGTATGGCAAAGCCGAAACCAAACCCTTCCGAAAAATGGGGCACGCCACCATTTTGGCCGAAACGCTTGAAGATGCCCGACAAAAAGCTACCTTTGTCAAAGATACCCTAAAGATTGTAGCATGAAAATAGAGCTGTGGGCAATAGGCAAAACCAACGAAGCCTATCTGGAAACAGGCATTGACATATATCTGAAGCGGCTTAAACATTACCTAAAACTGGAGTGGCGCACTTTTCCCGATTTGAAAAATGCAGCCAGTTTTTCCGCCGATCAGATCAAGCAAAAAGAAGGCCAGCTCGCATTGGATCAAATAAAAAGCGGGGACTTCCTGATTCTATTAGATGAAAAAGGGAAAAGCCTAAGCTCCGTGGGCTTTGCCACCTTCCTAGAGCAACAATTGCAAATGAGTCACAAGCGCATCCTTTTTATGATCGGCGGCGCTTATGGGTTTTCAGCAGAAGTGTATGAGCGTGCAAACTATAAATTATCTTTGTCAGAAATGACCTTTTCGCACCAAATGGTGCGGCTCTTTTTGGTAGAACAGCTCTACCGGGCGATGACCTTATTGAATAACGAACCCTATCACAATCCATGAGCGGTATTAGCATGACGATGATACTGATTGTTATGACCTGTTTGATCTCCTATCAGGGCTTCAACAATCCAAACGTAAAATACAAATTGGCCTTTCATCCAGCCTCTGTCCGGGAATTTGGCGAGTGGTACCGTTTTTTAAGTGGCGGTTTTGTGCACAGCAACTGGTCGCATTTGCTGCTGAATATGTTTGTCTTGTACCAGTTTGGCGAATTTCTGGAAGTGGTCTTTACCCAATATATTTTTGGCGAAACGCTGGGGCGCTTGCTGTACCTGCTTTTCTACCTGTCAGCTATCGTGATGGCCGATATTCCCAACTATTACCGCCATCGGGAAAACTCCGGTTTTTCAGCGGTAGGTGCATCCGGTGCCGTTTCCGCTTTTGTATTTGCCTATGTGCTTTTTCAGCCCTGGAGTTGGTTCATCTTCCCTCCCCTGCCAGCCATTCTTTTTGGCGTTGCTTACCTCTGGTATTCCTCCTACATGGGCAAACGGGGCGGCGACCTGATCGACCACAGCGCCCATTTTTGGGGAGCTTTGTACGGGGTGGTATTTATGCTCTGCGTCGCCGTTTTTTATAAGCCGGAGCTATTGGGATACTTCATTGCCAATTTATTACAAGGGCCGAGTATGCCGAATTTTTAATTATTGTACCATGCTCACACTACTCTCCTTCACACTGGTAGCGCCATGTCCAAGTCAAGGCTCATTGAACCACAAACCGCACAAAGACCACAAAGGCCTTTAGTATCGGCGTGAGCCCAAAGTCGCACCGACACTTGCCAAGCTGCTCCATGC
>CALMIR010000168.1 GCA_937864265.1 uncultured Saprospirales bacterium | reverse complement strand
CGATTTACCAAAGTCCTTACCCTAGCGGACACACTTAAAATGAACCGTTTAGCCCACTAGGGTAAGGACAAATCGGAAAGTTCAATTTTTCTGCGTTAGTAGCGTGCAAAAAATTACTTCCCGATTTACCAAAGTCCTTACCCTAGCGGACACACTTAAAATGAACCGTTTAGCCCACTAGGGTAAGGACAAATCGGGAACTTAATTTTTCTGCGTTACTTAATGCATTTGAGCAAGGCACCAACTGAATGTAAAGCTGCCTGAAAAGTTTTTTTTAATCAATAATCCCATCCTAATGGCCGTTCCAGCAGTAATGACAGCAGAGGCAATCGTATTTGCCATAAATTCTGCCATCAAATTAAGTCGAAATCTTACCAAAGCTTATGCGCAAAGTATAAGGGGCAAGGTAGTGGTATTGCCCTTGCCTGACTTTAACCCCAACCTGGATTTGCTCACCGTAATCAGCTTTTTTCGTGAAAACTCCACTTATGCCGATGAGATAGAGCGCTTGGCTTTTTTACACAAAAAGGCACTCCAACAACTCCAATTGCCCAAAGCAGAATGGGAGGAATACCAGGAGTTTTACCACTCTTTTCTCGAAATAAAAAATGGCAAAAGCGCAGGTATAGGAGAAAAAGAGATGACCCATTTATTCCGCATTCGACAGTGGGAACAGGACAGCATCGAACGAACCACTGTTTTGCAATTGGTTGCTGGCACCATCGTTGAATTGGGGATTGACTATTTTTTACAGATGCCTGGAGCCATCAACCCGGAATCTGCCCATGGCAAAGCCATTCGCCATTTCCTGATGGCATTTGACAAAATAGACCTTGCTGAGAATGCTGAGATCAAAAGCGATCTATCAGAAAAGCTCGTCCCCGGACTTTTTGCTGCAGCGGCAGAGTCCATCGCAGCGCTTAGCCCGGAGATAGCCAATGATAAAAAACTGCAACGCTTCATTGAAGCAACGGCGCAAGGTATAGCCAATGATATTTATAAGCGAGCTGAAAGTGCTGATCCTCACCAGCAGCGGGAGATGATAAGCTGGGGGCAGATGCTGCTTCAAAGCACCATTAAAAATGCAGGGACTTTTGTATTCACCTCCTCCCGCGAATTGCTAGATACCAATCAGCCCGTTTCAAAAATCATAGAATCAACGGGCTTGGTGTTATTGGATGCTATTTTGGACGATGATGGTGAGGGCCTTCGATTCAGAGACACCCTTAATGTCCCCTTACTAGATGCCCTTACCAAGTCGGCGTTGGCCATAGTAGCCGATCATCCGAATGTGCTATCGGGGCATCAGGGCATTCAAACGATTGTAAAGCAGGTCGTACTGGCTGTAGGCGAGGAAAATATGGCGCAAAAGGGGCTACTGGGTGAAATACTTCGGATAGTGCTGGAAAAATCGGCCGGGCAAATCGACTTACTATGGGCTCCTGGGGCAAATGGGCCGGAACACTTGCTGGCAAAGGCCGTCCAACAATTGTTACAAATTATAGCCACAGAGCCTGCCGATGCCGTTTGGCGGCCTGCCCTACCTCAATCGCAATTATTAGAACTTACCTACGACCTGCTGGACGATGTGGTGCAGCACCCCGACTGGCTGATCGCCAAAGTCAATCAGGATTCCATATTTCACGATACCGTAGCGGCCACCTTCAAGGCCATGCGGAAAATACCCAAAAGTCAACGCTTGCAAGCCGATGTTTTGCGCTGGCTATTGCGGCAGGCGATTGCTACGACAGCGGCACAGGAAAGAGTATTGGTGAAAATTCCATTTGGCAACGCTACTGAAAAGAATACCATTCTGCAGCATAGCCTGGAGTTGGTGTTTGCTGTGGCATTCCCGGCAACGGCTACGCCACAAGTAAGCCGTGTAACGCTCTTAATCGATCTGTTGGATTATGTATTAGACACCATCATTCGCCAGCATCCTGACGAAAGGGGATTGGTATTACTCGACTTAATGCTATTTGAGAGCGGCATTGACTTTGAAAGAGGTTTTGATAAAGCGACCGCCGATCAACTCCTGTTGGCTGCTTTGGACACATTAGCCGTTCATCCTGAGTTGGTCAGTAATCATGCCGGGCTGAAAAGCATCCTATCCGGAGTAGCCACAGCCATTGATCGGGCAAAATTGAAGCAACCCCATCTGGCGCCTTATTTGCTACAGCTACTGCTGCAAAACACCGGTGCCAATGCGGCCTTGCTGATGGGGTCGGAATCCAATCAGCCGCGCCATTTGTTATCCATCGCCATGGAACACGTGCTGTTGGCACTTTCTGCCAATGACAGCAGCGGACGCTGGCGACCCGAACTGAATGGGCAGCAAGCGGAATTACTTTTGCAAGCCTGCCTGGATGCGACCGTTCAAAATCCCGCCTGGGTGACGGAAAAAGTCAATGCCGACTCGCTGTTAGGGGAGGTATTGACCCTGACCCTGGATACTTTTAAGGGGATTCCGCCGGAGCATCGCCTTAACGAAAGTACCTTATTGAGCCTGTTGCGCATGAATATGGCCCTGGCAAGTAGCCATCCGCAAGTGTTGAAAATGGTGCCTTTTGGAAATGACCAGGAGAAAAAAGCCATTTTACGCAGAGCTTTGTTTCTGACATTTAGATGTGTTTTTCCAGAGGGTGGGCGTTCGGATCGAGTTTACATGCTTAATGATCTATTGAATTATACCCTTGAAGTGCTATTGACGCAATATCCAAACGAAAAGGGGCTCGTACTGCTTTCCCTTTTATTGGAACATGGCGGTCTGAATTTTGAATCAGGATTTGATCAGATCAAGACCGATCAATTGGTACATGCTGCGCTGGATGCCCTGGCTGCACATCCAGAGTTGGTGAGCAACCAGGAAGGTTTAAAAAATATCGTATCCGGCATCGCCCAGGCTATTGACCGCGCCCAATTGAAACAGCCCGATTTGGGGGCGTACCTGCTGCGCCTGTTGCTGTACTATACAGGCGAGAATGCCGCTTTGCTATTAGGCGCGCAGTCGGATCAACCCCTTCATTTGTTGAGTATTGCTATGGAGCAAACGCTGTTGGCATTGTCAGCGCAGGATGGCAATGGCGGATGGCGCCCCGAGCTTAGTCCTACACAAGCTCAATCGATACTGGAGGCTTGTCTGGATGCAACCGTACAGCACCCGAAATGGGTGACAGAAAAGGTCAACTCGGATTCTTTGCTGGGCGAAGTACTGGAAATTACGCTGGAGACCCTAAAAGTAATCCCTCCACAGCATCGTTTGAACACGACTACCCTGAATACCCTGCTTCGCATGAATTTAGCGTTGGTAGCTGCCAGCCCTCATGTGTTGCAAGCCATTCCTTTCGGAAACGATGCGGAGAAAAAGGCCATTCTAAGACGGGCGTTATTGATGTCTTTCAGTTTCATCTTTCCGCCGGGCAGCACCAATGCTAGGGTGTTTTTGCTAGAAGATTTGTTGGAATATACGCTGGCAACCGTGCTAAAGTCCTATCCAGACAAGAAAGGGCTGGTTTTATTGCAATTGATTTTGTTGGAAAATAATGGCATTGATTTTTCAAAAGGATTTCAGCCCGCTCAATTGGATTCGCTTGTTGGCGCAGCCCTTCAAGTATTTGGCCAGCATCCTGACTTGATCGGCAAAGACCAGTTGATGCAAAAGGTGGTAGGGCAAGTCGCTAAAGCCTTACAAAATTCAGGCCTGAATCGCCTTGAGCTACTTCCTGAACTAATACGGCTTACCCTGGAACAAACCGCCTTGCATTTATATGAAGTCATCGACATCAGCGAGGACAATCCAGAACATTTACTGGTGATCGCTATGGAAGAGACCCTGAGTGCCATAGCACAGACACCTCGCAACAAAAAATGGAAGCCGGAGTTGTCCAATAGCCAAGTAGTGGAGGTCTTGAACATCGTTTTTACCTCGGTGTTGGCGCATCCGCTTTGGGTGAAAAAAGAGCCTTTGATTTTCATCTTGCTGGAATCGGTGTTTCGGTCATTGGAAATTATCCCTGCCCGGCAAAAAATGCCTTTTTCTGTGCTAACGCTGCTGATTGAGGACGCTTTGCACCATGCTACCCGGCAACGCGATTTTTTGGTGAAAATAAAAACCAGTACGGGCGCTCAAAAAAAATTGGCTTTATCCTATTCTCTGGAGTCATTTTTCATCGTGATTTACGACGAAAACAGTCAATCTGCAGCCCAGTGGTATTTGGCCCAGGCGCCAGTTTTGGAAGCGCTTTTGTCGCACTATTTGCAATGGGTATCTGAAGCGCCTCTGCAAAAAGAAAACATCGATAAAAGCACGGAAAGTTTACGCAAAGCTATCGCAATATGGGAAACGGATTTTAATCAAAGCCTCAAGGAGATTTTGGAGCAGTTGGAAAGGGAGGTTTAAATCGGCTTAAAAAAAGCGTTGAATCGGCATTTGATTTTTGGCGGATTAGGCCAAGAACAACCAGATAAGCATTAAATTTACCCATGTAAAAATAAATACCATGAAAACTGCACGTCTTCCAGGTCGCCTGCTGGTGATCACGCTATTGCTGGCTCTATTTTCTTCTTGCGCACACTTGGTACATTTGGATCGGGCGCAAAATACTTTCAATCGAGGCGCCGAAATGGAAAACCGCATCCGCTTCTCCGCAGACAACAGAACGCCTATTTCTCCCACACTACTTTACAATCAGGCGTATGCAGAGGTTCAAAAATCGCTGAAACAGGAAGGAAAACTAAAATCGGAGAACGTCCTTGGCAATGCGTATTGCATCAAGGCGCTATGCGAATGGAAACTGAAAAACTATGCAGAAGCCGAAAAATCAGCTGTAAAAGCATTGGATATTTTTTTAGACATGGAGGAAAAAAGCCATATTGAGATGGCTCGGGATAAAGTAATTATGGAAACCCTCCCCATAATGATTAATATAGAAAAAACCTGGAGCGAGGTACAAACCTACTACCAGCCAGATAACAATACCTTTAGTACCGGGAAAAGCCATTTTCTGACTCATGTATATAACCCTTCGGCAGCCGAACAGGGTAACTTGGAGAAGTACCTGTCTGAATTGGAGGAAAAAAGACTCGAGCAGCAACACAACGAAGAATTACACAATTATTTGCTGCTTTCCCAATTGGCGGGGCTCAAAAACTGGAGCAATGCCCTAGATTACTTGCGGTCTTGCATCACTGAAGACATCGCCCTCCAAGGAAGAGATCGAGAGGAGGCTACCCAGTTTTTATTCCAACAAAAAGAAGAGGATTTTAAAAAACAAAAAGATCGATTATTGGCAGAACTAGCTAAAATATTGCCCGATGGAGAACAGCATCCTATGTACAAATTTTGGAATCGAATTATGTAAGCTCCGATCTTCTTCTGTAAACAAAGGAAAAAAAGATATTTAGCGTTTGCTAGAGCCAGCTTATCTGATGAGGTGTTTGCAATGCCTATTTGATGGCTTTATATTTCCGTCTATCAGGTAAAGTTCTTGGAAAGAGGGGCTAATCCTACCTATCAATAACAAACTTTTTTCTTCTCGACTGGTAACATTTGAAGCTTTGGGCAATACACTATTGACCAAAACTTGAAAAATGAACAGGCAAACTTATTTCGCTTTGATTTTCAGTATTGGCCTCGTATTGGCTGTATCTTATCCTGTAGTGGAAAACTGGAAATCCGCACCAAAAGACAACTTCCCGCTGTCGTATTATCCGATGTTTTCGCAAAAGCGAGCAGAAAATTATACCCTGAACTATGCTGTGGGCTACGATACTCTAGGACATAGACATATTATCCCTTATCAATATGCGGGCAAAGGAGGGATGAACCAGGTGCGCCGACAAATCAATAAAAAATGCCGGAAAGGCGAGGCACAAAAGCTGGCTCAAAAAATAGCAAAGGCCATTAAAAAATCTGAAAACCGAACATTGAAACAGCTTGAGTGCATTGAAATTATACGTGGGCAGTACAATCTTGACGACTATTTTATTCACCCAAACCCCAAGCCTCTGTTTGAAGAACAGTTGGCGGTTTATGAAATGTAAATAAGTATGAACACTATGAAACATTGGCTTTCCGCTTGGTTTACACCAATCTATGCCAGCCGGCTATCTTTGATTAGAATAGCCAGCGGTGCATTCATGCTCTGGTACCTGATTTCTCGCTATGACATGATGATGAAAATGGTAGCAGGGGATGCAGATATGTACCAGCCAGTAGGTCTTGCCGCTTTTTGGACAGAACCCATACCGGTTACTTGGTTTTATTGGATACTTAATATTTGCATCCTACTCAATATCCTTTTTATTGTTGGCTGGAAGCATCGCTTTATTGCGCCAGTATTTGCGATTGCTGTGCTTTGGTTGATGTGTTATCGCAACTCCTGGTCTATGATTTACCACAATTACAATATTTTGGTGCTACATATTTTGGTTATAGCATTTAGTTCGGCAGCCGACACCTTATCGATTGATAGGCTGATCCGACATCGGCAAAAACAACAATCGCTGTTTACTTGGCAGACAGGCTGGCCAATACGGTTGATCAGCGTAATCACGGTCATTACGTACTTCCTCTCTGGTATTGCCAAAGTGAAGGGCGAACTGGCTTGGGAATGGTTTACAGGAGCAGCCGTTCGTTCACAGGTAGCTGTGGATGCCTTGCGAAAAGACCTATTAGGAGCTGCTGCAACGCCCATGTTTGAATGGCTATATGAACGCTTAGAGGTGTTCTTCATTATGGGTGCAGGTACTATGATCGTTGAGTTGGGGGCACCTTTGGCCTTGTTGCACCGCAAAATCGGTATGATATGGGCTGTACTTGCGATCCTTATGCACTGGGGGATTTACTTCATTATGGGCATAGAGTTTCCTTACCATATGAGTGGATTCATCTTTTTGTCTTTCTTTCCTGTGGAACGACTACAGGTGGTAACTACTGTAAAGGCATGGAGTAAAGATTTCAATCCAGTTCTTGTACCAGGAAAACATGCAGTGGTTTTATTTGATGGTGAATGCAATGTTTGCAACAGGTGGGTAAGATTTATTATCAAAAGAGACCAAACAGGATACTTCCGTTTTGCATCGCAGCAATCCGTGCAAGGAAGTAAGTTGCTTGCCCATTATCAGGTAGATGAAAATTTATCATCGATTATTTTAATACAAGAAGGAACCGCATATATGCGTAGTACGGCAGTGCTGCGGATTTTTAGGAACCTGGGAACACCGTGGTCTTTATGGTGGATGGGCATGATTATTCCAAAAATATGGCGAGACAAGCTTTACGATCTTTTTGCCCGATATCGCTATACGCTATTTGGCAAAAAAGAATTTTGTGAATTGCCCTCGCTCAGCACCAAAAACCGATTTTTGTTGGCAGAACATGAAGCTGCTTAAACACAACATTTAACGGGGTTTAGGGGCAGGCCGTAAAGACAATATGTTTTTCGGCCTGTTTTTTTCATTCTTCAAAGCAACTACTCCAATCCTGGGAAAAAGGCATCTTCGTAATGATGCAAATGGAAATCGTACTCGCTATTGTATTTTATCGCGATGATATCGAAACGAATTTCTCCTTCATGTGGGTGTTTTTCCATATAGTCGCTAGCGGCGCTGATGATGCGCACCTCCTGTGCAGGAGATAGAAATTCTTCTGGTGCACCAAAGGTACTGTTACTGCGTGTTTTGACTTCTACAAATACCAAAACATCTTCCTTCTTAGCAATAAGATCAATTTCGGCTCTTTGGTATTTCCAATTATTGGCCAATACCCGATAACCTTTTTGCTCGAGGTATTCTTCGGCTAATTTTTCGCCCCACTTGCCTAGTTCTTGATGTTGCCCCACTTTTTTTTGACTAAGTAACGCAGAAAAATTGACTTCCCGATTTGTCCTTACCATAGCGGGCTAAACGGTTCATTTC
>CALMIR010000167.1 GCA_937864265.1 uncultured Saprospirales bacterium | reverse complement strand
CTTACTCTCTTACTTTCTCAGTGTTCTTAGTGTTGAGGCACACACGCACTCTCACCCTCACCCTCACCCTCACTCTCACCCTCACTCAACTTCTTCTTACTCTCTTACTTTCTCAGTGTTCTTAGTGTTGAGGCACACACGCACTCTCACTCTCACTCTCACCCTCACCCTCACTCTCACTCTCACTCAGCTAGCGCTGAGCCTTCAGCATCCGATTTTTACCCTGCAAATCCTTTTCCAAAGCCACTCCCCTAAATCCCTTTTCCACTAACAACGCAACTACCTCTGGCGCATTAAACTCATTGACCTCTAAAAATAAAAGGCCATCCTGTGATAGATGTTCCTGACAAAAATGAGCGATGCAACGATAAAAAAGCAGCGGATCCTCATCGGGTACAAAAAGCGCCAGTTGCGGTTCAAACATCCTGGTAGAGGCGCCCATGTGATCTATTTCCGAAAAGGGAATATAGGGCGGATTGCTTACGACCAGATCGAATAAGGGTAGAGATGTCCATCTGTCATTTTCAAGAATATCTAATTGTATGGTTGGAATACTCACATCGTTGGCCAACGCATTCACTTGAGTGGTTTGCAGCGCCGTTGCACTGACATCCATGGCCCAAACTTCCCAATCAGGGCGTTTTTTTTTCAAAGTAACCGCTATACAGCCGCTACCAGTGCCAATATCTAGAACCCTTTGTATTTGCGATCCTTTACTTTGCAATATCCAATGCACCAGCTCTTCCGTTTCGGGGCGTGGGATCAACACCTGTGGATTGACATGAAAACGGAGGCCATAAAAATCGGCACCCCCCAAAATGTACTGCAAAGGTTCGTTTTTTGAAAGGCGATGAAGTATATCAGTAAGCACTTGCGTTTCATCGCTATTGAGTTGTTCTAAGCTTATTTTGCGGGGAAACACATCTTCAACAATGATCCGAGCCATGCTTAGTGCTTCCCGTGCTCCATAAAGCGGTTCCAAGCTGCGAATAATATGCTGGATAATGGTCAAAGTCAGGAAAGGCGGTTTTTAAAATCTTCATACCCGAATTCACGCACAACTTCCAAGCTATTGTCTTTGCGCCAAATGCAAATCGATGGATGTTTGACGCCATTAAAAGTGGTTGTTTTCACCATTGTGTAGTGGATCATGTCTTTGAAAACCAGCCGATCCCCTACTTTCAGGGGCACATCAAACGAATACTCGCTCATATAATCACCGGCCAGGCAACTGACCCCGCCTATGCGGTAGGTTGATTTACCATCTTCCGGATCGCTAGCGCCAATAATACCAGGACGATAAGGCATTTCTAAGGTATCAGGCATATGTGCGGTAAAAGAAACATCCACGATGGCGGTTTTTATGTGCCTGTTTTCAACAATATCTAGTACCGTTGCAAGCAGGTCACCTGTATCCCAAGCAATGGCGCTTCCTGGTTCTAGTATCACTTCGAGATTGGGATAACGAGATCGGAAATTTTTCAGCAGTTGAACCAAATGGTCTATATCGTAGCCTTTGCGGGTCATCAAGTGGCCCCCGCCAAAATTCACCCATTTGAGTTGAGGCAAAAAACGGCCAAAATGGTGTTCAAAAGCAGATAATACTTTCTCCAAGTCATAGGAAGAGGATTCGCACAAGGTGTGAAAATGCAGGCCTTCTATCCCCTCCGGTAAGGTATCTCCAAAATGATCGGGTGCAATACCCAAGCGAGAGCCGGGCGCAGCAGGATTATACAAATCTACCTCTACTTCCGAATATTCAGGATTGACCCTCAGCCCAGCTGAAATGTCCCCTTTTAAAAAAGGCTTGTAGCGCTCGTATTGGTTGAGCGAATTGAAAGTGATATGACTGCTATAATCCAAAACTGCGGACATTTCTTCCGGCATATAGGCTGGCGCATAGGTATGGGCTTTAACGCCCATTTCTTCCCTTATAAGTCTAGCTTCGTGTAATGAACTGGCTGTCGCCCCTTTCAAATACTGCTTGACCAAGGGAAACACCCGCCACATGGCAAAGCCTTTGAGCGCTAAAATGATGGAAACCCCTGCCCTATCCTGAACACTTTGTATCAATTCCAGATTCTGGATGAGCCGTTTTTCGTCAAGGACAAAAGCCGGGGATGGTATCTGATGGTAATCCATAGTTGATTGGTGGGTAGTATTTTGTAAAGCTCTAAAGCGTCAAGATTCGTTGAGGCAGACCCTCTCCCAATTTACTCAACCCATTTATCCTACTTAGTATATTAGTGCGGAAGCAAACCCGCTCACACTCACTCCATTTCCAAAGCGATATCCACCTGTTCGTGCCAGGGGAGACCTGCTTCGCCGAGTTGATCCAAAAATGGATCGGGGTTGAATTCCTCTACATTAAACACCCCAGCACCGCTCCATGCGCCTGTGAGCATCATCATCGCGCCAAGCATGGCTGGTACTCCCGTGGTGTAGGATACGCCCTGAGCGCCTGTTTCTTTGTAGGCAGCTTCGTGGCTACAATTATTCCAAATATAGTAGGTTTTGGCCTGCCCATCTTTGATCCCGCTGATTCTACAACCGATGCTGGTCTGGCCGGTATAATTTTCTCCCAATTCACCCGGATCTGGCAGCACGGCTTTCAAAAACTCCAGCGGCACAATATCCACGCCTTTGAATCGAACCGGTTCAATGCCCGCCATACCAATATTTTGAATCACTCGAAGGTGGGTCAAGTATTCATCGCCAAAAGTCATCCAAAAACGGGCGCGTTTGAGGGTTGGGAAGTTTTTCACCAATGACTCCAATTCCTCATGGTAAATCAAATAGGACTTTTTAGGGCCAATATTCGGGTAATTGATCATTTTGCTGATCTCGTGCGGCTCGGTTTCGATCCATTGCCCATTTTCATAGTAGCGGCCTTTTTGAGTAATTTCCCGGATATTGATTTCGGGGTTAAAATTAGTAGCGAAAGCCTTACCGTGATCGCCAGCGTTAGCATCTATGATGTCCAGATAATGGATTTCATCAAAAAAGTGCTTGGCTGCTCTAGCCGTGAATACGCCCGTAACGCCTGGATCGAAGCCACAGCCCAAAACGGCCAGCAAGCCTTTTTCCCGGAAGCGATCCTGATAGGCCCATTGCCAACTGTATTCAAATTTGGCGACCTCTTTCGGCTCATAATTGGCCGTATCGAGGTAGTGTACACCTGCTTCGAGGCAGGCATCCATTATCGTTAAATCCTGATAAGGCAGGGCCACATGAATCACCATCACCGGTTGAAAAGAACGGATGAGTTGTACCAACTCTGGCACGTTTTCGGCGTCAACTGATGCCGTGCTCAGATGAGCATGGCCTGTATCCCGGCGAACATCGTCCATGATGGTGTCGCACTTAGATCGGGTGCGGCTGGCCAGCATGATTTCAGAAAAAACCTGAGGGTATTGAGCACATTTGTAAGCGACTACCCGGCCTACGCCTCCTGCACCAATGATCAGTACCTTAGACATTGATTCGATTTTGTTGGTTAAAACAGTTTTTTTTAAAACGCAGGCAAAGGTATGAAAAAATTCAGGCCACGAATCAAACAAAAAAACGTAACTTTCGTAAAACTATAAAGTCATAAATCGCAACAACAGGGCTGTAAGCCCATTTTTCCAATAACCGATCCGGGTTTTATCCGGAAATATTGATACACATGAGAAGACTACTACTTTATCTCCTTGTAAGCTTTCCTTTATTGTCATCCGCTCAAATTAGTTTTACCAACGCCAGCAGCCGCCTGGATAACGGCACTTTGCGAAGTGGCGCTCCGATGGGCATATCGGATATGAATGGCGATGGACTGGATGATATCGTCATTTTAGATGATCGCCGCTATTTGTACATCGAGTACCAGCAAGCCGATACCAATATTTTTGTCAACGAATTCATCACCGATTTAGGAGGTACGCAATGGAGTATTTGTATCGCCGATGTGGATCAAAACGGATACAATGATATATTCACTGGTGGTGCTTATAACAACCTCAAACTGATCAAAGCTTCCAGTGACGGCAGCAGTTATGCTACTACTTTGATCGGCAACCCGCCTATTTTTCTGCAAGGTTCTAATTTTGTAGATATCGACAATGATGGTGATTTAGACATCTTTGCCTCTCATGATGAAGGTCTAAGTGTGCCTTATAAAAATAATGGCTTGGGTGTTTTCACACCCGACTATGGCCTGATTAGCGCTGTTTCAACAGTACCTTCTGATAACTCCGGCAATTATGGTTCTGTATGGATTGATTATGACAACGACTGGGATATAGACTTGTATATTTCCAAGTGCCGTTTGGGCGTGGACGATCCCAACGACGGGCGTCGCATTAATTTATTGTTTCAGAACGACGGCAACAACAATTACAGCGATCAGGCCGGGCCGGCCAACTTAATCCCATTTGGCCAATCTTGGGCAACGGATTTTGGCGATTACGACAATGATGGCGACCTCGATTGCTTTATCATCAATCACGACGTAAATAATGTCCTTTTCTCCAATGATGGTGACGGCACTTTTACCGACCGAACGAATTCAGCTGGTATCATTAACGCATTAAGCGGCGTGGGCGTGGGTATTCAAGTAAAATTTGAAGACTTCGATTGCGATGGTTTTTTAGATATTTTGTTCACTTCATCAGGTGCCAATCATGCGCTTTTGCGCAATAATGGCAATGGCACTTTTTCAAACATAGCCAATGCATTTCCCACCAATGGACGACGCATCCACAGTGCCGTGGTAGGCGACTTGAACCAGGATGGCTTCCCAGATGTCTATGCAGGCTTTGCAGATGGCTACAACCAAACCAATAACGATGAAGACTACCTTTTTATCAACAACGGCAATAGCAATCATTTTGTAAAAGTAAAACTGGAAGGCATTGAATCCAATATCAACGGCGTAGGTGCCCGCCTGGAGTTGTACGGCAGTTGGGGGGTTCAGGTGCGGGAGGTACGCAGTGGCGAAAGCTATGGCATCATGAACTCCATGATTCGCCATTTTGGTTTAGGCAGCGCTACCAGTATTGACAGTTTGGTTGTAAAATGGCCTTCGGGCAACAAAGATCGGTATGTCAATCCACCTATTGATACCCTGATTTTATTCAAAGAGGGAGATCATTGCATCGCAACAGCTGGATTTAGTTTCAATGTCAATAACTTGACTGCTTCATTCGATGGCAGCCTGAATCAGGGTGCCAATACCTGGGAATGGGATTTTGGTGATGGCACCACCAGCACGGAGGCTATGCCTGCGCATCAATATTCAGTTCCAGGTCAGTACCAGGTATGCTTGACTACCACTGGTAGTTGCGGCACTGCCAACTTGTGTAAAACCGTATCCATTGCCTGTCAGCCGCTGCAATCATTTTTTGCCTTTCAATTGGATGGCCTGGATGTTTCTTTTCAGGATGTGTCGCTCGGCAATCCGGGCAGTTGGATTTGGAGTTTTGGCGATGGCACCACTTCAACGGAACAAAACCCCGATCACGGGTATGCCATGCCTGGCAATTATGTGGTTTGTTTGACTGTTGATAACGAATGTGACTTGGAAAGTGTATGCTTATTTGTGGAAGTAGCCTGCGGTAATGTCACCGTGGCCTTCGATACAGAAGCCAACGATGAATTGGATGTCAACTTTGAAAGTTTTTATTCTTCCGGGGTTACTAGTTGGGATTGGGACTTTGGGGACGGCAACAGTTCTGACCAGGAAAACCCGCAATATATGTATGCCGCTCCAGGCAATTATGATGTTTGTCTGACGGTGAATGGTGTTTGTGGCATGGGGCAATATTGCGAGCCATTTTCCATTGATTGCAGTTTGCCGGAAGCCGATTTCGACTTAGCAGTAGATGAACTGCATATTGCATTGAGCGATTCTTCCCGAAAAGTTTTCAATAGCTGGTTCTGGGATTTTAGCGATGGCGGCACATCCACCGAGCAAAACCCGGAATACACCTTTGCCGAACCGGGCACGTATGACATCTGCCTTACTGTTGATGGGCCTTGTGGTTCTGACCAATTTTGCAGAAGCATTACAGTAACTTGTACACCGCCGCAAGCTGGTTTCAGTTTTGAAACCGACGAATTGACACTCTTTCTTGAGGATACTTCATCCCTCAACCCCAGTGAATGGCTGTGGATTATTAATGGAACTGATAGCCTGACTGGGCCCCAGCCCGTATATACTTTTCCTGATACGGGCATGTACGAAGTATGCCTCCAAGCTTCCAGTGTGTGTGGTTTGACAGAGGTATGTAAAAACATTTCCGCCTATTGTGCTATCACGGCAGCCAATTTCGATTATACAGCGGATGAACTCCTGGTTGACTTTTCAGACTTATCTACTCCTAATACCACCTCATGGCATTGGGACTTTGGCGACGGCGATACTTCTATATTGCAGCAAAATTTGCATATTTACGATGCGCCAGGCGATTATGAAGTATGTCTAATAGTCCAAAATGCTTGCGGGGAAATAAATACCTTTTGCCAAACCTTAGCAATCCGGTGTCTGCCTTTGCAATCTGATTTTACGGCAACGGAAAATGAATTAGCAGTTAGTTTTGCCGATGCTTCATCCGGCAATATTTTAAGTTGGAACTGGACTTTTGGCGATGGCAGTCAGGCCACAGCGCAAAGCCCTGATCACGAATATGTGCTGCCCGGCGATTACGAAGTTTGCCTAAGCACCACCAATGAATGCGGCGAAATCAGTACTTATTGTGAAGTACTCTCTGTTGCATGCGCAACGCCTATATCCGGCTTTTCCTACAGTTCGGCTGAGCTTTCGGCTGATTTTACAGATACTTCTACGGGAGAAGGCATACAAAGCTGGTTCTGGGCTTTTGGCGATGGGACAATTTCTGCTGAACAAAATCCAATGCACACCTATTTCGCATCGGACGACTATGAAGTCTGCTTGACAACAACCAATATATGCGGCGCTTCTGAGGTATTTTGCCAGACTGTCAGCGTGGGTTGTGCGGCAATGTCTCCTTCTTTTGAAGTTATTCAAAATGAACTGTCATCCAGCTTTAATGATGTTTCTGGTGGCAATATCACTTCCTGGATATGGACCTTTGGCGATGGAGCCAGCTCTAATGAGCAGCATCCAGCACATACTTATACTTTGCCCGGTGATTACGAGGTATGCCTTACCATCAACAATAACTGCGCAGAAGCAACTACGCTATGTCAGCAAATTAGTGTGAGTTGTGCAGCGCCACAATCCGGCTTTAGTTTTAGCAGCAACTTCTACACGGCTTCTTTCCTGGATGCAACGACCAATAATCCGGCCACCTGGGCATGGAGTTTTGGCGATGGCACTTTTTCCAGTCAACAAAACCCCGCCCATACCTATGGCAATGCCGGTTTTTATGAAGTTTGTCTAACTACTACCAGTATTTGCGGCAGTACTACGACTTGCCAAGAGATAGAAATTGTCTGTGTACCACCCGATGCCGATTTCGATTTGCTAGAGGACGAATTAAGTATCACTCTAAACGATGCCTCAACTTTCGATCCGGTAGAATGGCTGTGGACTTTTGGCGATGGGAACACCAGTGATCTGCCTAACCCACAATACACGTATGCAGCTCCCGGAAATTACTTGCTTTGCCTGGAAGTAAGCAACGGCTGTGGTAGCGATCAGAGCTGCCAACAGGTAAATGTAAGTTGTGCCGCACCAGTCGCTGCATTTAGTGCCAATGAAAATGAATTGCAGGTCAGCTTCACCGATAACAGTTTTAATATGCCATCTCAGTGGCAATGGGATTTTGGGGATGGCAATGCTTCTAGCCAGGTTTCGCCAAGCCATACCTACAATTTACCTGGTGATTATGAAGTTTGTCTAACCGTAAGTAGCGTTTGCGGTGTAAATACCATTTGTCAGTCAGTCAGCGTCAGTTGTGCTGCTCCGTTAGCTGATTTCAGTACACAAAGCGACGAATTGAGCTGGGATTTCACCGATTTATCCGGAAACGAGCCTGAAAACTGGACTTGGACATTCGGCGATGGGGCTAGTTCCAACTTTCCGGATCCATCCCATACTTATGCCCTTCCCGGTAATTATCAGGTATGCTTGACTGTTTCGAGTATATGTGGGCAAACTACCGTTTGCGAGCAAATCAGCGTGACCTGTAGTGCACCGCAAGCGGCGTTTGATTATCAAAGTGATAATTTTCTGTTGCAATTCGAGGATTTGTCCTCTAACGAACCGGCGTCCTGGTTGTGGACATTCGGCGATGGTGGTTTTTCTATGGAAGCTTCTCCGCAACACATCTATAGCTCTACCGGCAATTTCCAGGTATGCTTGCAGGTCACTAGTATCTGCGGATCGACCAATATCTGCCAAATGGTATCGGTTACCTGCCCGCAGCCACAGGCCGCGTTTGACTTCCAGGCCAATGAATTGGTCGTGCAATTTGAGGAATCCGTGCTTGTAGAGGCCGATAATTATCTGTGGAATTTTGGCGATGGCAATACCTCCACCCTAGCCAATCCAGAACACACCTTTACCAATCCAGGTTTGTACCTGGTATGCCTGCAAGTGAGCAATGGATGCGGCACCCATCAAATATGTGAGCCTGTGATGCTGAATTGCAGTGCTCCTGACCCCGATTTCGAAGTGATACCAGATGGGCTTGATCTTACATTTGTCGATGTATCGGCCAATGAGCCGACTCAATGGTTATGGAGCTTTGGCGATGGCAATACTTCTACAGAACCAATGCCTTCACACCACTATAATACCCCGGGTGATTATGAAGTGTGTCTTACGGTAAGCAGCATTTGCGGAAGCAATCAGCTATGTAAAACATTGACAGTCATTTGTGGCGCTCCCCAGGCTAATTTTGTCTCAACAGCGGACGAACTGGAGGTTTCTTTTTTCGATATCAGTGAAGATGACCCCAGTAGTTGGAATTGGAGTTTTGGAGATGGCAGTTTTTCTACGACACAAAATCCTGTTCATACTTATGTCCTTCCGGGCAGTTATATGGTTTGTCTGAGCATATCCAGTGTTTGCGGCAATACGCAACGTTGCGAATTGGTAGAGGTCAGTTGCAGTCCGCCACAAGCTGATTTTACTTTTGAAGAACAGGTGCTCACCCTGCTTTTTGACGATCAATCAACGGCTGGCGCCCAAAACTGGTTGTGGACTTTTGGCGATGGAGGGGCTTCTACATTAGCCAACCCAAGCCATACCTATGCAGCACCCGGCCTGTATGAAATATGCCTCACAGTGGGCAACATCTGCGGCAGCACCACGTTCTGTCAATCGGTGCAAGTGACGTGCGTAAGCCCTGTCTCTGCCTTTTTCTACGAGCAAAACGGGGCAAGCATCAGCTTTTCAGATGAATCCTCTTTTTTCCCCAACACCTGGTACTGGACTTTTGGAGATGGCAGTACATCCAACGCCCAAAATCCAACACATACCTACCAAGAAGTAGGAATATACGAAGTTTGTTTGGAAATTAGCAGCGCTTGCGGCACCTCATCTTATTGCGAAGAAGTAAATATCACAACTGGAGTCGCGAATTCCTTACTGGAACAACAAGTCAAGGTATTCCCAGTTCCGGCCAATGACCTACTTTGGGTGCAAGTAGATGGGGTTGGTTCAGCGAAGAATATCCAATGGAAATTGGTCAATGTACTCGGACAGGATATTATGACTGGTCAAGCCAATTCGGCCTTATTTTCTATTGAAGTGGGCCATTTGCCGCAAGGTTGGTATGGGCTGGTACTAGAGGTGGATGGTTTGCGGGGTGTAAAGCGGGTGGTCGTTGGTGAGTAGTGGGTGCCATCATGGGCCGTATGGGAACGCGGATTGGGCGGATAGAACGGATCAGCGCGGATGTAGGCTCAAGCCCAGACACTCCAGCGGAGTGTTATCCTTGTTGCTCTGATACAGCCTAGCTAGCGCGCTCCAGCGGAGCGCTATCTCGCAGAAAAAAGCTAGCCGTGTTCATCCGCTGCATCAGTGTCTTCCGTGTGCCATCAAGGGCCGCATAGGAACTCGGATTGGGCGGATAGAACGGATCAGCGCGGATGTAGGCTCAAGCCCAGACACTCCAGCGGAGTGTTATCCTTGTTGCTCTGATACAGCCTAGCTAGCGCGCTCCAGCGGAGCGCTATCTCGCAGAAAAAAGCTAGCCGTGTTCATCCGCTGCATCAGTGTCTTCCGTGTGCCATCAAGGGCCGCATAGGAACTCGGATTGGGCGGATAGAACGGATCAGCGCGGATGTAGGCTCAAGCCCAGACACTCCAGCGGAGTGTTATCCTTGTTGCTCTGATACAGCCTAGCTAGCGCGCTCCAGCGGAGCGCTATCTCGCAGAAAAAAGCTAGCCGTGTTCATCCGCTGCTATAAATACGGCATCGGTATGCAATCAATTACCATCTATAAAATATAACGACGAAACAACTTGCAAGCCTAACATGAAAAAAGCAGTTAAAGCCATCGTTTTTTCACTTCTATTACTGGGATTTTACGTTGCAGCCGTATTGGTGCATGGCACGCTGACAGACTGGCAGCCCGAAAAAGAAATGGTGTTACAAGCGGAGCAAAAAGCCCATGAATCCATCATTGCCGATTCTATCTTAGATTTTGTCACCTGGAATTTAGGATATGGCGGGCTAGGAGCAGAATCCAACTTTTTTTATGATTCGGGCAATCTATTTTTCTCCAACGGGCGCATGGTTAGAGCGGATAAAGCCCTCGTAGAAAAAAACATCGGCGGAGATACCCTGTTTGTCGAAAGTACGCCCGCTGATTTTTACCTTTTCCAAGAGGTAGATTACCATGCTAAACGCAGCTATGGCATCAACCAATTTAAGGCTGTTGAAAAAGAACTGCCCGGTTACGCTTCCTTTTTTGCGCCCAATTACTGCGCCCCACGGGTGCCAATTCCCATTTTTGAACCCTGGAAAGCGTATGGACAGGTGGAAAGCGGACTCGCTACTTATAGCCGATTTCAGCCCCAATCATCTGTTCGCTTCCAGCTACCCGGAGAGTACCCCTGGCCCGATCGCATTTTTCAGTTGGACCGCTGTGCTGGCGTCCACCGCTTTGATGTAAAAGGGGGTAAGGAATTGGTGTTGGTCAACGTGCATAACTCCGCTTACGACAAAACCGGGGAGTTGAAAAGGCAGCAGATGGCCTTTCTGAAAAACTTTTTCCTGGAGGAATATAAAAAAGGCCATTATGTCATCGTGGGTGGCGACTGGAATCAGTGCCCGCCTTATTTTGAGTTTGACCGTTTCAGTCCGGGAGATTCAGATGGCTATAGCCAAATCAATATCGAACCAGATTTTTTACCCGCCGATTGGCAATGGGTTTATGATCCTACCCTACCCACCAATCGAAAGGTAAAGGACAAGTACGTTCCCGGAGAGACATTTATTACACTCATTGATTTTTTTCTGATTTCACCAAATGTCAAAGTACTCCAAGTAAAAGGATTAGACCAACAGTTTCGCTTTTCTGACCATCAGCCAGTATGGATGGAGGTTTTACTGCTTTGACTTGCAGCAATCATTATACAAACCTTGTTTATAAACGCAGAAAAATCAACTTTCAGATTTTGTCCTTACGCTAGTGGGCTCCGCTAGGATAAGGGTTTTGATAAATTGGGAAGTAATTTTTTGCACACACTAAGATAAAAATACAACTTGATGAAGTGGTACCTGTTGATGCTTATCCTGCTGTGCGGGCAACCTGAAGGTTTTGCAACCATTCCAAGTGCCGTTCAAAGCATACTTGTGCCAGGCAGTTCGAAGTCATTAGAAGAACAGCAACCAAAATTTCGATGGAAGCGGATATTCCGAGTCATCAGAATAGCTGGCAAATCCTGGGGTTTTTGGTTTTTACTTTTTGGTGGTATCGCTTTGCTCATCCGGTTCTTACTATTGCTGGCAGCAAACAATGGCGGCTATGAGGCAACAGGGGCAGGCTGGATACCCATTTTGTTGCTTTTGCTTTGCTTGGCAATTGGGGCTTTGCTCTTGGCTTCGATCCCTTTTATTCTGATGGTTCGCATTATTCAAGAATTGCGGTGGATGCGGCGTGTAGAACGCTGCCGTCATCACTACATCGGGTTGTCGCGATTTTAGATGACGTGCATCTATGACACTTTTGTGCTAAAATTCCGCCACTGTGGTAAGCCCCTCAACCCTCTTCCCCTCTACAAAATCCGCTTCCTTTTAAACCAGATCCATACCACCAACGCGATGAGTGCCATGGCTGCCAAAGACAGGTAATAGCCATATTCCCAGTGCAATTCCGGTATATGATCGAAATTCATCCCATAAATACCGACTATAAAGGTAAGCGGCAGAAAAAAGGCCGAAAAGATGGTGAGCAGTTTCATCACATCGTTGCTTTTTTGGGCGGTGATAGACATATAGGTGTGCATCAGGTTGTTCGTATCTTCCACTACCTCGTCGTAATGCAGGATCAGGCTCGTCATCAAATCTTTGATGTCTTGCAATTTGGATTGTTTGACCTCATGGACTGCTAATTGATTGATCACATTTTGCGTAATATTTAACAACTTTTTGCTAATACGGGCTTTGGATTTTTGAAAATACATCTCTTCCATAGAAATGGCATAGCCGTTTTTCAAAAATAAAGTTTTCTCTATTTCATCAATTTTATCAGACTGCGCTTTGACGGGCCGATCGAAGGAATGGATCATATCGGCTATAATATCGAGCAGCAATTCATCGAGGTGCTGATAGTCTTTTTCCTTGTTGGCCAGAAACTCAAACTTTTTTCGATGAACCGTGATCAAACAGTCCGATTTGATGAAAAATGAAATTTTATTGGATAATTGGCCTACGGTAGAAACTTTATCTTGCTCGTGGGCTGTGTATGCCCGCAAAATCAAGAACCGATAATCCGTAAGTTGTTCTATTTTCGGTAAATGCCCGTGCTGCAAACTGTCCTGAACCAACATGGGATTCAGGTCGTAAGCTTGTGCCAATTGTGTCAATTCTTCCTTGCTCGGATTGGTCACATCAGTCCACTCAAAGGTGGGATACTTTTGGATGACTTTTGGGTCTTTCATGCCTCACAGAATTTACCACAAGAATACGATTTTATCCGTTGGCCTTCACACATCCTAATCTGGATAATCTGCTGCTTCCAGATCGCGCAAAAAATAGTACATATCTTGCTGCCCTTTTTCCGTCAGGTAGGGCAACAGCATGTGGGCAGTCTGTACGGTATAAAAATCAATGATCTTGTCGGGAGGGTAGCCCCCCTGAAAATGAAGAAATGAATCGGAAGGCCATGCATTAGTAATTATGATGAGGTTGTAAATCAAGCGTTTGTAAGTACCCGGCAAGCGTTCGGGTTGCAAAATATCCTGCGCGACCAGTAGCTCAAAGGCTAGTGCGAATTGAGTGAGCCGCGACTGCACCAACTCGTGAAAATGCTGCTGAATGGTAGGGATGCGCCGGGCTACATGCGGAAAATCCAGTAACAGAAAGCGGTATTCGAACAGCGTGTGCATATTGGCTCGGGTCTGTTCCATTAGGTAGGCCATGTCAACGGTTACGGTATGTATTTGGGCAATCCTTTGATCAAAAGTGGCCACCAATTGCATGTACAGCGCTTCTACAATCGCTTCAATATTTTTGTAATGATAGGTCAGGTTGCCCGGGCTGATGGCTATCGCCTGACTAATGGATCGAATGCTTACATTGGCTAATCCATACTCATTGAACTGGGAAAGTGCGGTCTCTAAAATTCTTACTTTTGTGCTCATCCAGATGGATTTGGTCGAAAAAAATGAGGTTCGAGCAAAAAAACAGCTTAGTACACTTGTACTAATATTGCAAAAATAGTACATTTGTTCTAAATTTTTAATCCTATGAGAGTTTATCCCGAAGATCTGGCAAAAAAAGAGCAAAACGCACTCGACAGTATGCTCCAAACCACTCGAAGCAGCTACCGCACTTTCAGCGATTATGTGGCCTTTCGCGACGACGACCCGGTATGGATGCTATTCTATAAATTGGTTTTGCGTTTTTTAGGGCTGATATTTACCATTGTTATTTCCCCTTTTGTGGTTATTGGATTAATTATAGCCTTTGCAGCAGTATTTTAGCATACAAAACGCCATGTCAGCAAGGTGGAAAATAAAGGCATCAGGTAGCCCTGTTGATTGGGGCTGCTGGGCACTGCTGGTTAGTATTTTTCTCGCCCATCAAATGGCTCAAAAAGTATTCAACTGGCCGCTGCCTTTCCTCGATCAATACCTCGACCCTTTTTTGTCTATGCCTATTTTGCTGGGGTTATGGCAGTTTGAACGCCGCCTGTGGTGGCATACTCCCGACTTGGACTTCTGGGATATTGCACTGGCAACGGCATTTTTAATAGGACTCTTTGAATGGGGCTTCCCGCAATGGTCATCGGGTTTTACTGCCGACTGGAAGGATGCCATCGCCTATTGTCTGGGGAGCATTTGCTTTTTGCTTTGGTATTGGGCGAAGCAACAATCAGTTCATTAACTAACCCTTGCCTGGTCCTAAGCCCAAATTATTCCTCATCCTGCACTTTTTCTTTTTTCTTTGATCTGGATTTCTCCTTTGGAGCATCTTTATCATTCCCTTTATTCGCATTTTGATTTTGCCGGAAGGCGCCCCTATTTTGCGATCCCGTAGATGAATTGCCTCCTACATCTGTTCCGCCTCCCATACCACCATCCCCACCAGAAAGGACATCGTCGTTGCGCACGGATTTGGTCTTACGCCGAGATTCGGTAAAATTCAGTTTGCCAAATTTATAGCTCAAGTTGATTTTGATGTTTCGATTCAGCATCAAATTATTGCTCACTTGGCTCAACCCAGGCGATTCGATTTCGGATTTTATATTCCAGCCTCTATTAAGGAAATTTTCGGCGGAAATGCCCAAGCTGCCTTTCTTATTGTTGAAATTTTTGCGAGCCCCCAGCGAATACATGCCCCAGCCGCCGCGCATTCCTTGCAAGTCAATTCGACGTCCGCGCATAAAGCTAAATGCCTGGAAACCCCAACCGCTTTTAAATTGTAGCTGCGACATAAGACGCCCACCATAATTAAAACCCGAATTGCTTACCGTAACAGACTGACCATTTTCTCCTGTAACCTGGCCTTCTAACATAGAATAATAGACATCTACCCCACCATTTATCGTCCAATTGTTTGTGAGGTAAACGTTGGCAAAAATATTGCTACCGATAGA
This sequence comes from uncultured Saprospirales bacterium, assembly GCA_937864265.1. Taxonomy (GTDB): domain Bacteria; phylum Bacteroidota; class Bacteroidia; order Chitinophagales; family Saprospiraceae; genus CALMIR01. The sequence continues at coordinate 121,762 of CALMIR010000167.1, read as the reverse complement.
TCTTTCTCGCCCTATATTCTCATAAGTCGTCAGGATAGCGCCCAGAATGGAATCTATAGGCGTGCGAACCTGGTTGATGGCATTATCCGTAATCCGACCGAAGAAAGAAGTATTGATATAGGTTTTTTCCAATAAAGTACTGATAGACAGCTCTATGTTATCCGTTAGCTCCGGCCGTAGGTTCGGATTGCCTACCTGAACATCCTGATTATTGGATACGTTGACGTTAGGATTCAACTGCTGCAATCCGGGGCGCTGAATGCGCCGGTTGTAGCCCAATTTCAAGGTATTGCCATTGTTCAAACGCTTTGATAGGTTCAAACTGGGAACAATATTGTTGTAATCAGGTATCTCAATGGGTTGCCCTTCCTGAACGGCATCGATCGTCGTATTTTCCCAACGCACCCCCAATTTGAAGGTATATTTATTAGGGGTTGAGTAGGTATATGAAGTATAAGCTGCCGTGACATCTTGCTCGTAATCCAAAGCACCAGCGGGGCGGGTCAAATCCAGACTATAATCGCCATCTGCTTCCGCAAAAAAGTAGGAATAATTGCTATTCACCGAGCGAAATATCCCTTTAGCACCAATTTCCAATAGTTGGTTGTCGAGAATAGGGGTTTGATAATCTGTTTGGAGCGTAATTTCTTCGTTTAGGTTATCATTCAGGTTTTCCAAACTATTGATCAGTGCTTTGTTTTCATCCAGATTGTCCGATACAAAATCGTTGACCAGATCGTTGCGGCTGTATTGAGTGGAAATGCTCCATTCCTGCTGAGCGCGTAAGGTGCGAATATAATCCAGGTTAACATCTACATTATTAGATGCATTGGTGTTTTCAATATCCCGCAGTGCTGTATTTTGCAAAACATCATTCAGGAAAAGGTCGGTAGTCTGCAACTGCTCGCGTGAAAAATCGCGAATGCCGTACCGCACATTCCCCGACAAAGCCTGCGTTTTGTCAATATCGTAGTCCATACCCAAAGAGTAATGACCAAATATTCCATTATCTGAGGCCTCCGCGCTTTGTCGGGTGAGGTTGGTGTTGCCATCAGTGATGGTTCGCTGCTCCATATCTGTTTCGGCATCGTTGTAAGAAATGCGCCCGTGCCCCCCCAAATTCAAGCCAAATTTGCCCTGGCGATAACTGCCATTCAGCCCAAGATTAGACCCTCGCAAACCTGCTCCGGCATCAACATTCAGGCTATAGCCCTCCAGCCGGTCTTTTTTGGTGATAATGTTGATGATGCCCGCAGAGCCTTCCGCATCGTAGCGGGCTGAAGGTGAGGTGATGACTTCTACGCTTTTAATCATATCCGCAGGAATCATTTTCAGGGCATCGGCAATGCTGCTGGCTACTATAGTGGAAGGTTTATTGTTGATCAAGACCTTTATGTTGGAGCTTCCACGCACAGATACATTGCCTTCCAAATCGACTTGAAGCAGCGGCACCTTGCGCAATACATCAGCTGCATCACCGCCTTTGGCCAGTTCATCTTTTTCCGCATTATACACGAGGCGATCTACCTTTTCTTCAATGAGGGCCTTGGTGCTGGTTACCGTTACCGCCTCCAGCACTTGTGCTCCTTCTGATAACAGGACGGCTCCGATATTGACTGATTTTTCGCGGACAATTTTTATATCCCCAACCGTTTTGTTGCTGTAACCCAAAAAAGAAACTACTATCCGGTAATTGCCGTCAACTAGGCCTTCAATTGAAAACTTGCCCTTTTCATCGGCAACTGAACCGTCTATGAGTTGCTCGTTTTTCATGTCATACAAGGCAATATTCGCAAACTCTACCCCTGTGCCACTCAGCGAATCAAGGACAAATCCCGTAATTTTTCCAATGCCTTTGGTACTACGACTGAACACATCCGAACTTGGCGCGTTGTTCTGTCCCTGCCTACCTCCCGGAAATTGGGCGACCAAGGTGGAAGTCAATAACAAGCTAAACAGCAGTAAAAAACAGTTTTTCATATCCATTGAGTTTGCTTAATCAAAGCTGAACTTCGCAAAGGTGACGCTTTTTTTCTGCATGAAAATACCTTTAACACCACGTTAAGGTAGTTCTTTGAAAATCAATAGGGGTTTTGAGGGTTTGAAAACATCTAAGGAGTAAACAGAACAAATTATGAAAACAATTACGTTGAAAAATGGGCTGCTACTGGCAATTTTTGCCTGTTTGGCATATTTGGCTCAAGCCCAGGAAGAAAGAAAGCTGGATTTTTTCACCAGTGTATCGGCATCTGGAGCAGTAGAAGTATTACTCATCCCTGCGGAAAGCGCCAAGATCGTTGTTTATGCAGAAAACATTAGCCCGGATGAGGTCAGTATCTTTGTTAAAAACGAGACGCTCAAAATTCAACTGCTCGACCGCTTGTTTGACGGAAAAAGATTGGCCAAAGTGGAGGTTTATTATGAACAACTGAACCTCATTAAGGCCAGTGCCGGAGCGACAGTTAGCACCCAGGGCATTCTATCGGCTGATTCCTTGACCTTGCGAGCCAGTAGTGGCGCCGTGATGCAGGTAGAGGTAGCGCTAAATGGCCTGAACGCTGGAGCCCACGAAGGTGCAGTAATAACAATCAAAGGGCAAACAGCGGAACAAGAGGTATCGGTCAGCACAGGAGGTCAATATGCGGGCCTGGATCTCAACTGCCAAAATACATACGTAAAAGCCAGTACCGGCGGCCAAGCAGCTGTCATTGCCATGACACGGCTGGATGCCAATGCCAATACAGGTGGCGCTATCGAATACAAAGGTGATCCAGAACAAAAGAGTACCCGGTCTTTGTGGTCTGGGGGCATTAAGCAGCTTTGAGTTCTTTTCATAGTTCTTCTTGGCTGGGCACCTGCTGCGCTACTACGTTGTATCCGTATTCCGATGCGGCCTGCTGGTACACGAAGCATGCGGTTATGCGCAGACCGGTATTATACATTATCTTGAGAATTTACTAACTTGCTGGTTCAAAGAAAATCAAAGCTCAGCCATGCAAGAACATTGCGCCATTAAAAGATGGGATTTACTGAAAAATAAGTTGAACAACGTACACCCGGAGCATTTTTCGACCTTCCTCGATCAACATCCTAATGTAGTGGTGATAGATTGCCGCAAGCCAGAAGAATTTGAAAGCATCCACATGCCCGGAGCAATCAATTTAGATTATCTGGGGGCTGGCTTTTGGGATGATATAGAGCGGTTGCCCATAACAGGAACTTACTTGGTTTATTGCAATTCCTGCCGTCGCAGCACCCGCGCCTGTATGTTGATGCAAAATGGCGGATTCCAAAACGTGTATAATTTGGATGGTGGCCTGAAAGCATGGATTCAGGTGCGGGGAGACAACGAATTATTGCGCCAACATTCACCCATTAATACCCGGGTATGAAACAGATTCCCATTTTCGAAGGCGATGAATTGAAACGGTATTACAGCATCGGCGAAGTTGCCCGGATGTTTGAAATTTCAAAGTCTCAATTGCGGTTTTGGGAAAACGAATTTGATTTTCTAAAGCCACACAAAAACAGCAAAGGCGACCGCCGTTTTACCCATCAAAACCTCGAGCAATTAAAACTCATTCAGCACTTGCTCAAAGAAAGGGGCTTCACCATCGATGGCGCCCGCCAAGAAATAAAAAGACTCCAGGAATGGGAGCAGGAAAAAAAGACCATGATCGAGCACCTGGGAAGCATTAAATCTGATTTACAAAGCCTGCTGGATCAGGAAACCATCTGATCGCGCTATAAAATATTGACTGCGAATGCTGCCGTCCAGTTCGCCATGCAGCTCAGCCCAAAGGGCTTACTTATAAAAATTTGATGCTGCGCAAAGCCAGGATCGATTCTCCACTGGTGTTTTGCCGCCGCTCCGCGTTTCTGGAGTGGAAAGTCGCAGGCATGGAAATGGCACCAGGAAGCCTTTGTGTCCTTTTGTGGGCTTCGTGGTTTTAATGAGCATTGCTTTTTGTGAACCACACCCGCCTCTCTAACCAAGTATCCATTCCTAGAAATATTGATTTCATAACCTGTTTTTTACTCCAAGCAGCGTGCAAAAAATTATTTCCTGTTTTATCAAAATCCTCACAATAACAGACACGCTTCAAATGAGCCGTTCCGGCCGCTGTTGTAAGGACAAATCGGGAGTTTAGTTTTTAACCCCCTTGACTGCCACAATCGCAATAGTCCCTCCTGTTTTATCGCTTTTTTCAACCGCACCATAAATCCCCTTGATTTCAAAAACCAAATGTTTCTTATAATTTATACCTTTATGTATTCGTTTGTCGAAAGTAAAATTTATTGAAGGAAAACTACGGGAAGACAAAAACAGATCCCTGTTATTGGTCGCCCCAATACAACCTGAACAACGCTTATGTCCAGGATTTGCTCGTTTTTTGCTGCTCTATTGGTGTGTTTCAGCATGCAAGCCCAAAGTTTTTTTCCGGTAAAACTGGATAAAAAATGGGGCTTGATCAATGCAGAAGGAAAAGTGGTAGTACCTGCCCGATACGATGCTATTGGAGAATTTAAGCAATTCGGCTACGCGGTCATGCAAAGGGATGGCGGCGTAGGTTTGCTAGGAGCCGGTGGGAAAGAAGTCGTCAACCCGATCTATGATGACCTCAAGGTGTTGGACTCGACCCTAATCGCCGTTATGAGCCAGTCTGAATGGATGGTGATCAACTTGCGGGGCGAAACGGTACTGGAAAAAGGCTACCAACAGGTAAAAGTTTGGAATAGCTTTTATTTGGCCTACCTGAAAGACGGCAAATGGGGGCTCAATGATAAGTATGGTCAAAAATTGTGCCCGCCGATATACGACGAACTCCAATTTGAGTCGGGTAATTTTTTCATTACCTCCAGCGGCAACCACATGGGTCTGCTTTCCAGCATAGGACGCACCATCATTGCACCTGCTGTTGATGAAATCCGCTTTTTCAACGACAGCCTCTATTTTTATAAAAAAGATCAATACTGGGGCGCCGTAAATTTTTATGGCATAGAAGTCATTCCCCCCAAATACAAGGGTTTCAGCAAAATTTCCGATAATTTCATCAAGCTGAGCCTGAACGAAGGACAATTTATATACTCTATTCCTTGCTCCCGAATCATTTCTGATGGTTCTTTCGACAATTATTACCCTTTTTCCAAGCGCTATGTGATTGCTAAGAAAAACCGCCAGATGGGCCTGCTCGATTGGTGTGGCAATTTGATCCTTCCAGCACAATTTGATGAAATACAAGCTTTCCAGGGCAATTATTTCCGAGTCAATTATCAAGGACATTGGGGGATAGTAGAAAAAGGGGGTAAAAAAATATTGCCGCTGGAATACCAATACATTTCTCCGCTTAGGGATAAAATCGCAGTGGTTAAAAAAGATGGCTTTTACGGAATCATCAATTTCAAAGGCGAGTTGGAACTAAGCCCTTCCTATTATCGCCTCGAATTGCAAAACAACAGCCAAGCAAAAGCCTACAGCGGTTCAGGTTCACAACTCACCTTGCTTTCTTTTGATGAAGAAGGCCATTTTCTCAACAGCGATCAATTCAATCAGCACTTTAAAATTACCATCACGGGCAAAAAAGCAGAAGTGCCCCAAAGCAATTCCAACGAGTATCAACTCGAGCAATTCGAATGGTTTTATGCCCCCTTGAACGACCGTTGGGGTTTGCGCAGGCTGTCGGATGGAGAAGTGCAAATCGAGCCTGCTTTTCACAGCGTAAAAGTGGTTCCGGGATCGGGCTTTACACAAGTGGGTATTGAAAAATCGGGGCGCTATGAGTTCGAACGCACTACTTTTCGCTTCGATATGGTGTATGGGTTGGTTAACAATGACTTGGGCTTGTTGGTTACTGAAATGGATTTTTGGGACATCAGCCTTGAAAGTTTTCAGGAAGGCGTCCCACTGGCCAAATGTTTGTTTTCCAACGGCCGTTTTGGTTTGATTGACCGCATCGGGAAGGTAGTGAAGCGCGACCTAGCATACGTGGGTGATTTTGTAGATGGTGTGGCTAGATTCAGCTTTGTCGGTCAACTGTCTGGCAGTATGAATACGGAAAGGGCCCTAGGCAAATTGAACTCTTTTCTCAATGACATAGAATCGCCCAGCACCATGGTCGATTATACCCTTTACGACCAGCATTTTAAACAGGATGCCTTCCTGACTTGTCAGGATTGTGAGTGGGGGTATATCGATACCAATATACAAGTGGTTGTCACGCCGCAATTTTCCTTCGCCAAAGATTTCATCAACAAAGTAGGCATCGTAGAGTGCAATGGCAAATGGGGCATGGTGAATCAGAAAAACAAGGTGGTTATTCCCTGTAATTATGATGGCGTCCAATTTCTGGATAACACCGACAATCGTATTGTAAAGGTATATATCGAACAACCCAAATATGGATTAATTGATACCTTGGGACAAATTACGGTCAATGCCATATACGACGAAATTGGCTCATTCAGCGACGGTCGTTTGGCGGTGCAAAAAAATGGACTTTGGGGATTTGTCAACGATGAAGGCCTGGAGGTGATCCCCTGCCGGTTCCGCGAGGTTAGGAATTTTAGCGAGGGTTTGACGGCAGTGCGCTTAGGCAGCGAATGGGGTTATATCGACCGGCAAGGTCATATAGAAATACCCATCCGCTACAAGAAGGCTGGAAATTTCAGGAATGGACTGGCCTGGGTGATCACGGATGCGGGTGTGGGTTATATTGACAAAACAGGCGAATTGGCCATCAAATCACGCTTCGACCGCGCTTTTGATTTTCATAAAAATGCAGCACGGGTCGTACTGGAAAATCAATTTGCCCTCATCGACCAGTCGGGAAAAACGCTGACCAAATCCAAATACACAGACATAGGCTCTTTTAACGAGCATGATTTGGCAATTGTCAGCTACGGCAATAATGCCGTCAATTATGGTTTGCTCAACATATATGGCGAATTGATCACTACCCTCCCCTTTCGGGAAATTGGCGAATTTCACGAAGGCTTGGCCGCGGTCAAATACAAAGATGGCTATGGTTTCATAGATACAACCGGCAAGTTGGTTATACCAAGTATCTATACTAAAGTTTCTAATTTTTCCGAAGGGTTGGCCGCCGTGCAAAAAGACGGAACATGCGGCTATATTGACTACGCAGGGCAAACTGTCGTGCCACTAGATTATTCCAAATGCCTGGATTTCAACGAAGGAAGAGCCGTGGTTTATAAAGGTATAAAAAAGGCTGGATTGATCGACAAAGAAGGCAAATTGCTGATTGAGCCTAGTTTAGATCGCCTGCTTACCTTCCAGGAAGGGCGCGGTTTGGTCAGGGATGAAAAATACCGTTTTTACTACATAACAGAGCAGGCTAGTCTGTACAATGGCTATTATCAGGAGGCCAGCGAATTCAAATATGGTGTTGCTGTCGTACAGATTGACGGACGCTGGGGCATCATCAATCGAAAAGGGATAGAGGTCATTCCCCCAAAATACGATAAAATAGAGTCTTTCAAAAATGGCTTTGCTAAGGTACGTATTCAAGGCTTTAGCGGCTTGGCCAGCCTAAATGGCGACCTCATCATTACGCCCGATTACGAATACATCAGCTATGCCGGAGCGGGTCTTTTCCGGGTAGAAAAAGGCGATAAAATCGGTTATTTTGATATAAATGGGGAATGGGTATGGGATATGAATGATTAGCGCAGCATCGCCGCTACCGCCTGTATCCATCGTGGGTCATCGTTGAGGCTGGGTACTAAATCGACCTTCTCGCCGCCCATTTTTTCAAACTCCTCCTGGTATTCATGACCGATTTCGATCAGTGTTTCCAAACAATCGGCTACAAAAGCAGGGCTGAATACCAATATCCGTTTTGCCCCTTTTCTGGCTTGCTCCTCTAAAATGGTACTCGTATAAGGCTGTGCCCAAAGTTCGGGACCTAACCTGCTTTGAAAAGAAGTCGTATATTTTCCAGCTTCCAAACCCAATTTGGATACTATTGCCCGTGTAGTAGCTTGGCATTGTGCCGAATAACAAAATTGGTTGGCTTGCCCCAGATTATGGCAACACCCTTCCCTCTGCAAACAATGACTGCCACTTCGGTCGGCTTTGCGCAATTGGCGCTGAGGCAAACCGTGGTAGCTGAATAAAACAAAGTCATAGCTATTTAAGTCAAATTGCCGGGCGTTGTCTGTGAAAATATCGATCATCGCAGGATGATCACAATAAGAATTGATCAGATGTACGTCGGGAATACTTTCTTCCTGAGATAATACCTGCATGACCGCTTCGTGAACGGAGCCTGTAGTGGCAGAAGCGTATTGTGGGAATAAAGGGAAAACGGTAATGCTGCCCACACCTTGTTTTAATAGCCGCTGAATGGCCGATTCGATGGAGGGATTTTGGTAACGCATGGCCAGTTCAACAGCATATTCATCCCCTAATGCTTGCTGAACACCCCTGGCCAGGCGTTCTCCATATACTTTGAGCGGAGATCCTTCTGGCGTCCACAATTGCTGATACAGTTTGGCCGATTTTCCTGAACGGAAAGGTGCAATGATACCTCGAACCAGCAGGTTGCGCGCCAACCAGGGATAGTCCACCACTCGGGCATCCAGCAAGAATTGCTTCAAATAGCGATAAACCGCCGATCGGGTGGGCGCATCTGGCGTTCCTAAATTAACCAATAAAACGCCTTTTTTTCCAGTGGCTGCCATAAGTGACTATAATTTTATGCATTTTTCAACATCCCTTCTAAACAGTCTTTTAAAAGCTAGGTTGTGTAACTGACTAAAAAATGACCGAATAATAATATTTTTGTGCCGCTCCAAATCAAAAATACATGAAAAAACCCATCATACTAGTAGCCAACGACGATGGCATCACTGCCTCGGGGATACGCGCTTTGGTAGAAGTAGCCAAAACTTTGGGCGAAGTAATTGTTGTCGCTCCCGATTCCCCTCAATCCGGTATGGGGCATGCCATTACCATCAGTTCCCCCATCCGACTGCACCCCAACGACGTTTTTGGGGACATTGAAGCATACGAATGCTCCGGCACCCCGGTAGATTGCGTAAAATTGGCCAAACACGTGGTGTTGAAAGGCCGAAGCCCTGATCTTTGCGTTTCCGGGATCAATCACGGTTCTAATGCTTCCATCAACATCATTTATTCCGGCACCCTATCTGCCGCCATGGAGGCTTCCCTGGAAGGTATTCCATCCATCGGGTTTTCGCTCCTCGATTATCGGCACGATGCCAATTTTGAGCACAGCAAACCCTTTGTCCGCAAAATCATGGAGCATGTTCTGGAACACGGCATGGAAAAAGGCAGCTTGCTCAACGTCAATTTGCCCAAATTGCAAGAAAAAGAAATCAAGGGCATAAAAATCTGCCGGCAGGCGGATGCGCGCTGGGTGGAAGAATTTACCGAAGCGACCGACCCAAGGGGGCAAAAATATTATTGGCTGACCGGGCGTTTTGAAAATCTGGATCAGGGCGAAGACACTGATATTTGGGCTTTGGAAAACGGCTATATTTCCGTGGTTCCTTCTATGCACGATTTGACCAATTATCATGCCCTGGCCTCATTAACATCTCTCGAAAAATAACTACCTGCGCATGTTTTCGAAAAACAATTTGATGATAGGACTAGCCCTTGGCATTATTCTGCCCGTAGCTGGATTTTTTCTGATTAGCACGCTTTATAACCAATTGGGGAATAACGGATTGCTGAGCTCAGAGGGGTTTTCTTCCAACTTTCGCGAACGCACCTCTGCGGTCATCGCCATCAGCCTAAATATGATACCGCTAAATGTATTTCAAAAAAGGCGTTTCACCCAATCCATGCGCGGCATCGTCATTGCGACGGTAGGCTTGGTGGTACTGTGGCTCATTTATTTCGGCAGCGATCTTCTTTAATATGAAATACTACGTCATCGCCGGGGAAGCATCCGGAGACTTGCACGGCTCCAACCTCATCAAAGCTTTAAAGTCCATCAACCCGCAGCACCAGTTCCGGGTATGGGGCGGCGATCTGATGGAAAAAGCGGGCGGCGATTTGGTCAAGCATTACAAAGACCTGGCTTTTATGGGCTTTGTGGAGGTTCTTAAAAACCTACCCACCATCCTGCGCAATATCCGCTTTTGCAAACAAGATATTGTTGCTTATCAACCAGATGTACTGGTATTAATTGACTACCCCGGGTTCAATTTGAGGATCGCCAAATGGGCCAAAAAACAAGGGATCAAAGTTGTTTACTATATTTCACCGCAAATATGGGCTTGGCACAGCAGCCGGGTACACGGCATCAAGGCAAGCGTTGATCAAATGCTCGTCATTTTGCCTTTTGAACGGGATTTTTACGCCCAATACGGCTATCCGGCTGACTTTGTCGGCCATCCGCTCTTGGATGCCATAGCCGATTTGCCCCTCGATGAAGCCTTCCGACAACGGGAAGGCCTCTCCGACAAACCCATTATCGCCTTACTGCCCGGCAGCCGCCGACAGGAAATTGAGCGCATGTTGGATGTCATGTTAGCCGTAGTTCCTCATTTTCCGGATTTTCAGTTTGTAGTAGCCGGGGCGCCAGCTATTCCAAGTGATTTTTACCGCGATTTTATCCAATCCTATCCTCAAGTCAAACTGGTTCAGGGCCTTACTTATAGCCTTTTACAGCAAGCTCAAATAGCTGCCGTTACATCGGGTACAGCTACGCTGGAAACGGCCCTATTTGAAGTTCCCCAAGTGGTTTGTTACCGGGGTAGCGCCTTCTCTTTTTGGATTGCCAAACGGCTGGTCAATGTGCGCTATATATCCTTGGTGAATCTGATTATGGATCGGCCAATTGTTCAGGAATTGATCCAGCACGACTTAAACGCAGAAAGCCTGACCAAAGCGCTCAACGCGCTACTTGTCCAAGAAAATGCTCAGCGTATTCAAGCCGATTACAAGGAGTTGAAGCAACGATTAGGCGACTCCGGTGCTTCGATACGGGCAGCAGTTTTATTAAATGGGTAACCCTACAAGCCGAGTACGCGCACAAAACTCAAAACTTAAAATCCACCCTTGCCGTCAGGTTGCGCGGTGCAGCCATCAATCCAGGGCGAGCGGAGTAAATCGTATTTGCAGCATTATTGAGCAGCAATGACATTTTTACCACCTCAGAAAAGCGATAACCCGCCCTAAAGTTCAATACCGTAAAGCCTTTGTTGTTTTCTTCTCTGAACACCCCTAATCCTTTGATGATTAGCAAAAAAGCCGCATCTATAGCTTCCAAGTGGCTATTGTGAAACCCTTCTATGCCAATAAATCCGTCTTTGATACTGGTTTCGATATCCAGCTTGACAACATGGCGTGAGCGGTATTTTAAAATATTATCATCAGAAGAAGAGTTCAGCGCATTGATTTGTGCCAATGTTCCTGTTTCACCAGCCGGAATAGGCGTATTGTCGAATTCCTTAAAACGGGGATCCACATAGGTATAACCTGCCAAAAGGGTTGTTGGCAATCCCCAAAGGGATCCTTTACCAGCGATGCTGATGTCTATACCCTGCATTTCGGTATCACCAATATTGAGTGCCCTAAAATCACCGCCAACCAAATTGAACTCCATCATATCTTGGTAGCGAGATATAAAAGCCGCAAAATCAAAAAAGCCTTTGAATGAACCCACTCCAAACCCCTGCTTGATACCGATTTCGCCCGTCCAACCTGTTTCTGAACGCAATTCAGGATTGGGCAATACATCGAAAACACCGGCATTTGTAACGATAAACTTCTCTGCAACTGTGGGAAAACGATAACCTTGCCCCCAAGATGCCCGCAAAAAAGTAAAGTCGGCCAGTTCATAATTCAAGCCCAAGCGAAAGACCGGTTTTGACTCGCGCTCATCGGAGGGCAAAACGACTCCCTGCTCATAAACAAATCCGGGGTTCTGTAATAAATTATTTTCGTAGCGAAACCCTCCAGATATATTGAGTCGATCGAAAAGCTTTTGATCCAACTGTAGGTAGGCGGCCAGGTTGCGCGAACTAAATGTCGTATCTCCATAAAGTTCTGCCTCTACACTGCTGAAAGTAGCTACCACTCCACTCGTCAGAATCAGGTCGGCACCTTTAAACTGACGCTGAAATTGGTACTCTCCGTAATACATATCGGAAAAATTGGATTGGTTGTTGTCGTTGTCGTTATCGACGTTGTAAAAACGACCTAATAGGCGGTGTTTGTTATTACCCTTATCGTAGATGGTAATGTGCGGATCGAGGTTGTAGCGCAGGCGTTTGCGGCTGCTCAATGTAGTTGGAAATCCGATGTAAGGGGTAGTTGCATCCACCCAATAGAAGAAAGAACTAGAAGTGCCCTGGTTGAAATTGCCGTTCAAGCCAAAACTGAATTTATCGCTTACCCGGTACAGGGTATTGAAGTTAAAGCGACCATATTCCTTGTTGACATCCTGTTCGTAGCTTTGTTCGTTGACGTAATACGCACCCAATACCAAATCCAATTTGTTCATCTTTCTGCGGTGCGCCAACTGAGCGCCCATTGTCCTAGGCGCAGCCTCACCTTCCCACCATTTGTAACTAGAATCGGCAGGGCTAAAAAAATGCGTGTAGTAAACGGCTCCTTCCGTAGTAGGCTTTGCCGTAGGATAAGCCGTGCGCACATTGATGATGCCGTTCATAGCGGAAGAGCCGTATAAAGCGGAAGCCGCCCCTTTGAGTACCTCCACCTGAGCAATGTTTTCAATGGGAATATCATCCCAGTTGGGAAACCCGGCGTCAGCCTGTAAAATGGGAACATCATCCACCATCAAGAGTACCCGACTGCCCGCACCTTGTGAATAACCAGAGCCACCCCGAATATTGGCTTGCCCGTCAATGATGGTTACACCTGGTATTTTTTCCAGAGCATCGTCCAAACTCAGTTTGCCTGTACTGGCAATTAGACTGGGTTTCAACACTTCAAGTGAAACGGTTACTTCGCTCAAGGGTTTTTCATGCTTGCCGCTGGTAATAGTTGCCGTTTCCAAAATGGTAGCTTCTGCCTGCAAGCTCTGATTCAAATCCATGACCTGTCCGGCCTGAAGGCGAATAGATTGTGCACTACTTTCGTAGCCGATGTAGCGAAACGTTATGATGTATTGTCCGGCAGGTAAGCTAAGCTGGTAGTTTCCGTCGAAATCCGTAATGGTTCCGATTTCTTTCACCTGAACCGTAGCACCGATCAGCGGTTCGCTCGTTTTGCCGTCAATGAGTTGCCCTTTTACTAGGGCGTTTTGTGCAAAGATGCTTTGAAAGCTTAAAAAAAATGCAAATGCCAATTGATTTTTGCTCATCATTCTCACAGGGTTAAATAGTCTGATATGACCATTGAAGTTAAACTTTTAGACCAATGCCTTCGCCCGTAGGGTGGCATAAATAGCCCACCTCGGACGAAGATGAATCGATGTCCACAGGATTAACAATTTAGTGATCTTAGAGCAGTTCCGAAGGAGCGAAGTTACATTTTTTTAAAATAGTGCAACTGATTATTCACTTTTCAGCAATAAAATTTGCTTTCTCCATGCCTTTTTATTGCCAAGGCAAAAGCAAAAAATCGGTCCTGAACGGGGCTGCGGGGAGTCCGGCCTGATTAACCAAATCCAATGGCCCCGGATTATCCGACCAAGCATAGCGCACGTATTTCGGATTGGGTACGGTATGGTTAAAAACCGTTACCTGATTGGCATTTCTAATTGTTGCCTGCGCCCAGACAAATTGGCCATTATCGCCAGCAATCGCAAATCCGCGCAAAAAGCCATCGCCAGATAAACTCTGAAGACCAGTGCCCGTATTGGAAAACGTAATGATGATCTCTCCCGATTGAATGGTAGCCGATTGATAGCTCGGACTCTGAGGGGCTTGATTCTGGTTGTAAGCCGTTTTTCCAGCAGCATTAAACAAACGCTCAGCTACTTCTTTTTTTCTTATGGGGTGTATGCTGACCGGGTCACCTAAGTCGATGGTGACTGCCATGCCTGTTTTGGGTAAACTTAGCGTACTGGCTTGTGATTCGCGCAAGGTAGCCCAACCACTATCAGCAGGTTGAACGGGCGGCGTGCGGAAATTAGGCAATTGGGCAAATAAAAACGGGTAATCGCCCAATAACCACATTTGCCGCCAATTGATGATCAATTTCCTAAAGTAATTGCGGTAATAATAGGGGCTATCTGTATCACTCTCCCCATGATACCAAATCACACCCTTGATTCCCAGCCTCAGAAACGGGCTGATCATCCCATTGAACAACAAACAAGGATAACTGTTGGGGGATAATTCTGCGGGGCGAGCAGGCAGGTTTACCGTGCCGAGTTGGTAGCGCCAATATCCTGATAAAGGGATTTGCCATCCTTGGCCTTGCAGGTACATACGTGAGGCATCTCCTAAAAGGCCGCCGACATAAGAGTAATCGGTTACCCGTATGGTTATCGTATTTTGACCAGCTTGAAGGTATTCGACGGGAATGGTATATGTTCTATTTAGCCCAGGATCAAGCGCCGTTTGGCCGACCAATTGGCCGTTGATGTACGTCTCATCGCTGTTGTCTATTTTCCCCAATGACAGCAAAATATCATTTCCCAGTTGGCCAGCGCTAAGGGTAAAAGATTTTTTAAACCAAACAACACCATCCACATTGGATAAACCACCGGATTCCCAAACGCGCGGAATGAGCATCTCCGGCCAGGATGCCCAGTCCACGGCATCCAAATGCCAGGATTGCTGCAAACCCAGGTCAAAATCATCAATGCTGTTTTCCCATTCGGTAATAGCATTTGTTATATCATTTTGTATTTCATCCAAATCAAGTGCGCCCAAACCCGCAACGACGGGGCCAAAGTTAGGATCGTCTAACAAAGAGGGCCCACTCATCCAGGTGTTGATTTTAGAACCGCCCCAAGTCGCTTCGATTAAACCAATGGGTACATCAAAGTTTTCATGCAGTTCTTTTCCATAATAAAAGGCGATCGCAGAAAAGTCGGGTGCAGTTGATGGCGTACAAAGCTTCCAGGGCGTAGCTGCAACATCTGTTTGGGGTTGCGTAGCCATTTTTTTAGGCACTTCAAAGAAACGGATATTGGGAAAATCAGCTTCCGCAGCTGCGGCATTGCCACCTTCGGAGTTTTTCAGCGGCCATTCCATGTTGGATTGCCCGGCACAAAACCACACATCACCTACCATCACATCCTGTATATTGACAGTATCGCTAACAGAGCGAATGCTCATTTCATAAGGCCCGCCTGCTTCTAGTGTTGACAGGGTGCCGATCCAACGACCATCTGGAGCAACAAAAGTGACCGTTACCCTATTGTGCAGTTGTATCCGGATCATTTCACCCGGGTTGCCCATACCCCATACCCTGATGGGTCTTTGCCTTTGCACGACCATGTGATCAGAAAAAAATTGCGGCAAGGTGATTTGAGCAGAAGTGGATGAGGAAAAGCTTGAAATTAATACAATACCAATGACTAAAGCTTTGCTTGTAGTGAATAGCGCATTCATAGTGTGTTGTTGAATAGTGTTTATAAACAAATAATACGATAAATTGCTAGAATCAGTTTTCGCAAATGATGGCATGGTGAAAACCGAATTCCTGAATTTATCTTGGATTCTGGTAGGGCTAATGTCTGGAGTTTATACGCCAAGATACCAGCAGGGTTGCATACAATCATCATACGTTTTAAACAAATTTCTTGTTTTTATTCCAAAATCCTGTTTTTTCCTTCCTGTAAAAAAGTCCTTCGAACAGCGCAAACCGCTTTCGAGCGGTAGCAAAGGGGTCTTCAGCGAACCTATTCAAATGGCAGCTTATTGCTTGCTACTTTTACATCAAAAGAGAAGTAACATGCGTAATATTTACTATTTGCCGCTAATTCTAGGTCTGGGAATTTATAACTTGGAAGCTCAAGTAAGTTTCACCCGCATTACGGAAGGGGCAATTGTCAATACCCCTTCTGATAGCCGTTCTTGCAATTTTGTCGATGTAAATAACGACGGCTTCGATGATATTTTCATCAGCAATGGCCCTTCAGGAGGCGAGAACAATATGCTCTATCTGAGTTTTGGCAATGGAACTTTTTCAGACAGCCAAGGCGGAGCAATCATCACGGACAATAGCGCATCGGATGGCGCTACTTTTGCGGATGCAGACAACGATGGCGATCTGGATGCTTTTGTCGTAACCTGGTATGGGCAGCCCAATTACTTTTATA
Source organism: uncultured Saprospirales bacterium (assembly GCA_937864265.1). Classification (GTDB taxonomy): domain Bacteria; phylum Bacteroidota; class Bacteroidia; order Chitinophagales; family Saprospiraceae; genus CALMIR01. The sequence goes on along the minus strand of CALMIR010000167.1, from coordinate 105,527 downwards.
CCAATGATGGCAATGGGCAGTTTACTTTGCAGCCCTTGACTAATGCCCTGACTTATTCCGAAACGGCTAGTTGGGGCGATTACGACAACGATGGTTTGGTGGATTTATACATCAGCAACAGCAATGCTACGTCGCCCAATTTGCTGCGCAATTTGCTATACAAAAATCTGGGAAATGGCGCATGGATGCCTATTACAACAGGTGCTTGGGTACAGGATGCCCACATTTCCAGGTCGATCAATTGGACGGATTTTGACTCAGATGGCGATATCGATTTGTTTGTATCCAATGAAGAAAATCAAAAGAACGACCTCTACCGCAACGATGGAACGGGATTCTTTACAGCCGTTACCGATAATTTGATTGTTGCAGATGGAAAATCTTCAACGGGCAGCAGTTGGGCAGATGTGGACAACGATGGCGACCTCGATCTTTTTGTGGCGAATTACAACCAGCACAACCAGCTTTTCATCAATGACGGTATGGGTAATTTTTCGGCGACTGTTGGTCAGCCTATTGTGCAGGATGGCGGCTCTTCCTTTGGCTCCGTCTTTGGCGATATAGACAATGATGGCGACCTCGATCTTTTTGTCGTCAACGGATTCGGCCCCAGTTCAGGTGTCGAAAACTTTTTGTACCTCAACGATGGAACCGGGCATTTTACTAGGGATTTAGAAAGCATTTCTGAACTAGAAACCCAATGCTCCTACGGCGCTGCATTTGGCGATATGGACAACGACGGCTTCTTAGATCTGGCGGTAGCCAATTGTAAAACTACAGGCCAAGTGAAGGTAGCCAACACCCTGTTTCACAACAGCGGCAATAGCAACAAGTGGATAAAAATCAGGCTTCAAGGCACGCTTTCAAATCGTTCGGCCATCGGGGCTAAAATCAGGCTAAAAGCTACGATAAACGGCGCTGAACGATGGCAGATGCGGGAAATATCCGCCCAGGATGGCTACAATTGCCAAAACTCACTACAAGTCCACTTTGGTTTAGGCGATGCAAGCCAGGCAGACAGCCTGATCGTAGAATGGCCCAGCGGTCAAATGCAAAATTTACCGGCCATCCTATCCAACCAAACCATAGACTTGACAGAACCAATAAGCGCTACCATTCCAGGAGCAAATCCTTGGCTTGACTATTGGCACATTTCTCCGAATCCCGCCGATGAAATCATCCAGATTAAAGGTAGATTAAATGCTGTTCCAGACTCTCTTGCTTTGATTTTAATGGATCATCATGGACGCGTATTGCGTCGGCATAATTTTTCAAATATGCACCAAACACTAAACCTGGATTGGCCAATTGCTGATTTACCTGCGGGACAATATTACGTCATGTTGCAAAAAAGCTGGTCAGAACAACAGACCAAAACCTTTATTATCGCTCGATAAATAGTGTTTTTAACGCAAGGCGATAAATTAAATGCCCGATTTTTCAGCTATTGTAAAAAATCGGGCCATCATTTTTGCGCACTACCTAGTGGTAATATTCATTCAAAAGCCTTTCCAGTTCTTCGCTTTGCAATTTGCGGATCAGCTGCCCATTGACAGACATGGAGATATAACCTGTCTCCTCAGAACACAAGAAGACAGCTACATTCAGTCGCTCTGAAATACCTACCGCCGCCCGGTGGCGTAGCCCCACACTCTTGGGCAAGTTGGGGTTTTCAGAAACGGGCAAGATGCAGCCCGCCGACCGCATTTTGCCATCGGCGATGATCAAAGCACCATCGTGTAGAGGGCTTTCTTTTTTAAAAATACTTTCTAGCAGCGGCTCACTGATTTCGGCATTTAGCCTAACTCCACCGCTCACCACACCTTCCAAGTTTTGGTTGTTGGCAAAAACGATGAGCGCTCCTGTTTTCTTTTTGCTCATTTTAAGCAGCGCCGATTTGATGGCATCTATCTGGCGGTTGCGCTCCTTTCTGTTCTCAATGCTTTGATCCAATAACAAACGGCGCACAAAATTAGACCGCTGCCGCAGGGTAGTATTGCCCAAGAAAAGCAAAAAACGCCGCACCTCTGGTTGGAAAATGATGATCAAAACAATGATACCGACGCTGACCAATTGATTCAACACCGCCGATAGCAACTGCATGTTCAATTGATTGACCAGAAACCAAATACCATAGAGCATCAAAACCCCAATAAAAATATTGAAAGCGATGTTACCCCTTAGCAATTTGTAAATCTGGTACATCAGATAACCCACAATGAGGATATCCAATACGTCCCAAATTCTTACCGATAAAAAACCTACTTCAAACAATTCCTGCATGCTTATTTTTGCTGGCGATAAACAACCGGAATACCCATGTTTTGAAAAATAAAGGCCAACACATCTGCTCCTTCTGCTATGCTTTTGGACGTTGGCTTGCCTGCTCCATGACCAGCGCTGGAGTCAATCCTTACTAAAATGGGAGAATCGCCAATTTGATTGTACTGCAAAGCAGCAGCAAATTTATACGAATGGGCTGGTACTACCCGATCGTCGTGATCGGCAGTTGTAATCAAAGTAGCTGGATATTTTTCACGAGAAACATTGTGCAATGGCGAATAAGCCAGTAAGTAATCAAAATCTTCCTTGACATCCGAACGGCCATAATCGGTAGCCCAAGCCCAGCCTATCGTGAACTGGTGGTAACGCATCATGTCCAAAACCCCGACTGCCGGAATAGCCACCCGGAATAAATCGGGGCGCTGAGTCAGACAAGCCCCGACCAAAAGACCGCCATTGGAACGCCCGTAAATGGCCAATTTATCGGCAGAGGTATATTTATTGGCGATGAGGTACTCGGCTGCCGACTGAAAATCGTCAAACACATTTTGCTTTTTATTTTTAGTGCCCGCCAGGTGCCAGGCTGTACCAAATTCACCGCCGCCTCGTATGTTGGCTACTGCACAGACGCCATCGTTTTCCAAAATGACAGGAAATAAATTGATGCGTGTCCGGTTGAAAATAGGCATCATCGGTATATTGAAGCCCCCATATCCAAATAGCAAGGTTGGCCGCTGGCCATCCATATTGAGTCCTTTTTTGTGTACAACAAATAGAGGAACACGGGTACCATCGTAGCTTTCAAACCACACCTGTTTGGTTTCATAAGCATCGCTGTCAAAATCCACTTTCGGTTCTTTGTATATTTTGGTTTGAAGGGTTTTGAGGTCGAGTTCGTAAACACCTGGTGGCCGGGTGAGGCTGGTAAATTCAAAGAAAGCCTGGGTACGCTCTATATCCCCTTTTATCTCTGTAACTGTGCCAATGTCAGGCAAGTTCACCGTCCCCTGCTCCTGGCCGTTTAAATCCAATACTTTCAGCAAGCTTTGTGCATTGTGAATATACAAGGCAAGCAGTTTACCGCCATACATATACACCTGCTCCAGGACATCGCCGTTTTCCGGGATCACTTCCTGCCAGAAACGCGCATCGGGCTGACTGGCATTTATCCTGACCAATCGCTTGTTCGATGCTTTGAAATTGGTCAACACATACAAGTTATTTTTATCGCTGCCGACAGGTACAAAATCATAATCAAAGCTTTCCACAATGGGGGTCAATGCTATTTCATCGGTTGTCAAGTCGCGAAAATAAAGGGCATTGCCGCTGGTGGATTCGGCGCCACTGACCAATAGGAACTTTTCATCGGGGCTTACCTGCGCATAAAAATTGCGCTGGGGATGAACGCGATCGGCAAATACCAGTTCGTCTTCCGCTTGAGAAGTGCCTACTTTGTGGTAATACACCTGATGGAATTCATTTTTACCTTCCAGCCCGGCACCTTTAGACGGCTGTGGGTACCTGGAATAAAAAAAGCCGTCCCGGAACCAGGCGATATTGGAAAATTTGATCCATTGAATGGTATCTTTCAGCACCTGACCGCTCTCCATGTCTTTGATGTAAATGGAGTGCCAATCAGACCCGCCTTCGGATACTTCATAGGCCAACAAACTACCGTCTTTGGAAAAGGCGTATCCCCCCAAGGCCGCCGTCCCGTCTAAGGAAAAAGTATTGGGATCGAGAATCGGTGCCCAGGAACCGGTCAAACTTTGACTGCGATACAGCACACTTTGGTTTTGCAATCCGCTGTTCCTGAATTGATAAAAGTAATTGCCCTTTTTCTCCGGGTTGCTAAACCGCTCATAATCCCAGAGCTTTTCCAGTCTTTGTCGGATCAATTCGCGGTCGGGCAACTGGTTTAAATATTTTTCAGTCAATGACTGTTGCGTGCTTACCCAACGCCGGGTCGATTCCGACTGCTCGTTTTCCAACCAGCGATAAGGGTCTTTTACCCTAGAACCAAAAAACGTGTCTAACAGGGCGGTATCGCGGAAGGTATTGGGATATTCCACTGTGATACTAGGGATTTTACTAGCCTCCTCACTGGACGTTCCGCCCTCATTTTGGCAAGACCAGCCGATAGCGATCATCATGAAGAAAAAAAAGCGTTTATTCATGGTTGCTTGAAGTTTTGATCTTCGATTGGAGAATATTCCGTATCTTTGTTTACCATTTTTTGAACCAAATATCGGTAACATTTTGGCAGCTTTAAAGTATAAATAGCAAATACAAGCTGTTCCTGTTTTTCCCAAAAACACAATTGGGCCATGCAATTTAGACATTTTTTTCTCCTGTTGGCTTTTTTTGCCCTATGGAATCTACCTTTCCTAAATGGACAACCCGTCATTACTACCAACGCAAAAGGAGAAGCCATCATTGTTTTTCCCGACGGGACAACCCAACTGTTTTCTGAATTTGAGGACAAACCAGAGGCGACATCTGCTACGGATAACAAATACCCAGTCTTGGATGTGAAGATCGAACCTTTAGAAGGTGCCATTCCCATCACCGAACAGGATTTGCGGAAAATAGCCGAGCGAAAGGTGCAGTTGGCCAAAGATGCTGCCAAGATTGCTCAAGAGCGGCAGGAGCAGGCCAAGCAACAGTGTGCCTATTTGGAAAAAGAATACTCCAAAGCGCAAAACAACCCACCACTGCAACAAGAAATCGGAGCCCGTCTTCAAGCAGCAAAGCAAACGGAACAGGAAACCAATCGCGAAGCTACCTTCGCCCTCAATGAAGTTCAAAAATCGCAGGAAATCGTCAGCAAAGGCAATTACCTGGAAGATTATGTCCAAAAACAAGCCCTGAAAAAAAATCAGGCCAAACAATTTGAAGGGGTCGAATTAACCGCCTTGACCTCTTATAATAGCCTCGTTTTGGACGACAATTACCTCCCTTTTACCCAAACAGACGATATTCTGCTGACGCCACCAGCGCCTGATTGCAGTTATGCCTATGAAGGTAAAGACAATCGGGGCAGGTATCGCCGGGATTTGCGCGAACAAATACTTTTCACCCATACCGACGAGCGCCTGCGCCCTTTCCTGGAAGGCAAAGACTATTTACGTTGTGACGGTTTTTTTACCATACTCGGCGGCTATCGCTACTTGAGTCTGGAATTTACCTTTGCCTATCCCAATGCGCGAGAAGCTTACGGATTTATTGAAAAAGGCAGTTACCTCATGGTGAAGTTGCTGAACAACCAATTCATCACGCTCCGCTCCGGGAAAATGGATCAGGGAACTTATGACACAGAAAGCGGGTTGTTGACCTACAGGGTACACTACCCCATCGATCAGGGGCAAATTAATGTCCTTAAACGCAGCGAAGTAAACAGCGTGATCGTCTCCTGGAGTAGCGGTTATGAGGAGTACGAGGTATATAATATGGGCTTTTTTATTCAGCAGATTACTTGCTTAGAGTAGCATAAATTCGCAACCAAAACAGCACAATGACTCAAGAACAAGCCAGCGAATTACAAAGTGTACAGATGTTGGGGCTAAAGCTGCCAACAGATCCGAGATGGGTGAATCTGGCAGAAAAAGACCTGGGAGAAATCTTAACCGACCATGCCTACTGCGAGCAAAAAGCTGCAACAGCCTGTATTTCGCTCATCCAAGGCTATCCCGATAAAGAAGACCTGGTCAAAGAATTAGCGCCTATTGTTACAGAGGAATGGGGGCATTTTCGGATGGTGATGAAAGAATTGGAAAAGCGGAATTTATCCCTTGGTTTTCAACGAAAAGATGAATACGTCAACCGCCTGCTGGAATTTCAAAAAAAAGGCGGCAGCCGGGAAGAACGCCTGCTGGAAAGGTTGCTGATTTGCGCCTTGATCGAAGCTAGAAGTTGCGAGCGTTTCCGTTTATTGTCACTCCATATCAACGAACCTAATTTGCGCCAGTGGTACCACAATTTCATGGTCGCCGAGGCAGGCCATTATGTCTTGTTCATTGAACTGGCCAAGCGCTACTGCGACGAAGCGATGGTCAAACAACGTTGGCAGGAATACCTGGAATACGAGGCCGAGGTAATGAAAGAACTGGAATTGCGGGGCGACCGGATGCATTGAGTAATTCAGTTGCTCAAATTGGCGACATTTTACACAATTCTAAAGGCTTAGTTAGCTTCAGCTTTGCTAAAATAACACAACCAAATCTATATGAATACTTTATTTCGTTTTTTTGCTTTCTGTGCCATGATCCTATTGGCTTCTTGCTCCACAACGGAAGAGATATGGATCAACTCTGATGGAACCGGTCGTTTTGCCTATCATGTGGATATGAGCGAACTATACCCCTTCCTAATGATGGGCCTACAACAAGAATTGAACCCAACTGCCCCCCCTGAAGAAGATGGAGACGGCACACTGCCACCTGATAGTGTGATAGAGCGCGATAAGGCCAAAGATGCCGTAGAACAATTATTGGCCAAAGAATCTTTGGACACCATTATCTACGTAAAACCATTGGTGGATCAATTACTGGCCAAAGAAGGAATGACAACCGACGATTTGTGGCAGAAACTGCGCGATGAAGATAATGAAGACATGACCAAGGCCGAAAAAGAGAAATTTATCGGCGCCTTCCAAGACATGATGGGCATGGATATTCGCTTGCAGATGAACCAACAGGAATCCAAATTCATTTTCACGCTGGGTCAAGCTTTCGATGATCCCAATGAAGCTTTTGGCTTTTTGGGTACCTTGATGGAATTGTTGGAAAAAACAGGTCAGGGTGGCGACGCTGAAAAGCTGGCAGCCGTTAAAGACGGCCTCAACAGCACTACTAAATACCAATTAAAAGGCAGTAGCCTCAACATCAGCCGCAAGCCTACTAATTTGGATGCGCTTCAGGAAGAGGGTGGAAATGAGCAAATGGCGATGATGCAAATGTTCATGGGCGGCTCTAAGTACAAAATGGTGATCCACTTACCCGGTAAGGTAAAATCCGCTGATTTCAAAGGCGCTGAAGTGGATGGGCAAACGGTAACCATCGAAATGCCGCTGAGCGACTTATACGACGAAAAGGGCGCTTTGGATTTTGACATCAAATTCAAACCCAAGAAAAACATAACTTGGTCGGAAACCAAAATGCCGGAGAACTAAACTCGATTGTATCATAAAAACGGATGTCGGCTCGAAGTCGCCATCCGTTTTTTATTTTTATCGCTTCACCCCCTGACTGGTAAAAGAAAGCCCTTGCTGGCCGGAGGTGGAGATCATCACGGCATCAAAAAGCGGTTCGTTGGAGCCATCTTTTATCGCCCAATCAAAGATAAAATTACCGCCTGTTCCACCCTTCCCTGCCGATTCATCAATGACGATTTCCAGGGTTTCCAGAGGGCTGATGTAGATGGGATAGTCAAAATAGGTACGGATTAACGCCCCATGTGTATCGAAGTAATCGGCTCTTTCGATATAAACGGTATCGGTAGAACTGATGTTTCGCATGCTGACTGTGACGGTCAGGTTAAAGGTTTTTCCTTCTCCAATGTGGTATATTTCTGAATAAACGGATAAATAAGTGCTGTGGTGCAGCAAGCTATCTGATGCGGGCAAATTCATCTTCCTGCCACTCCAGTTTACAGGAGCAATACTAACCGATTTTTGAGCCCCATTACAAGCTAGCGCTAGCAAGATTATTAGGGCTAATGATGTAATTTTTTCCATCTAAGTTTTATGAATTGACAAAACTAATCGAATCAGGTAGCAACTCGAAGCTGCTACCTGATTCGATTAGGTCTTATTGATCTCCGTATTCCACTGCCCTGCCTGGCGTGTAAGGCGCACCAGCTTTTTCTAGTTTGCTTTCCAATTCCTTCAAATCCACATCTGCCAATTGGTTGATTTTGTCCAGAATGGGTTTAAAGTCTCTTTCAGCTAATTCTAGTGTAGTTCGGAAAGTTTGTGTGGGCGCCGAGGTCGATTCCCACATTTCGTAAGTCAAATAGCCAATGCGATCTGACACCGTTGCTGGCTGGTCAATATCCAACTTTGCAGCAATAGGATCGCCGTAAAAATCTTTGCTGATCGCTTTGGCGCTGGTCTCTAATTGCAGCAGATCATTGAAAATATCAGGTGAAGCCAATTCTACCTGCTCCACTGCCTTGCGGATGTGCTTTAGCTTGTTATTCACCTCTGATAGTCGTGCCGCAGCGCCTGAAACAGCCCGTTGCAATTCTTGTGCCTGCTGTTGGAAGGCCAACAACTCGGCGCGGTCAGCAGCAGGTAGGGTTACACCGCCTAAATTTTGCAACACAAATCGCTGAGGTGCCACCAATTCCTCCCAACTGCCGTCCATAAACCGACTAACAGAGACCGTATATTCGCCCGGCATCGCCAATACGCCTTCATCGGCAGCATCAAAAGGGTTGTAAAATTCAGGCCCCCGCAGACGAATGGGGTTAATGGATGGCAAGCGCCCATCCCAATGCACACGTTGCAAACCTTTCCCAACCGAAGTTTTTAGTTTGCGCACAATATTTCCCCCTCCGTCTTGGATGGTGAAGAGCAGGTAAGCCTCTTCCTGATTTTTTTCAGCGAGCCATGCCTCATAATTCGGATAAGCTATTTCCTCACCCTTTTTGATTTTTTCCTTTTCTGCCTCCCGGCGTTGATCCGCCAAGCTCTTGTACTCATCTTTGATGTAATAGGTAAACTGCACCCCAACCGGTGGATTGGCAGCAGTATAGTAGGCGTCGCCCTGAAAGGCTTTGCCTGGAAGCCCCAATGGTTTGCTTTCAATGAAAACCAATCCATCTTTAATCGGCATCAGTGCCGCAGGTTTATTCACCAACTCCTGGTTTACATTTCTCAAAGCGCTATAATCATCCAACACGTAAAAACCACGCCCAAAGGTGGCCAATACCAGGTCATTTTCGCGTTTTTGAATATCCATATCCCGAACAGCAATGGTCGGCAGGCCAGCTTTCAGCCCCTTCCAGTATTTTCCGCCATCCACAGAGAAAAAGCAGGAAAATTCGGTGCCTACAAATAGCAGATCAGCAGTAATATGGTCTTCAGCAATGCAATAAACTGAACCTCGCTCTGGCAGGTTATTGCTGATATTTACCCAGGTTTTGCCCTTGTCGCTACTTTTATACAAATAGGGTTTGAAGTCGCCGTATTTGTGGTGGTTGAATGCGGCATACACTACGTTTTCATCGTGTTGCGAAGCCAAAAGGTAATTGACATAAGTCTGTTGTGGCGCAGCTGCGATGTTGTTGACATCTATTTTTGTCCAGGAATTGCCACCATTACTGGTCACCTGAATCAAGCCGTCATCTGTACCTACATACAATAAATTGGCATTCAACGGGCTTTCCGAAAAAGCCACGATATTGCCATAGGGCGAGGTAGATTCATTTTTGGAAACTGCGTCAATGCTCTGAACACGCCCCATAACTTTGAGGGTGTTGCGGTCAATTTGCCGGGTCAGGTCATCACTAATGACTTTCCAGGTATCGCCCCGGTCATCGCTCTGAAACAATTTATTGGCTGCAAAATAAATCCGGGTTGGCACATGGCTAGAAACAGCCAATGGGGCGTCCCAATTCCAGCGGTACTGCTCCTCACCATCGCGGGGCTTGGGTTGAATGCCAATGCGTTCACCACTTTTGCGGTCAAAGCGCACCAAAAACCCGTACTGCGATTGGGCATAGACTATGTCCGGGTTGTTGGGATCGATCTGAGATTCAAAGCCATCGCCGCCATTGGTGATGAACCAATCGGAATTGGCAATGCCGTTAGCACTTCTATTGCGGGCTGGACCGCCCAAGCTAAAATTGTCCTGTGTACCGCCATAGACATTATAAAAAGGCGTGTCATTGTCCACCGCTACTTTGTAAAACTGGGTGACAGGCAGGTTGGCCTTGAATACCCAAGTCTTACCCGCGTCAAAGCTTTCATAAATGCCGCCGTCGCAACCAACGAGGTAGTAATTGGTATCCTCTGGATCAATCCACATGCAGTGGTTGTCCACGTGCTTAGTGTCTTCACCCACATTTTGGAACGATTTACCGCCATCCTGCGACCATTGCAGCCAGGTATCCATCGAAAATATAATTTTTGGATCAGTAGGGTGAGCGACGATTTCGCTGTAATAGTTGCCACTGGTGCTGTGGCCGCCTTGCTTTTCCCAACTCGCCCCGCGATTGGTAGAGCGGTAAAACCCGCTTTTGCCTTGCGCGGCTTCCACTATGGCATAAATAATCTCCGGATCTGCTGGTGAAATGGCTAGGCCGATTCGACCCAAATCTACCGTAGGCAAGCCGTTGTTGGCTTTTTCCCAGTTTTTACCGCCATCCGTGGTTTTGTACAATCCACTTTGCGGGCCACCGCCAACGTAGGTAAAAACATGCCGACGGCGCTGGAGAGCCGCGGCGTAAAGGACATCGGGATTGCGCGGATCCATCACCATATCGGTAATGCCCGTGTGTTCGTCAATCGTCAGAACAGCCTCCCATGTCGTACCGCCGTCGCTGGTTTTATAGACACCCCGCTCGCCGCCTTCACTCCAGAGCGGGCCGATGGCTGCGACATATACGACGTTGGAATTGCGCGGATCGATGAGGATTTTTCCAATGTGCTCGGAGGTTTTCAGGCCGACGTTTTTCCAGGTAGCGCCACCATCCGTTGATTTATAAACGCCATCGCCATAAGCCACTGAACGCTGGTTGTTATTCTCGCCCGTACCTACCCAAATGACGTTGGAATTGTTGGGATCTATAGCGATACAGCCGATAGAATAAGAACCTTGGGAATCAAAAACCGGGGTGTAGGTCGTGCCTGCATTGATGGTTTTCCAAACACCACCTGAAGAGGTAGCGACATAGTACGTACTACGATTTTGCGGATGCACCGCAAAATCAGAAATTCGGCCCGAGGTAATAGAGGGTCCGATGGAACGGAATTTCAGCCCAGAAATGCCGAAATCATCCAGATAGTGCTTGGGCTTTTCTGCCTGGCTGTCTTTTTCTGCCTTATTTTTTTGGGAAAATACGGGTGATCCCAGTAAAATCAGGGCTAGGAGGGTTATATTAAACCGCTTAGTCCATTTTTTAATCATAATTGCGTTGTTTTTTTAGCGGACTAAGCTAAAAAGAATGTCATTCTTTTCCTAATTCAATCCATTAAAACCCCAAAAACTCTACGACATGCTGTTCCATAACAGCTATTGTAGCTGGATCGATTATTTCTCCGCCTTCATCCTGTAGGTCACGAATGCGGGAAATGGGAAGCTTATTGGGCAGCACTATAGTACCCAGGTGGTGCAGTACATCCGTGAGGTGATCCATGCCGCGCAGGTTGCCTGCCCGGCCAGTGGCTACCCCTACTAAAGCCGCTTTTTTACCTTTAAAGGTCGCTTTGTATGCTCGAACAGAACAAGCGTCGAGGAACAATTTTAGGACACCAGGAAAACTGCCGTTGTATTCAGGCGTAATATATACTATTTTTTCGGCGTGGAGCAAGTACTCGTCTTGGAGTCGGCTCAGGCTTGGGGATTGGGTCGCATACATATCGGGATGAATCCAGTCATAATCGATTTCCTCCATAGCCAGCAGTTTTACCTCTTCATCTGTTTTTTGGCGCAGCAACTCGCAATACAGGCGGGCAAATTCAAGACATTCACTATTTTTTCGGTTCGTGCCGGATATTACGGTTATCATGTTGTATCTTCGTTCTGTGGAATAAGACAACTAAAGCTTTGAATTGTTTAACCGAAACTCGTTATGACCCTTACGTATTATGGACACTCCTGTTTTTTGTTAGAAACCAGAGGCAAATGCCTGCTGTTTGATCCATTTATCAGCCATAATTCCGCAGCAGCACACATCAATATTGCTGACATTAAAGCCGATTACATCCTGATTTCTCATGGTCATGGCGACCATGTGGCTGATGTAGAAGCCATTGGCAAACCTCAAAATGCTCAGCTCATCGGTGCTTTTGAAGTCATAAGTTGGTTTCAGCAAAAGGGAATGCAAGGAATTGGCATGAATCTGGGCGGCAAGGCGCATTTCGACTTTGGAACGGTAAAAATGGTATCCGCCATTCATACCAGCGGACTACCAGATGGCAGCTATGGTGGCAACCCTGGCGGCTTTGTGATCTGGAACGAGGAAGGTTGCCTCTATTTTGCTGGTGACACGGCTTTAATCTTGGACATGCAATTGATTCCGAAAACTTGCCCGAAGCTGGATTTAGCCATTTTTCCAATTGGCGATCACTACACGATGGGCTATGAAGATGCTGCTTTAGCTGCCCAGTTGGTACAGTGCGATCGGGTCGTAGGCTGCCATTATGATACCTTTCCTCCGATCAAGATAGACAAGATGGCAGCTCAAAAAGCTTTTGCAGCTAGCGGAAAAACCTTACTTTTGCCGTCTATTGGAGAACAGGTTGCGGTAAAGTGAACGTATTAACCACGCCCTAAACAACTACTTTCCGCCAAATGCGGGCAGTCAACAAAAAATCATTCATCGTCAAATACATTAGCGCACAATATTATGGGAAAAGTAATTGCCATCGCCAATCAAAAAGGCGGTGTTGGAAAAACAACGACAGCCATCAATCTGGCTGCCAGCCTGGCTATTTTGGAAAAAAAGGTGCTGCTGATTGATGCAGACCCCCAAGCCAATGCATCTTCCGGAACCGGTGTGTTTTCAGATGAGGTGGAAACAACCATATACGACTGCCTCATCCACGAACTAAAGGCGGAGGAAGCGATATACGAAACAGAAACGCCTAATTTGCATATCATTCCATCCACCATTGATTTGGTTGGAGCTGAAATTGAGCTGGTCAGTCGAATGGGGCGAGAATATTTAATGCGGGAAGTAGTGATGCAAGTAAAAGACAAATACGATTATGTTTTTATTGATTGTTTGCCTTCCCTTGGCTTGATTACCATCAACGCTTTAACGGCTGCCGATTCGGTATTGGTTCCGGTTCAATGCGAATATTTTGCCTTGGAAGGCCTTTCTAAGCTGAAAGAAACCATAGAGTTGGTTCAGAAAAAACTCAATCCAAATCTCAAAATAGAGGGCATTTTGCTTTCCATGTACGACAGCCGATTGCGTTTGGCCAATGTGGTGATTGAAGAAGTGCGGGAAATCTTCAAAGAGGAGGTATTTGATACAATTATACATCGGAATGCCAAATTGGGAGAAGCGCCCAATATGCACCAGCCCATTGTGATGATCAATGCCGGCAGCCGGGGCAGCATCAATTTTCTGAACCTGGCCGAAGAATTCCTGAAGAAAAACAACGACAGCATTAATAAAACCAAAATTGCAGAGGTAGGATAATTTCCTGCTTTTCTCCATAGGATATGGCAAAAAAAATCAGTCCGAAAAAAGTTTCGACCACCGATTTGCGCAGTTCTATTCGCGGCGGGGTGAAATCTAGTGGCCGACTTTCTTATTTCAACATTACGGAAGAAGAGATCCAACAGCACCCAGAAGAGGTGGTCAAGGAGTTGGCTCAGTCTGTGGCGCTTATTCCGATCGCTCAAATAGCGCCAAACCCTGATCAGCCTCGAAAAGACTTTGATCCGGCGGCCTTACAGGAATTGGCCGATTCCATCAAAACATACGGCCTCATCCAACCGCTGACGGTCAGGCGTTTGAGCCAGGATGACTACCAACTCATATCCGGCGAACGGCGCTGGCGGGCTTCTAAGCTAGCCGGACTGGAGGAAGTGCCCGCTTATGTGCGCATCGCCAACGACCAGGAAATGATGGAAATGGCGCTGGTGGAAAACATCCAGCGGGAAAACCTGAATGGCATAGAGGTCGCCATTACTTATGTACGTCTGATTGAAGAATTCAACTTAACGCACGAGGAATTGGCCAACCGCATCGGTAAAAAGCGGGTAACAGTCACCAATATGCTGCGCCTGTTGGATTTGCCTACGCACATTCAGGAAGCCATCAAAGCGGGAAAAATATCGGCAGGACACGGCAAGGCGCTGGCCAGTGTAGATGATTTTGCCATGCAGCAATACTTTGCCAACAAGGTGATCCAAGAGCAAATTTCCGTAAGGGCGCTGGAGCAACTGATCAGCCAATACAAAATGCCAAAGGCGGAAAAATCAGCCAAAAACGACTTGGCAGATGATTACAAACAGGTGGAACGCAGTTTTCGCGAGTTTTTTGGGGTACGCGATCGCTTGAAGCTAAAGCTCAAAGAGGAAGGCAAAGGGCAAATTGTCATTGTTTTCAATTCGGTCAAGGAGTTGAATGAGTTGTTGGATCGGCTGGAGTAGTTTGGAGGCTGGATGTAAGCCGGTCAAATCCCTAACAAAAAGCAAAGCATACTAAGCAGTAAAATACGCCTTACCGCCATTCGTTTTTTAGAAATGAGAAAAAAACTTTTGTTTTTATCGGTTTTCGTCGGCCTGCTTTGGGCTAAGGCTGCCGCGCAGGATACGCCGCCAGACTCTCTGTCAACACCTGCTTCGGACACATTTACGATAAATGAAAAAAAAGGCTGGTTGTCCAAAGATTATCCCAACCCGAAAAAAGCTTTGCTAATCGGATTGGTGGTGCCTGGTGGCGGACAGATGTACAACAAGCGATGGTATAAACTTCCGTTTGTATATGGTGCTTTAACGGGCATGGTGCTATTGATTGATTACAATCAATCGCGTTACCGCCGTCTGAGCGATGCCCTGGATTTGAAGCGGCAGGATTTGCCCCATGAATTTTCGGGTACAGCTATT
Source organism: uncultured Saprospirales bacterium (assembly GCA_937864265.1). Taxonomy (GTDB): domain Bacteria; phylum Bacteroidota; class Bacteroidia; order Chitinophagales; family Saprospiraceae; genus CALMIR01. The sequence continues at coordinate 90,456 of CALMIR010000167.1, read as the reverse complement.
GATAACATCAGTACTTTGCGCAGTCTGCGCGATGGGTTTGATAAAAATACCCAGCTTTCCTACGTTGGTTTGTTCATTGTTTATGCCTTACAGTCCATAGAAGCGTTTGTGGATGCCCATTTGAAAGATTTTGATATTGATGATGACCTGGGATTGAGGATTAAGCCCAATGTGGATTTGGGTATCCCATTTCAAGGGCCAACTTTGGGTGTTTCGCTCACTATTCCGCTTTCCAAACCAAAAGCCAAGCCTTATTATTTGCTGGAAGCGAAATAAGCGTATGTTCATTTAATCTGATTATCAGGTGTCCTATCGAACGTATTTCCTGATCCTTGCAAATAGGCCAGCGGGACAGGCCATCTCTAACCAATTTAACGTCGTGCCATGAATAAGCTTTTTTACCTCTTTTTGATACCCTGTGTCGGATACTTCTCTGCTTTATCTGGTCAAAACGCACTAGAACAAATACTTTTTGAGTTGCCCGACATCAGCTTTGAGGTCATAGAAACGCCCGCCAATTACCAGGCTGCCTATGAATTAAAAGTCAAACAACCACTCGACCATGAAGATCCCTCCAAGGGCTATTTTTATCAGCGAGTTTACCTGTCTCATCAAGGCTTTAATGCCCCTACTGTATTGGTTACCGAAGGCTATGAAAGGGAGAAAAATGTCATTTATGAGCTTACAAATATGATAGGTGCCAATCAGGTCATTGTAGAACACCGCTTCTTTGGCGAGTCGGTGCCCGAGGCAAGCGTTTTCGACTGGCATTACCTCAATCTAAAACAAGCCACTGCCGATCTGCACCACATCCGTCAATTATTGGGGCAAATATACAGCGATGACTGGGTGAGCACTGGTATTAGCAAAGGTGGGCAAACCACCATTTTTTACCGCTATTTTTATCCCCAGGATGTGGAGGTTTCCGTTCCTTATGTTGCTCCGCTCAACCTCCAATATGCCGATCCCCGCATCTATGCCTTCCTCGATACCATCGGCAGTGATGCCTGCCGGAAAGCCATACGAGACGTGCAGATGAGGTTGTTAAAAGATAGGGATAAGATATTGCCATTGCTAAAATGGTACTACAAAGGAGCAGAAGCGTCCTTTACCTATATGAGTTTGGAGACGGCTTTTGAATACGCTGTTCTGGAATATCCGTTTTCCTTTTGGCAATTGGGCTACGATTGCGAAAAAATACCTGATACCAAAAAAGCAAGTCTAGAAGAAATGACCGACTACTTATTGAGTGTAGTAGGCCTCGATTTTTATGCTGATCAAGGCATCAAACAATACGCACCGCATTATTGGCAGGCTTCCAGCGAAATGGGCTATTACGGTTACGAAACGGAGGATTTCAAAGACTTGCTCAAAGCATTGCCTGCCGAACCCCATGCTTCTTTTGCCCCGGAAGGCGCCAAGGAGCTTTTCAACGACCGTTTGATCAAAGCCGTTTTTGACTGGACTCAAACAAAAGGGAATGAAATGATTTATATTTACGGCGCCATTGATACCTGGACGGCAACGGGTGTTCCTCCATCTAATCGGGTCAATGCCCTTTGGTACATCATGGATGGCCGAGACCACCGCAATGCCAGGATCAAAAACCTCAGTGCGCAGGAACAAGATCAGCTGTTCGATCAAATGAATAAATGGCTTAAAGATTAAATACATCAGCGTTTTCAATGCAAACTATGAGATTTTATTACCTATTTTTCTTCGCTTTTATCGCCAGCATGCCTTTTGTGTCGGGTCAAACTGCCAGCGACGGAGATACGACCATTTATGCCGTAGCGGAAGAAATGCCGCGTTTTCCGGCCTGTGAAAATCTGGACACCACCCTGGTTTTCAAAAATCAATGTGCCCAGCAAGCCTTGTTAAAATTCATGTACAACAACCTCGTTTACCCGCAAGAAGCACGCGAAAACAACCTGGAGGGTTCTGTCGTAGTGAGCTTTGTAGTGGAGAAAAACGGTTTTTTGACCCAGCCGAAAATATTGAGGGATATCGGCGGCGGTGGCGGTCTGGAAGTATTGCGGGTCATCGAATTGATGAATCAGGCTGACATACGCTGGGTACCTGGCAAGCAAAATGGTCAGGCAGTTCGGGTACAATTCAACTTGCCCATCCGATTCAAATTGGAAGAAGCCCTGCCATACATAATGGTGGGCAGAGATACCTTATATACAACTTTTGAAAAACCGCTGGAGTTTAAAGGCGGCAGCGAGGCATTGGAACAATTTCTCACAGAAAAACTGGATTATCCACCCTCGGGCAACGACAGTTGTTTGATTGGCCGGGTAGAAATCCAACTGTTGGTAAAGCCAGATGCCAGTGTTTCGGTGTTGGAGATGACCGATTATTGCGATCTTGGGTTTGATTTTTGGTACGAAGCCACAGACGCAGCTACTTCTACTATAGGCAAATGGGAACCAGCTACCTATGAAGGGCGCAAAGTGCCTGCCGCATACGACCTTACTTTTCCTTTTGTTCCTACTGCTGCAGGGTGTAAAGAGAAAATTGACCGATACCAACGAGCGGATCAACTGGCGCAAGAAGGGGCTTCATTGTTCAATACAGATGATCCCGAGCCAGCGTTGGCAAAACTCTCAGAAGCCATCGCCTTGTTTCCCGATAATGCAGAACTACTGATTATGCGCGGGCAGGCCTATTTGGATTTGAATCGCTTTGAAGAGGCTTGTGTTGACCTCAGCAAGGCCCGCAACATCGCACTGATCAATTGGTACGATACCGTGCTGCCTTTGATTTGCAGATAAACAGGCGGAGAAAAACACCACCACATTGAGTACAACAGAACTACCCTTCATCAAATGCCACGGATCGGGCAATGACTTTATACTGATCGATGAACGCAGCAGCAGCAGCGTGCTCAGCCCGGAGCAGAGAAGTCGTATGGCTTTGTTGCTCTGCGATCGAAAAGGCGGTATCGGAGCTGATGGGATCTTATTCGTGCTGAACAGCGAGGTAGCAAGTGGGCGCATGATCATCGTCAACTCCGATGGTTCTGAGCCGGAAATGTGTGGCAATGGATTGCGCTGTGTAGCCCGCTATATTTCGGAGGCGAAAGGCTTGCTTGATTTCCATATTGAAACCAAAGGTGGCGTTTATGCGGTTGAACGGGTGGACGATTTTTTTGAGCAAATTCCTGCCTATTCCATCCGAATTGATACCATCAGTTGGGGTACTGACGATGTATTTCCGGAGGCCAATGCGGAAAAATTCCTCCACCATCCCCTACCCTTTCTGGAAAGTGAATTGCTGTATTCGATGATCAAAAACCCCAATCCGCATTTGGTCGCCCAAACAGCAGGCCCAGATACAGCCCTACTCAGCCGAATTGGCCAACGCTGCAATGGCAACAGAGACCATTTTCCAAAAGGAACCAATGTCAATCTCTTTTATGCCCTGGCAGAAAATGCTATTTTTGTAGAAACCTACGAGCGCGGTGTCGGGCTGACCAACGCTTGCGGCACGGGTATGCTGGCGACAAGCATCATAGCCCGCACCTTGGAAGTCATCCCGCCTGGGCAGTGGATCACGGTCTATAACAAAGGTGGTTTCGTCAAATGCCGGGTCAATGAAGTGGATGGTCACATCCAATCAGCTGATTTGCTGGGCAACGCCACTTACGAATGGGAAGGTCTGGTTTCACTAGACTGGAGCAACCCTGCTGATTTTTTGGTCATGACACATCGGGTATTTGAAGCCGAAATCATGGCTTATGAGCGCCTGCGCCATTTTGCACAAAATAGGATTGCAACAACATGAAACTCAATTTAGACATACGTTTCCCCAGTCCCGATGCCTGGCTTCAAGCGGTCTTGGATGATTTCGATGCTTTTTTACAGGATCACGCCGATTGTGAACGAAAGGCTTCCGCGGCTGCCCTGAGTTTGGTAGCCAAATACCCCAACCGTTCTGCCATCATTCCCGAACTGATCGAAACCGCTATTGAAGAATTGGAGCATTTTCAGGAAGTCTATGCCCTGATGCAAGTACGCGGCGTGGAATTGGCGCCCAATATGCCGGAGGATCCCTATATTAAAGGGCTGAACAAAAACTTGCACTCCGGTATTGAAGAGCGATTTTTGGATCGCCTGCTCATCGGTTCTGTTTTTGAAACCCGTGGCGCCGAACGCTTCCGGCTCATAGAAGAAGGCTTGAGCCACCCCGAACTCAAGCGTTTTTACAAAAAACTTTGGACCTCGGAAGCCAAGCACGGCCACATCTATATCAAGATGGCACTGGAATATTTCCCGCAAGAAAAAGTATATGCTCGCCTAGATTGGTGGCTGGATCGGGAAGCAGAAGTGGTGGCCGCGTTGCCTATTCGGGCAGCGCTGCATTAGAAAAACAAAACCCCATCCAGCAAGCATCAACCTAGTTTTACGGATCACAAGCTAGGTATTGGCTTCAATTTTCTCATTTTTAAATGCCAGCAAAAACATCACCAATACCCCCGCAGCGATTCCAGCTGGTATCAACCAGATAGAAGTCCAGTGGTGTCCGCCCCCCTCTATGGCATAATAATCGGTAATATAGCCCGCCAGGCGAAAGCCAATCAGCATCCCAAAACCATAAGTGGCCAGTGTAATCAGCCCCTGGGCAGCGCTTTTTATTTTTTCTCCCGCCTTGAAATCCGTGTAGATTTGGCCGGAAACAAAGAAAAAGTCGTAACATACTCCATGCAATACGATGCCTAAAAACAACATCCACGCTTTCCCGCCGGTATCTCCGTACGCAAAAAGGGCATACCGCAACACCCAGGCTAACATACCCACCAGGAGGGTCGTTTTCAGTCCGTATCTTTTCAAAAATACGGGTAAAAGCAGAATAAATAAGGCTTCCGATATTTGACCCAGCGTCATTTTAGCCGCCGCCGCTTTCATGCCTACCTCGTTTAAAAACTGGTTGGCATGCTGGTAGTAAAAAGCTAATGGGACACAAATCAACACAGAAGATATGAAAAATAGCAGATAACGCCGGTCTTTTAAAATGGCCAGAGCTTCCAGTCCCAGTATTTTTTTAAGGCTAACTTCCTCTCCTTTCGCCTTGGGCGGCGTGTTGGGTAAGGTAAAACTAAAAACGCCCAATAGAGCCGATGCTGTGGCTGCCAATAAAAAGGTGTTTTTGAGAATGTCCTTGGTTTCCCAAGCTAGAAAGCCAATCAATAAACCTGCTATGATCCATCCGACTGTTCCAAAAACTCGAACAAAGGCAAATTCTTTGGAAGGGTCTGCCATTTGATTGAAGGCTACCGCATTGACTAAAGCCAAGGTGGGCATGTACAGCAACATGTACAAAAAGATGTACGGATAAAAGGCTTCAAAGTTGGGCGATGTGCCCGCTGTATAGAGCAGGAAAGCCCCTACAAGGTGCAAAAGCCCCAGGATTTTTTGAGCCGGAAAATAGCGATCGGCAATCAGTCCAATAATAAATGGTGCAATGATGGCACCGATGGATTGGGTTTCATAAGCCATGCTGATCTGCTTACCGGTAGCCGAAAAGTTTCTAGCCAAAAAAGTACCCATAGTAACAAACCAGCCTCCCCAGATGAAAAATTCCAGGAACATCATGGCAGAAAGTTGGACTTGTGTTGATCTTTTCATTTTTTGATCCATTTTAACAGCTTATCGAATCAGTGTCGTATTGCCTGAAAAGTTTTCCTCAAGTCCATCCTCGAACAATACACCTACGTGCCAAATATACACCCCGCCTTCAACCGGCACGTTTTTATAGGTGCCATCCCAAGCGGCATTGGTGTCATTGGGCTTGAAATTATTTTGCTCAAAGAGCAATTCCCCCCAACGATCGTATATCCTAAAAAACAATACATCCACATCCAGATCATCCTTGGCGTGAACGATTAAGCGGTCGTTGGTATTATCGGCATTTGGTGTAAACCCACTTGGCACATAAATAGGCCTGAATTTTTTGGGATATATCGTCACAAATGCCTCCTCCATACAATCGTTTATATCGATGATAAGCAACCTCACCCCAACCTGATAATCGGGGTAAAAATGGGGGTTAGGACATGTAAAACAATCCACCACAGCGCTGTCTTGTGGGTACCACTCATAGGCATACCCAGGAAGACCTCCTGTTATATTAGGCCAGAGTTGAATGGTGTCCCCATAATTGATCGCACGGGTAGTCCCCAAATCTATTTCGATGGGATCAGGTTGCTCAACCACAACAACATCGGACAAGAATGTGCAGCCATTCGCATCTCTGATCAATACCTGATACTCATCTGCTGCCAAAGCAATGAGGTTACTACTGCCAGAAAAGAAGCCCCCGTTGTCGATGGAATAGCGATAACCGGGTGTGCCGCCTGTCACGTTGACTTTGATTTGGCCGTCCTTCAGGCCATAACAACTGACATCCATGGTCTCAAGTGTAGCCGTTAACGCCGTATCAGGCTGGGTAATTTCCACTATTTCGACCACTTCACATCCGGCTGCATCGGTTAGAGTCAACGTATATTCTCCTGCATACACACTTTCAATGGCAGGGGTTGTAGCCTGGTTCGACCATTGATAAGCATAGGGCGCTACACCACCACTGACCAAAGCTTCTGCAACGCCGCTGCGCTGCCCATAACAGGGGATTGCTTCCGTTTCAAAAGAGATAGCAATTGGTGCAGCCTCATCGACCGAATAAGTAGCCAATTCCAAACAGTCATTTGAATCTGTAACACTCAATGTGTAGGCACCTGGCGGTAAATTATTGATACTGGATGTGTTTTGCCCGCTGCTCCATGCGTAAACATAGGGACTTACTCCTCCTGTTACTTGTACAGCTATTGCGCCATCAGCCCCTCCCGCGCAAGATACATCAGAAATATTTTGGATGAACACCAAATCATCCGGTTGACTGATGACAATAGAAGCGGTCTCGGTGCAGCCTAAATCATCCGTAACGGTAACGGTATAATTGCCTGCCGTTATATTATTCAATTGGCTTTGGCTGGCTCCGTTGCTCCAACTGTACATGTAATTGCCTGTACCGCCCTCAGCCATCACGCTGGCTTGGCCGTTATTGCCGCCAAAGCAGCTTACATCGGAATAATCCGTGCTGAGGGTGATTTCTGACACGCTTTCGACTTCCACTTCCAATGAAACCTGACATCCATTGGCATCGCTTACTACCACGTTATAGATTCCAGTAGCAAATCCAAGCGCTGTTTGCGTTGTCTGACCGTCTTCCCACAAATAGGTATAAGGCATCGTACCACCCGTTGGCGTTACGGTAGCTGTTCCATCAGGATCAGGAGCACAACTGGCCAGCGTACTGGAAGTTGAACCCGATAAAACGGGTGGATCTTCAAGAGTTATTGTACCCATTGCTTCGCATTGGTTGACATCGGTAACTGTTACCTGGTAAGTGCCTTGCGGCAAATCCGTGATGGTTGCGGTACTCAATCCATTGCTCCACAAGTAGGTAAACCCGCCTGCCCCGCCTTCAGAATTGGCAAAAGCTTGTCCATTTGCCTCGCCTGCACAAAATGGATCCTCACCATTCATAGCCAGGGTGATTGCTGCGGCGGCGGGTACATCAATACTGCCCATGCGCTCGCAGCCGTTCTCGTCTGTAACGAGCACTTCTACCATGCCAGAAGGCAAATTAACCGCAGTAGCAGTTGTTTGGCCATCCGACCACAAATAAGTATAAGTTCCATTTCCACCTATTGCCACTACACTAGCTTGTCCGTCGGCACTGCCCACGCAATTTTCAGCAACAGCACTCAATTCCACATTGATAGTCTCGGGGCTAGAAATGCTTACCTGCACATCGAGGGTACAGTCATTGGCATCAGTTACAACTACTGCGTAATTACCAGCTATTAAATCGCTTCTGCTGTTGGTAGCAACCCCTATGTCGCTCCAATTGAAGGAATAAGGTGCAGTACCGCCAGTAATATTCAGCGTGGCTTGACCATCCGCTACCCCAAAGCAACTCGCTGGCAAAGTATCCAGTGCAAAACTCATGCCTTGTGGCTCTTGAATGGCAAATGTTTCGGCCTCTGTGCAATTGTTTGCATCAAATAAAACAACTTGGTAGTCGCCTGCCAATAGATTAGCTGCTGTTGCCGTATTTTCTGCTATGATATTCATATCGACATCCAACCATTGGATGCTTACTGTGCCAGTTCCCCCGCTGAAAGTCACCTCGGCAGTGCCATTGTTGGTCCCTGCACAAGTGGCATCTGTCAAATTCAGTTGCCATACAATAGGCTCCGGTTCTGCTATTTCAAAAGGCACTTCAACCTGACAATTATTGGCATCGGTTATCATCACGTTGTAAAAGCCACTCGCCAAATCGATGGCCTCTTCTGGCGTTGCGCCAATTGTAGTGCCTACCGGATAAGTAACGGTGTAAGGCAGCACGCCGCCATCTTCAGAGACTATTGCTGTTCCATTGCTTTCTCCAGCACAAACCACATTGGTCGTTTGAACCGTAGCAGATAATGCTACGGGTTCTGCTATTTCAAAAGTATAGGATGCGATACACCCGTTTTGATCCGTGACGAGCAAATCAATGGCCTCCGCTTCCAAATTTACTGCTATTGAATCTGTTTGCCCGTCGCTCCATTCAAAGGTAAATGGGCCACTTCCACCCATAATTTCTAAGGTAGCAGTACCATCTTGCTCGCCAAAACACGATACATTGGTCAAAACAGGATTTACGGCTAATGGATCGGGCTGCCCAATCTCAAAAGAGACACTTCCGGGGCACCCCGTATCGTCGATGACCTGTGCCGTGTATTGCCCGGCGGGCAGATCGGTAAAAAGTCCGGTGAGGTTGCTTTCCGTCTCTAATACATACACAAAAGGTGCTATGCCTCCCACTGCACTCAAACTAACTGCTCCATCTGATCCATCGTAACAAAACACATCCGTCACTTGATTTACGGATAGGATAGGCGGTGTACAGTTTGGAGTCGAGCATATAATTAAGGCTTCCCTGCCCGGACAATCTCCTATTGCCCGGACAATAAAAGTAACATCTGTTGATAAGCTCAGCCCATTGAGTTGGTGTTGATTATTTCCCGTAGTCGGCTGCCAATTACCCCCGTCAATGCTCACTTCATAACCCAAAGCGCCGGGTACATCCGGCCATACAACGGTTATGCTATTGTTGGTGATGGTACCACAGGTAAGCATGGGCGCTTCCAATCGTGGAATTACTTCAATGGTGATGGTATCATATACCGAACATCCATAAGAATCGGTGGCCTCCAAGTAATAGGTGGTCGTTGTGGTAGGCGTAGCTACCGGATTGGGGCAATCGGTACAACTCAAGCCATCAGCCGGCGTCCATTGGTATTCCACCTGAAAAACGGGATTGAACGTGATCGTCCAGCTAAACAGCGTGCCGCCTACACTTTGCTGATCATCCGTAATTTGTAGTTGCCAAGTACCATTGGTCGGTTTATCTTCGCCATATAAGTCTTCCCAAACGCCTTCCGGCTGCCAATCGCCCGTGAAAGGTACCGCAGTAGGTGGCGCTTGCCCATTGAAGCTGATGATATCTGTAGCTTCTGGGGTAAAACAGGTGTTGATGAAATAATCCGGTCCCAAACCATTGCCGCCATTGCCACCGTTATCGGTAGTCAACTCAATAAACTGCCCTCCGGGCGTAATTAGATACAAGTCCAAATCATCAATCCAGCCGTGTTGCAAACTATCTATGCAGATGGACTGGATAACACCTGGCCCCAAATTGGGCGGTATGACTCCAAATACATCAATCTCAGAAAACAAGGTAACATTTCCCGGAAAAGTAGGAATTTGCAAAGGTGTTGTATTACTAAAGGTGGGCGGTGGCGGCAGTACAATCGGTAGCGAGCCATCCAATTGCACACTATCTCCTTCACAAATAGTGGTATCTGCTCCTAAATCGGGCGGCAGCAGGGGATTTTCCCGAATGTAAATGACAAAAGTATCGCGATTACACACGTCGCGCTGTACATCAATCATAATGGATTCCAAGCCTTCATCCATAAAGTCTTCAAAGGCAAAAATGGGCATGCTGACCACGCTATCGCCTGCCGGGATGAACAGGTCTGGTGGAATAAAAGAATAGTCCACGCCATTTTCTGCCGTTCCAATAATGTTATAATCAATAGGAAAATCCGATTCGACAACTGTAGGCAAAGAAAAAGTCAGCATAGCTGGGTCGCAGCCTTCTGCTAAGGTGCCATCCAAACTCACCGTAGTCGCTTCTACATCCAACGAACCCGTACCGAAGCTTTTGGCCTCCAGAAAAACCCCGGAATCCCAACCCGTATCGCCAAAATCACATATCACCAATTTGATGGTATAGGTGCTGCAAGGCATGACGATGGCCTCTGCGGTAAACACATCCGTGAATCCGTCAAAAACTGGTTGGTTGAAGGTACCTGTATTGGTATTGTAAAACTCTGAAAAAGCCAAAGTGCCGTTGGGGGGGGTACAATTACCCAAAGTGCCGTTGGCACCAACTACACCAGGATTCACGTTATTGATCCTCACCGGCAAATTTGTACCTGGTATGAGGGCTATGTTTGCCCCATTATTTTGAAAAGGGCCGCTGATACCCGGTCCGCTGATGAAAAACCCGAAAATATCATTGAAATCGGAACACACATATTCCGGGTATTCTTCTGAACCAAAAACATAACGAAAACGAAGGGTATCCGCAATGGGTATAAAGGTAATGGTGTAGCGGCACACATCATTGATAGTGCTCGGCCCGCCTCCACCGATGGCCATTAAATCCAAATCATTAATATTAGAAGCCATCGTAGCACTGGATTGCTGGCCGCCCGTAGCTTCTACTCCCGGATTAAAGCCTTGCCCTACAGCCCTACCTGTACTCATGACGATGCCCCTTTCTATCCCAATTTCGTCATCCGCATTTTTGAAAAAGCCTACCGCATTGGGGTCGCCCTCAAATTGCACATCAATGACTTCCACGCCTTCTCCAAGAAAAACGTTGGTAATCAAATTATCCGGGGTGATGGGCGGCGCATTGGTCACCTCTAATGGCTGCGCCAACAATTGCTGGGTAAAAAAGAGGGATAACAAGCCACTAAAAAGCGCTTTGGCCAAGGATTTGGGAAAAGTTCTCATAGAATAATATTGGTATTTGCCATTGAGCCACAGCAAATTTGCTCAAATCAGGCGGCAAGGTAAAACGAATTGCTAAGATAAGTCACTTTTTCCAAAATCTAAATTTGTTGGACTAAATACAAATTTGCTTCCCTTTTTCCATAAAAACCCGGCCTTTATCGAATAATCCGAACAATAGGTCATCGCATTTGTACATTTGCTTGGGTTCAGTATGTTTATAAGCACAAAAACACTTTTCAATAAATGGGACAGTTTTTCAAATCGGTACTTGCCTCTTGTTTGGGCATATTTTTAGCAGTTTTAGTCATCGCCATTATTGGAGGCGCGGTGATTACCAGTTTGGCATTACAGGCAGACAAGCCTGAAAAAGTAAGTCCCAATTCCATTTTGCACCTCACTTTTGACCAGCTCATTCCTGAGCAAACCAACAACCTGCAAATGGATCCCTTCGATTTTCAACAGCAGGAAATTTTAGGCTTACAGGAGATACTCCATACCCTGAAAAAAGCCAAAACCGACGACAATATCAAAGGTGTTTTCCTGGAGTTGGAATCGCTGCCCAGCACGGGTTTAGCCACAGCAGCCCAGTTGCGGGAAGCTCTGCTCGATTTTAAATCGGAAGGTAAATTCATCATCGCTTATTCCGATTACTACTCTCAAGGTGCCTACTACCTAGCCTCCACCGCCGATGAGCTGTATGCCAACCCCTTAGGTATGATCGACCTGCGGGGCTTTTCCGCCCAGATTCCCTTTTTCAAGGATATGTTGGATAAAATTGGGGTGGAAATGCAGATTTATTATGCGGGCAAGTTCAAGAGCGCTACTGAACCTTACCGACTTGACAAAATGAGTGAAGAAAATCGCTTTCAGGTTCGGGAATACATCAATGAAATTTACGCCCACTTCCTTTCTGACATCGCTACAAGCCGAAACATTCCGCTGTCCGATTTACAAAACATGGCCAATAATTACACTGGACTAAACCCCATGCAAGCCGCTGAAATGGGCATGATCGACAAAGTGGGCTACCGCGACGATGCGATCAAGCTGCTGAAAGAAAAACTCGGCTTGGAAGAAAAAGACAAAATCAAGCTGTTCGGGCTGGAAAGCTACCACGCCACCATGGCCGATGATACTGATTTCAAAATAAAAGACAAAATAGCGGTGATTTATGCGGAAGGTACCATCGTCGATGGCGAGGGCGATCCGGGCAGTGTGGGCGACGACAAATACGTGGAATTCATTCGGGAAATCAGACAGAGCGACCGCATAAAGGCCATTGTACTGCGGGTAAACTCCCCGGGTGGAAGTGCTTTGTCTTCCGAAAACATCTGGTACGAGCTGAGTTTGGCCAAAGCCAAAGGCATCCCTATCGTGGTGTCTATGGGCGATTATGCGGCATCGGGCGGCTATTACATCGCGGCTGCTGCCGATTCCATTTTTGCGCAGCCCAACACTTTAACTGGCTCGATAGGTGTTTTTATGATGATTCCCAACGCAGCAGAATTGTTAAACGATAAGCTAGGTATCGCCTTCGATACGGTGAAAACCGCCCAATACGCTGAAGGCATCACGCCCTTCTACCCTATTTCTGCTTCAGAAGGTGCTCTGCTGCAAGAGCGCACAGAGAGCATGTACGATATTTTTCTGAGCCGGGTTGCCGAAGGGCGCAAAATAAGCAAAGAGGAAGTACATCAAATTGCCCAAGGCCGCGTTTGGACGGGCCAGCAAGCACAGGAAATTGGTTTGGTTGATCAAATCGGCGACTTGAATCGAGCCATTGAATCAGCCGCCGAGTTGGCTAGCTTGGCATCTTATCGAATTACCAGTTATCCGAAAGTAAAAGACCCCTGGCAGCAAATGCTGGAAGAATGGTTTGGTATGGAAAAGGTAAGTACCGACAAGCTATTGCAGGCTGAGTTGGGCAGTTATTACCCCTATTGGTCTCAAATCAAAGAAATGGTGTCCAATCAAACAGGAGTACAAGCGCGTTTGCCCTTGTTCATTCCTTTTGAGTAGCAAGCCAGGATAAAAGGGGGTTGTGGGAAATGCAGCCATGTACATGCAGGGTGTGTAAGTGTCTTGTAATTATGCAGCCACTACCCCCCCTTCTTCTTCCGGATTGCCTCCCGAATTTTGGCAGCACTTTCATAGTCCTCTTTTGCGACAACTTGTTGGAGCATGTGCTCCAGTTCTTCCAAAGAATAGTCAGAAAGTTGTCCTCTTTTGCTGATGAAGGCTTTGCTGGGGCTATCGAGCAGAAATCCAGCTTTTTCCAAAATAGCTTCTGTGGTAAAAATGGGGCAATCAAAGCGCACGGCCAATGCGATTGCATCGGAGGAACGGGCATCTATGGAGAGCATTGACTGGTCTTCTTTTTTGCCAATGAGGGTTGCATGGAAAACGCCCTCCACCAAATCCGAAATAATGACTTCCGTTAAGCTTACACCCAGTAGTTTCAAGGTATTTTTAAAAAGATCGTGGGTCAAGGGGCGATTAGGTTGCATGCGCTCCAAACTGATGGCAATGGACTGGGCTTCAAAGGGGCCGACAAGGATGGGCAGGCGGCGCCCTCCTACCTGCTCTTCCAGTATTAGGGCATAATTGCCGGGGCTGGACTCGCTTTCCGCCAATGCGATGATATGCAATTCAACCTTTTTCATGCAACTGTTTGTCCATAAGTATAAAATCACATAACTCGTCTATATCGTCAAAAGGGGCAATGACATAGCCGTTTTGCAGCAGCTTAAAAAGCTCATTGCCTTCTATTTCTATCACGTAGTCTAGCTCTAGCAAATATTCTCGCTCCGTTTGTTTTAGCACCTGAATGCCTCGCTCGTTCAGTTTTTGCAGTAATTCCGCCATGATTCTTTAGGCAATATTTTCCCAAATGACATAAGCACCATAAAAGATGCACAACAAGGAGGACAACAAGATCAATGCCCATTGAAAAAATGGCTTATCTAGTACCTTTTTTGAAAACGGCAATCCTAATATTCCGGCGGCTACCAGCATGCCCACTACCGACCCAAGCCCAAAAAGCAGGAGGTAGATCATACTATTCATACTGCCCTTTATATTGCTCATGACCAGTAAAATCATAGCGCCACTACCAGCCAATCCATGTACCAAGCCCACGCCATAAGCCAAATGATGGCTGTGCTGGTGATCCATCAAATGATGGGGACTATTCCGGTGTTGGTAAAACTGATACAAACGGTGTATCCCCAAAAGCACAAGCATGCCTCCTACCACCGCTTCAAAGTAAACAAAATAACCATCCAAAAAAGTGGCCTTGCCTATGATAATCAGCAACCCAATCAATACGATGGTTGAAGTATGGCCCAAACCCCAATAAATGCCATCTTTGATAGCTAGTAAGAGTTTTTCTCTTTTGGTTACGATATTACCGACTGCCACCAGATGATCTGCTTCAAATGCATGGGTAAAGCCTACTACGGTGGCAAAAAGCATGGGCATGACTGCTTCCATCATGTATAAAAGTTAGTTGAATAAAATCATTCGCGTCTTTTGTTTCTCACTTAGCAAAATAGGGCATAAAAAACGGACTATCAATACATTAATTCTATACCATCTTGATTTAAGGATTTGTTTGCTGGGCTTAAAGCCAAGCTTTTGAGCAACCCCCAGCTAGACCTTAATGTTCCAACCAAATGTAGCAGCAAAACATTGAAAAAGCAAGCGCTGCACACGTTTTTTTAGACAAGCCCCTGGCTTGCCCCATTTCGCGTTTGACACGAGTCGGCACAAATGGACTCCACCAACGCGCGCTAGGGGCGTTGCCTCAGTTCCTTTTTTGCTTGCAGCAATTGGTAAGCTTTCTCAAAATCGGGGATGCCATAGCCCAATTCGTAATCGGGTTGCTCGTATTGATGGCTGCTTTGGCGAATAGCGTCCAGTATTTCCTGGTTGTTCATATCGGGAAAGGCTTCCCACAAGCAAGCCACCAAGCCACAGGCGATGGGCGATGCAAAGGAGGTACCTGATCCCGTGCTTATTCGGAAAGAGACGGCATCGGCTACCGTCACCCAAGAGCCGGGAGCGGCCACATCGGGCTTGACCCGGCCATCCGCTGAAGGTCCAAAAGAGCTGAACCCTGCTTTGGTACCATTGATGTTGGTAGCGCCAATGGAAAACGCTTTTTCAGAATCGGCGGGAATGCCGATGTATTTCCACTTTGAGCTGCCTTCATTGCCTGCACTAGTCACCACGATCATGCCTTTTTCAAAGGCAATATCTGCCGCTTGGGAGGCCACCGACACCTTGCCATTCAAATCGCTGTATTCATAATCCATGGTTCTGTCGTCGAAGGTGGTATAGCCGAGGGATGAGTTGACAATATCCAAGCCCAAACTATCGGCGTATTCGAGGCCGGCTACCCAATTGCATTCCTCAATGCGCTGCTCGCTGCGCGTATCCTCGGTTTTGATCACGACATAAGTGGCCAATGGCGCCGTACCTACAAAAACTTCCGGCACATTGGCTGCCATCGTGGAAAGCACCTTGGTGCCGTGGGAGCTGGATTCGTAAGGAAAATCATCCGCATCCACAAAGTCGCGGGGAAACAGCAAGCGCTCGCTTTGGCGCAAGCTGTCGAAAAAAGGGCTCACATCAACACCCGTAAACCCACCATCCAATACGCCCACATAAATCCCTTTGCCCCGGTAGCCGAGTTGATGTAATCGCTCCCCTTTTAGCAATTCGACTTGAGCCTGTCCGTGCCCGTAGGGCTTACCTTCAACCGGTTTGCTCAATAGGGAATCCATTTTAAACTTAGGTGGCCCAGATTTGGTACCCAACACCCGGCCTACGTACTGTGCTTCTTTGACAAATGGTAGCTTTTCCAGGATTTTTTCTTCCTTTTTACTACAAATAACGGTGGCGGCGTTGAACCATTTGGAGCGGTGTAATATCTGAATACCCGAATTGCGAATGGCAGCCAGATAGGCCGGATTGACGGGGATGTCTTGCTCTGTAATGGGGATGCCTTGCTTTTCGCGCCTTTCAATAGCCCTCGGAGACAGAAAAGCGGCCGGATCGTCGATGGAATAAGGCGAATCGGCTTTATCGGTGAAGGTTACCCAGTAATAATACAGGGTAGCCGTATCATTTTCCTGCGCCACTGCATGGCCGCAAAAAGAAAACAGAGAAGAGAGCAGCAAATAACTTGCTTTGGTGATTTTATAGAATGGCAACATCCAAGTTGATTTTAAGTCTTTCATCCAATAATTCTATTAAAAGGCTCAATAGCTCATTTTTGTTGTATTCGCGCTGCCATTTGTAGGTGGAATCCTTGACCGAGAAGGGGGTGATACTGCGCCGGATGGGAGTTTTGGTATAAAAATCTTTGCGATGAATGTTTTCCGGAGTTTTGAAGCTATCGTTTTCCACAACGAGCACATAATTGTGATGCACCTGTTCATTGACAAATACCCGATGCCCACCCGCTTCTTCTTTGAGCAACAAATAAACGGCATCGCCTGCCAGCGCAAATTCAATTCCATACAAAACATCATCTTGTTTTTCAGGCTCATAAGCCACTGCATCACTTGCGTGGAAAGCTTTCTTAATGTATTCCCGGCGTTTTCCTTTCAGCCAACTGCCATCGGGCTTGGTAAGGAGCGTTTCTTCGTTGTAATAGCTTTCTCTAAACCACACACTCTGTGCCTCAAACAGGATGTTTTTAAATTCAAACAACTGGACATAAAAATCAACCATCGCTTCCAAGTAAGTGCCATAAATGGCAAAATGGCAAATACCCGATTTGGGATTCAGCCGGCTGAAGGTTTCCAGTTTAAGTTCCAAAAACGCCTGTTCTGATTGCTCCAAATCCTGCACCCATTGCGGATTGTACGTATTCAACTCAAGGCAAGAAAGTGCCAGCGCTTCTTCTTGTCTATCGATCTGCTTCTTTAAGGCTTCCAATTTCAATTGGGTATCCAGATAATAATTGTAGCGGTTACTTTGTTGGATATTCTCCCAAAATTTGGCTTCGTCTTTCTTTTTCTTTTCCTCCAGTATGTCCAGTTCGCTGAGCAACTGTCGGTAAAAAGCGCCGTCCATCATGGCCTGTACCTGTCTGCGCAGTTCTCCTGCTCCATCGGCAAAACTGATGCGGCTAAATGCTTCAAACAGCAATTCAAAGCTCAACTCATTGGAACGTACATCAATGGCAATCTTTTGATTCTCCAGGTAAATGGCAACATCCAACTGATCGTCAAATTCTTCTTCGTTTAGCGCTTTAGAAAGAGGTATCAGCAATTGTTCCCGCATCCCCCGTTGCAATTGCCTGGCGCCATACCGATCGTCATAGCCTTTTTCCGCCAAAAAATCGATGACCGCATCCGGGATGTTGAGGTGCACTTTCCGATATTTGATTCCTTCCCTATTTTTGATTTTTTCCATTTCCCGATCCACCAAATGCCGCACTACTTCCCGGCTTAAGGGTACAAAAGGGACAATCTTATCAATGCGGTTGACCAATTCGGGTTTAAAAAACCGCTCTACCTCCGATATAAAATGGGCGATCACAGCCGTTTGTGCGTCCTCCGCCGACCAGCCAATGCGTTGTGCCTTCAGGCGCTGTGCCCCTATATTGGAGGTCATAATGATGACGCTGCTGCAAAAATTGACCACCTTGCCTTTGTAATCCGTCAAGCGGCCTTCGCTCAGTATTTGCAAGAGCAAGTCGAAAAAAGCAGGGCTTGCCTTTTCTATTTCATCAAAAAGCAGCACCGCAAAAGGCTCTTTTTTGATCGTGGCCGTCAGTATTCCATCCGGGAAAAACGGACTGCCAATCAGGCGATCTAGGGAAAAGGCATCGGCATACTCACTCATATCGAAGCGCGTTAAACGCTCCTGGTGGCCAAATAGAAAGCCTGCCAGCAGCTTGGCCATCTCTGTTTTACCTACTCCTGTTGGCCCCACAAAAAGGAAAGAAGCAATGGGTTTTCCACTGCGATTGAGTGCCGTTTTGACCGATGCCAGCATATCTGCTACCCCTTCCACGGCCTGTTGCTGTCCAAAAAGCTGCTGGCTGAAACTATTTTTGATCACATCCGGGTGCAATGGAATGGCCGGATCGATCATAAAAACAGGCATGCCGGACTCTTCCGCAAAGCGCTGGATAATTTCAGAGCGGCTCACTTGAACGGCTTCATCCGGTCGGTTATGAGCTGCCGAGCGCTTGTCGATCAATAGGCTTTCCAAAAATCGGATCGGCTTGCCGGGCATCCCCGAATAGGGGGTAAATCGCTGATGCAACCTCAGCACCTCTTTAATAGCATCTTCCTCAATGTTTACTTTTTTGAATCGGGCCATCTGCTTGGCCTTGCTGAGAATCACCTGCTCCAATTGCGCTTCAGGTCGTTCTTCCAGAAAAACCGTTTGAAAAAGTTGCAAATAGCCCGGTGCTGTAATATCAATGACTGCCTTTTCTTCGGCAGTACATTCGGAAAACAAAATGATTTCTCCCCGGCTGATGTAATTGCGCAGGTATTCTGCTATACTAACGTTGTTGCCCTCGTATTTTCCCACTTCAAAAAGTTCCATGATGTTGCGTACAAACAGGATATTAGAAGTGCCTTTTAACTCCTGACAAAGCTGGGATAAGCTTTCCTGCCAGCCCGTATCGCGCATCAGTTCTTTGATCAGTGTGGAAGCGGTCGTTTCCCAAATTTGATAAGACAATTTATGTTTTTTGCAGTATCGGCTCAGTTCATTGATTAGTGCCGTTTTGCCCACCCCGCTCGAGCCTACCAAAATGGTGTTTTTATTGAATTTGCCTTTTAATAGTTTGACAATTTGCTCCAATTCTTTATCCAGATAGAAAGCTTGTTGTTCTTTCACTTCAAGGAGGCGAGCCGCTAGTGGCAATATTTTTTTTTCGGGCTGCTCCCGCAGTCTTTCCAATTCCTTCAAACCAGGAGCGATCAAGCTGACCTCTTTCTGAAGGAGTTCAACTTTTTTATACCAGATACAAGATACTATGTCTTGCACCGCCAATAGCCTTTTTTTGCGCAAAAAATCCAAGCGCACCGCCTCCACCAATTTGGAGCGCAGCTTGTCTAAATCTTCGCCAAAGCATTCTAGCCCTAATACGGGAATCATACCCCAATACCCTTTGGATTGTTGAGTGTAGTAGGCATCAAACTCCAAATCGAAAGCTGGGAAGGAATAGCCATCAGATGAAGCGGAAAAGTGGACTTCAACACTGGTTTTTAAAAAATTTGGGTCATGTTGGTGTTGTAGTAGTAAGCCAAAATGCCCTCGATTGAGTACCTTTTGTTGAAACGCATCGCGCCAGGCTTCGGCTATGCTCTGCGCTGAATGGCCTATGCGTAAAGCGCCTATATCGCTCATTGGTATCGTGAGCTGATGCTGCGCATACAAATGCAAACGAAAAAGATAAAATGGAATACTCGTTTTGACAGCCATGTTTGAACATCACTTTCTCAGACAATAATAACACCTTCTTCCTGATTTCCAAAACAAAGACTATTTCCTTGCTGATAACGCCAGGTACTCCACAGGGCCAATAAGGCATCCAGATGGTGCCAGGTCAACACTGATTCCGCGCTAAATGAAAAAGGGTACAGCTCTTGTAGCTGCGCTACCATAGGAGCAATTTCCGAATGTTTTTTTTTGTAATACGTGGCTGGCAGTTGTAAAGTTATAATCAGTTGCGCGGGATATACTTCTATAATTTGAGTAGAAAATTGCTTACTCAACTGGGTTTTTAGTTGCATCGCACGAGCCGTAAGCCCACCCAAAAACATAGGAGACATCGCCTTTAACAAACGATCGGCCTCCCGAAAATGGTAATCTTCGTATGGATTTCCCAATTGGTACACCCCCGGGAGGCTCAACGGAGCATCTATGCCGATGAGTGTGGGACGCAAGTTTTCAACCCAGTCCAAAATGAAGGTGTCAGCTGATTTTTTCTTGCTGCTTTGCGCAAAGCACACCGCTTGATTTTGCAGAAAGGCAATGACCGTCGTACCAGCCAATTGGCTGCCAAAGTCAATACCGGCCAGTGTAGCTGATTGGACGATCATGTGTATGTATTGGTGGCGCCATTTATTTTCACCCATTCCGCTAAGGTTAGATCGGCTTTTCGATAAAATGCTTCCCGGTATTTTATCTTTTCTTGAATAAAGTCAAGCAGCCCTTCCTGGGTAAGTCCTTGAAGCAGAGGCCTTTTCTCCATCTCTCCTTGCAGGCGTTTTGCGATAAGCTCGGGATCAATATTGATATAGATGCTGAGGCCATGTGCATTGATCCAGTCCATGTTATCAAAAAAACAGGGCGTGCCGCCACCACAGGCAATAACGGTGTTTTCAAATTGAATGCTCTGCCGCAGGATTTCCGATTCCTGCCGCCGAAAAGCCTCCTCTCCTTGTTGACTGAAATATGCTGCAATGGTCATACCTAAGTGGGTTTCTAGCCAATCGTCTAGATCGACAAATTGCCAATTGAGTTCTTTGGCCATCAATTTGCCGGTGTAACTTTTGCCGCTGCCCATAAAACCCACCAGATAAATGCGCTGAAATTCTTTATCCGCTACAATCACCTAAATTGTCATTTGTGTTGTTACAAATGTATTTATTAGTTTTGCGAATTCTGAAAAAAAGTATTTCAGCTATGAAAATCAATCGAATTTTATTTCAGTCTTTGGCAATGGCATTGGTCATTGCTGTAATTTTTGCATGCGAAGGTAGTGATCAACCACAAGCGCAATCAGAAAAAACACTCGAGGAAATCAAAAGTGAAGGAGCTATCAAAAACTCGGATATTATCCGCAACCCGGTCAGCGCATCTGCTCCTACCGATACAGTAAATGTAGCAAAAATGAGTTTTGAGGAATCGGAGTATGATTTTGGCGAGGTGGACGAAGGCGCGGTGGTCAACCACACGTTCAAATTTGTCAATTCAGGTAAAGTGCCTTTGATCATCAGTGCAGCGCGATCTACTTGTGGTTGTACCGTTCCGGAATGGCCAAAAGATCCCATTCCGCCAGGCGAATCGGGCGAGATCAAAGTCAAATTTGACTCCACCAATAAAGCCAATGCACAAACCAAGCCCATTACTATCACTGCCAATACATATCCTTCAGAAACCAAAGTGATGTTGAAGGGGTTTGTGCGGTCGAAGGAGTAGTAGATGACAGGGCGGTAGGCTAAGTTTTCCCGCCTCCTTCGTCGTCGGGCAAGGAGGAATTGATGGCTAGGTATAAGGCTTGGCTTTGAGCAATCGAGGAAGCGATGGAGAGGCGATAGGCATAATTAATTAAAAAATCCAACATCAATAGTGATATGACAACAATTTCAGAAATTTTATTATTGCAGTCTTCTGGTGCAGGCTGGATGAACATGGTCTTTTTAGTGGCTATGATCGCCATCTTTTGGCTATTCATGATTCGGCCACAGCAAAAGAAACAAAAAGAACAAAACTCTTTTTTGGACGCTTTGGAAAAAGGAGAAGAAGTGGTCACAGCCAGCGGCATTATTGGTCGAATCAATAAAATAGAAGACCAAATCGTTACACTAGAAGTAGGGGTAAAAACCTATATTCGTGTAACCAAAAACGCTATTTCCAAGGAAATGACGCAAGCATTCATCAAAGTGAATGAACCGGAAAAGAACTAAAAATCATCCGTTTCAATTGAACGAAGACAGGGCTATCTTAATGGTTTGCTTTGTGATAGCCCTTATCTTTTGGCTGATTGTCAAGCTCTCCAATCCCTATAAAACGACACGAGAGGTAGAGTTTTATGTTCCGCTCCCACAAGACAAGGCTTTGTCTAAGCGCCCGCCCGACGATATGACCGTAGAATTGAGTGGCTTGGGTTGGGATTTGGCTATTGATTATTTTTATCACAAAACTATCAAGCTAGTTTTGCCACTAAATGGTACTGAGGAAATGACGCTGAATATCAACCAACTGCGCCATGAAATCAAGCAGTACCTGCGCAGTGATGGGATAGCTATTGGTGAAATCAATTATGACCAGGTTACTTTAAAGGCAGAAGACAAACTTAGCCGTAAAGTTCCCATAGCCTTGAGCGCCGATCTGGCATTTGCCCCAGATTTTCACCTCAAACAGGCGCCGATTTTGAAGCCCGATTCGGTTGAAGTTTCAGGGCCTGCATCTCTTGTGAAAGCCATTACCTTTTGGGCCAGCGACTCTATACGCTTGACCGACTTGAAGTCAAATGTCAGAACCAATTTAAAACTCAAATCGCCCGATTATGCCCTGGAACTCAATACACCTACGGTGCAGATGCAACTTGAGGTAGAACCTTTTACGGAAAAATCCTTATTTGTTCCATTGAAAATTGTTCACAAAAGTGGTACAGACAGCATTCGCATTTTCCCGGAAAATATTACCGTGCAGTTTAAATTGGGGTTGAGCCGCTTTGACTCTATTCAACCGAAAGACTTTCAAGCAGAAGTTGATTTTACAGGGATCAGCAAAAGCAGTTCCAATCAAACAGCGCCCATACAAATCGTTAAACAACCTGCCTCCATCCAATTGCTGGGCTTTACCCCAAAATCGGTCAAGTTCTTTTGGATAGAGGAATAAGCAGGATAATAAAAAACAGCTGTTTGTAGGTATTTGAATAACATCTTTTACGAGAAGACGATGTAGTATTACCTATTTTGAAAAACAATAAAAAGACCTTAAATTTGTGTAAAATCTAAGGTGAAAAATATTACCGCCAAACAAATTGCATTCATTAAAGATGCCTGTGAGTTGCATCATAATACATAGTGCAGTTTAGTGGTTGAATATTTTTTCCATGGAAGAACCTATGCTTTATTTTGAAATCGAAAGCTAAAATTGGCAAGTGTTTGGGTGAGACAAGGTGCGTGGGAAGTAAAAGGCAACAAATAGCCATCAAGCTAGGTTTTGCGGAACTGTAAAGTATTACATAAAAAAATGAAACCATATGGATTGGAGAAATTATATAGGGTCAAATCCTGAAGTCATGTATGGGAAACCAGTGCTGAAAGGAACTAGGATTCCCGTTGATATTGTATTGGAAAAACTTTCGTTTGGAGAACCCATAGAGGTATTATTAGAATCATATCCAACGATTAAAGTTGAACATATTTATGCCTGTCTGTCTTATGCGGTAGATCAGATAAGGAACGAAGAAGTCTATTTGTTGGCGTCATAAAAACAAAGTGAAAAAATTTTTAGCTGATGAGAGCGTTGATTTTCGGTTGGTAAAATCCCTTAGATTGAGCGAGTATGATGTAGAAGCTGTAATCGAAACCCATGCGGGGATTACAGATGAAGAGGTGTTGGAGTTGGCTAACAAATTGAACGCCATTTTGATAACAGAAGACAAAGACTTTGGGGAATTGACTTACAGATTGAAAAAGCCGAGTAAAGGGATAATCTTATTGAGACTGAGTGGAGTATCCATTAATGATAAAATCAATAAAGTAAAAGAAGTGTTAGAAAATCGTAAAGATAAGTTGTATCAAAGTTTTACCCTTATTGGTATCAACAAAGTCAGGATAAAAGAAATGTAACATAGCAAGCCTCTACAAGCATAAAGCCCTGACTCAATACTGGACAGGGCTTTATGTGTATCTGCAATAACTAACGAAAGGTCCTATGCCTCTACACTGCTCTGGTTCATCACCTTAGCTTGGTGATTGATAGACTCCTGGTGGATGGCTTTCAAAACAGTCGTTACAAAATCATCGCTTAGGCCCTTGATGCGCCCTTTGACCAAGGAGCGTTCCAAAATTTCGTTCCACCGACTGGACTGAAGAATGGCGATGTTGTTTCTTTTCTTGTATTCGCCAATTTTTTCAGAATAGCCCATGCGTCTTGCCAGCAAAGTGATCAGTTCTTCGTCCAGTTCATCTATTTCGTGGCGCAGGTGATCGATGTTTTCCTGGTACTCCATATCATCGGTATTGGGCTTGCGCAAAACCAAATTAGCAATGAAATCCCGGTACTGATCAGGCGTAATTTGTTGTGCGGCATCGCTCCAGGCCTTATCCGGGTTGGGATGTACTTCCGTCATCAAGCCATCAAAATTCAAATCCATCGCCTTCTGGGCAACGGCCTGGAGGATGTCCCGCCTACCACAAATATGGCTATTATCGCAAATGATGGGTAAATCAGGAAACTGTCTTTTCAAATCAATCGGGTATTGCCAATAGGGCACATTGCGGTATTTGGTGTCGCCATGAGAGGCAAAACCCCGGTGTATGGCAGCTATGCGCGTGATTCCTGCATTGTAAATTCGCTCAATGGCACCAATCCACAAGCTCAGATCCGGGTTGATCGGGTTTTTGATCAGAACGGGAATGTCCACGCCTTTGATCGCATCGGCCACCTCCTGTACAGAAAAAGGGTTAACAGTCGTGCGAGCCCCCAACCACAATACGTCCACGCCATATTTTAGTGCTTCGTAGGCATGCTGGGCATTGGCTACTTCAGTCGTAACTTTCAGGCCTGTTTCCTCCTTTACCCGTTTCAACCAGCCCAAGCCGATAGAGCCTACGCCCTCAAATGAATTGGGACGTGTGCGGGGTTTCCAAATGCCTGCTCTGAACAAGTCAATGTTTTGATCAGCCAGTCCTCTGGCCGTTTCCAGCACCTGTTCTTCTGATTCTGCGCTGCACGGCCCTGCAATAATGAAAGGTCTTTTATTGGCCTTTTCTTCAAAAATTGGGCGAAAGGTCATGTTCATGATGCAAATTTTTAATGATTTTTATTTCAAGAAAGTATCCTTTTTATTCGATTGGCCTCTTGCATGAGGCTGTAAAAAGTTTCAAAATCTTTTTTGATCAACAAACTGCGGAACCTGGCCAGTTGATTGATGTGTTCATCCAAAACATCGAGGACATTATCCCGGTTTTGCCGAAAAATGGGCACCCACATATCCGGCGAACTTTTGGCCAAACGAACCGTAGAATCAAAACCACCACTGGCCAATTCAAAGATTCGGCTCTCGTCGCGCTCTTTTTCCAATACCGTCAAAGCCAAGGCAAAGGAACTGATATGAGAAATATGCGATACATACGCCGTGTGCAAATCGTGTGCCTGCCGATCCAATTCGACCATCCGCATGGGGATGGATTGGTACAGGTTTCTAACCCGCTCTAGCGCGTCTTTATCGCTCTGTTCCTGATCAATAATGACGGTGCATTTGCCCTCGAACAACTTTGGTATAGCAGCTTCTGGACCGGAATATTCCGTTCCTGCCATCGGGTGCGTAGCCACAAAACGCCCTCTTTTGGGGTGGTAATCGACCACTTCTAATACCCGGCTTTTGGTTGAGCCTACGTCTATCACCACCTGCTGATCCACCTGATCCAAAACCCTGGGTAGTAAATGCAACAAAGCATCTACGGGTGTGGACAAAATAATGATATCTGATGCGGCAACCGCTGCTTCCAGCGATTTGTCCTCGTCAATCAGTCGGCGACGAATGGCTTTATCCAGGTTTTCCTGCTTGGCATCCACGCCGATGATGTGCTGTGCAAACCCATTTTCCTTCAGGGTGATGGCTAAAGAGCCACCAATCAACCCAACTCCAACCACGGCAATTCTCATACCTCTTCCGCTTCTTTTTGCTTTAAGCGCCTCAGCGCTTCCTCATACAATGCCCCATCGCTGCACAGCGAAATTCTGATGTATCGGTCACCAGCGCTGCCAAAAATGCCACCCGGTGTGATGAAAACATGGGCTTCTTGCAATACTTCGTCTGAAAGCTCATAGCCATTGGTATATGCTTCAGGAATTTTTGCCCATACAAACATCCCAACCTGTTCTTCATCGTAGGTGCAATCCAGATAATCCAGCAATTGAAAAACTTTTTGTCTGCGTTCGCGGTAAACGCTGTTTAGGGATTCATACCATTCCGATGTACTGTTCAAGGCTTGAATGGCCGCCATTTGCAATGGGCGAAACATGCCAGAATCCATGTTGCTCTTGAAACGAAGCACTATTTTCAGATAATCCTCGCGGCCTGCCAAAACACCCATTCGCCAGCCAGCCATATTATGCGATTTGCTCAGGGAGTTGAGTTCTAAAGCCACATCAAAGGCACCCGACACTTTTAAGATGCTGTGCAATTGATCGTTGAGGATAAATCCGTATGGATTATCATTCACAATTAAAATACGGTGCTTGCGGCCAAACTGTACTACTTGCTCAAAAAATGCAGGCTGTGCACGCACTCCTACAGGCATATTGGGGTAATTGATCCACATGATCTTCACGCGACTCAAATCTTCTTTGTCTAAGGCATCCAAATCAGGTAACCAACCATGTGATTCACTTAGTTCGTATTCTACCACGGTAGCGCCGGCTAGTTGTGATACCGCCCGGTAAGCTGGATAACCAGGATTTGGCACCAACACTTCATCCCCTTCTTCCAAAAAGGACATGGCGATGTGCATCAGCCCTTCCTTAGAGCCGATAAGTGGCAGGACTTCTTTTTCCGGGTCTAGGTTTACTTGAAAATAGCATTCGTACCAGTTGGAAAAAGCCTGGCGCAGTTCGGGTATGCCGTTATAACTCTGGTATCCATGTACATTATTGTAATTGACATGGGTACAAAGTTCCTCTATCACGTTAGCGGCTGGCGGTAAATCGGGGCTGCCTATGCCCAAATTCAAGACCATTTTACCTTCTGCTCTCATTTGAGCGATTTCCCTCAATTTTCTGGAAAAGTAGTATTCTGTTACTTCTCCCAACCTTTTGGCTGGTTCAATAATAGGCCGATTGGATGTTGTATGCTTCATATTAATATTCGAAGTGTTCTCCCTTGTCGTACACCCCAAGTATTTTTAGATGGTTGGTCAGTGGGCGGATGGCTTCAATTGTATTGCGGAAGCTCACATTGCCCTCCATAACAAAGTCCACAAAAAACTTGTACTCCCAAGGATGTCCAATAATAGGCGCCGATTGAATTTTAGTCATATTCACATGGTATGCTGAAAGAACGGCCATAACCCGATATAAGCTGCCGGATTCGTGGTTGACAGAAAAGCTCAGGGAGATTTTTTCTGCATCCTTCTCACCATCAGCCTCTGCTCGTGGTTCAAGAACCAAAAATCGCGTATGATTCTTTTTATTGGTCTCGATCCCAGAGGCTAAGATGTCCAGTTCATACAATTCAGCTGATAAGGTACTGGCTACCGCACCGATGCCCTTCCATTGATTCTTTTGAATATCCAGTGCGCTAAGCGCTGTATCTGCTTTTTCAACCAGCCTGATGTGGGGATATTTTGAAAAAAAATCGCGACACTGCGCCAATGCAATGGGATGCGAATGCACCTCTTTCAAATCCTCGATGCGTTGACCAGGTAAAGCCATTAGGTTTTGCTTAATGCGCAAATGTACTTCGCCGGTGATGGACACATTGGACTTATCCAACAGCTCATAGTTGTCCATTAAACTTCCAGCCAGCGTATTTTCGATAGCCATTAGCCCGATAGATGCCGTTTGCTGGCTTTCGATACCCGCCACCAGTTCTTTAAAAGACAAAGCAGGGACAATTTCAATTTCCTCTGGTTGAAAACAATATCGGGCGGCAATTTCGTGAAAAGCGCCAGGATAGCCCTGTATCAATACCTTTCGGTGGTTGTTGTCGCTTTTGTATTCACCTTTTACTTGGGTAGCTGCTTTAAACATAGTCATGTGATCCATATATTTTTGAGTCAAAAAAAAAGCCCCTTAGTAGGGGCATTTCTTTTCGTTTGTACATAGAAATTCCCCTTTTATGGCTTACCATAAAAAAAATACCAAAAGTGAGCAAATTCGTTTCGGCTAGGGAACAACATCTTATAATAAATTGAGGGTTGAAAAACAACATTCATTTATCTGCAACAAACCTACAGCTTTAAATAAAGGGGTGCAAATTTCTGATCACTTTTTTTTCAAGAAAAATGAAATAAATTGAAAATATCTCTAAAAAGCAGGGTTTTTTACAAATAATTAATCAACAAATGGCCTTTTTTTTGAAAATTTTATAAACAAACATTCGTTAGTATGTTAAAAGCGTTCCCATCTGACCCTCATTTTAAGCTAGGAAAATAAAATGGCGGTACATAAGCCTATCAATTACAAAATCCCTTACCTATATTTGAGTTGAAAATACTCGTACTATGCCCACAACTCATGCCCAACAAGTACGCCAAAATCTTTTCCTATTGCTGCTATTACTAGTCAGCATGGCCTTTTTTGGGCTTATCAAACCCTTTATCTTCACGGTCTTTTGGGCCGTAGTATTGGCCATTACTTTCCGGCGTTTTTTCCGCATCCTGCGCTGGCGGCTGAAAGGCAGAGCCAACCTCGCAGCCTTATTGACCAGCTTATTGATCATAGCGCTGGTTGTAGTCCCCGTATTTCTGATCTTGCTATCTCTAGTAGGCCAAGCTCAGGGCATTGTCGAAAAAATCCAATCCAACGAATACAACGTAACCGCTATTGCCGATTACATCGAACAGAACACCCCAAAAATAGAGCAGCAATTGAACAATTTGGGCATCACAACGGATAGAATACGCAACGATCTAAGCCAATTAGCTTCTACTATTGCCGGAGGATTGGCCGACCAAGCTTTTGGCTATACAAAAGATGCCGTCAATCTCACGATTCAATTTTTTTTCATGTTGTATATGTTGTATTTTTTCTTGCGCGATGGTCGGGAAATCATGGTAGCCATCACCAATGCCGTTCCTTTAGGCACAGAGCGAGAGCACCGACTTATAGCTCGCTTTAATTCGGTCGTAACGGCCACATTGCGCGGCACTGTCATTGTTGCCTTGATACAGGGTACGATAGGCGGCGTTACTTTTGCCCTATTGGGCATAGAAGGCGCCTTGTTTTGGGGAGTAATCATGACGCTGCTGTCGCTCCTTCCTATTGGTGGCAGTGGCCTTATTTGGGGGCCTACGGTGATCATTTTAATGGTACAAGGCAGTTATACAAAGGGTATCATATTGCTCTTAGTAGGTTCTTTAGTGATTGGTTTGGTTGATAATTTTCTGCGGCCTATGCTGGTAGGGCGCGATACCAAACTGCCTGACTATTTGGTATTACTTTCTACTTTAGGCGGTATTGCCTGGTTTGGTTTATCTGGCTTTATTTTAGGGCCTGTCATTGCAGCGCTGTTTGTCACCTGTTGGGAAATAGCAGGTAAAAGCTATGGTGGACAAGCGAACTGATAAAACGCCTATTCTGGCAGAACCAAATGCCGGTTTTGGGGTTTTATATAACACCCAATACACCTTATCTTAGTCTTGTTAAAACCCTGTTTATGAAAAAGTTACTTTACACTTTGTTTTGCCTGGTGCTTGGCTCATGGGGACTTTCCCAACCGGCTTATTTCGTGAATGCCTCTATCAGCAGCGGTATCAACAACACAGGAAAAAACTACGGCGTCGCTATTGGCGATTACAACAACGATGGCCTAGAAGATATTTACGTTTCCCGGCACAATGCCCCCAACCTGTTGTACCGATCTAATGGCAACGGCACTTTTACGGATGTAGCGGCAGCAGCAGGGGTTGCCTTTCCCGGTACAACGACGACGAGTGTTTGGGGCGATATAGATAATGATGGCGACCTCGACCTCTATCTCGGCAACAGGGACGAACCCAATGTACTTTACAGAAATGAAGGCAACGGTACTTTCGCCGACGTATCTGTCAATGCCGGAGTCAATAGCATCTTTCCTACCCGATCCGTCTTAATGGGTGATCTGGACAACAACGGTTGGCTCGACATTTATGTCGCCAATATCAATATGACCAATTACCTATTCTTCAATAATGGGGATGGTACTTTTACGGAGCGCATTGACGAAGTTGGCGCCAATGATTATGGCATTGCAATGGGCGCTATGCTATTCGATTACGACAACGACAACGATCTCGACATCTACCTGACCCACGATGGCAACCAGGCCAATATTTTATACAACAACAACGGCAATGGCTTTTTCACCAATGTTTCGGTTAGCTCCAATGCCAATTTTGCCGGCCAGGGTATGGGCGTAGATTGTGGCGATATCAACGGCGATGGCTTTCTGGACATTTATATCACCAACCTTTTTGCCAACGCTTTGCTGCTCAACAACCAAAATGGCACCTTCACCAATATAGCTGCTTCTGTTGAAGTAAATGACTACGGTATGGGCTGGGGCACAACTTTTCTGGACTACAACAACGATGGCTGGCAGGATATTTATGTCAGCAACGACAGCTACTTTTCGCCTTACCCCAATGTGCTGTACCGCAATAACGGCAACATCACTTTTGACATCGTCAGCGAAAACTCCGCAATATCCAGTATGTTTGGCGGATATGGCGTAGCGACCGCCGATTTTAATACGGATGGCAAATTGGATATTATGCTGGCCAATAGCGGCAACGATGGCAATGAACTCTTCCTTAACCAAAACCCCAATACGGGCAATTTTGTAAAAATTAAGTTGCGCGGCGTGGAGAGCAATGCCTCTGCCATTGGTGCCCGTGTGACCATAGAAGCAGGGGGCAAAAAACAGATAGATGAAGTGAGCGGGGGCAGCGGCTATGCCAGTCAGAATAGCCTGATCCTGCATTTTGGACTGGGCGATGCGCCGATTATTGATAAATTAAGCGTCAGGTGGCCAAGCGGGCTGGTTGAAAATTTTGAAAATGTGGCGCTGAATACTTCATACCTTATTACAGAAGGCACCTCTATCGTCACATCAACCCCACAGATAGCGGAAAACCCTTTTGAATTTGCCGTGTTTCCCAACCCATTCGTAGCCGACGTCAAAGTTCGCCTAAGCTTGAAGCAAGGCCAAATGGTACAACTGTACGTAGCCGACATCAATGGCCGGAAATTGGCCGGATTGCACGAGGGTTGGCTGGATGAAGGCGTTCATGAAATGGACTGGAACGCAGGTTCTTTACCCGCTGGCATTTACCAAATTTGCCTGCATACGCCTGCTGGCTTGCTGATGGAAAAGCTGGCGCGGTTTTAGCGCTGTTTTTGTTGATAATCGCGGGAAGTGGTGTGTGGAATTGTGGGAAGGAGTCTTACCCTGACCATGCTTTGTTATTTAAAGATTAAATTTCCCCATGTTATTTCCAATCAATATTCTGTATCAAGAAGGCGGGAGTATTTCAAAGTCTTCGTTATCGAACTGTTTGATTACTTCAAGCGGCCCCCTTTTTGGTTGCCAGCCAAGTATCTTCTGAGAATATGAGGAATCATATAAGCGGTCAATGGAATTGGGGAACTTCCAACCCCGTTTATCAAATTCCTTGGCCAAAAGCGGGTGTCGCTCACGGATAACAGCCTCCGGGTTTTCAAATAATAATTGGCTGTCTGATTTTAGAAACGGGGTGCCTGCCGAAATAACATAAATATCAAAATGTTTATTCTTTTTTAGCTGACCAGCCAATAGGTGGGCATCTGCTACATCTCTGTAATCGACTCCTCTATAAAGTCTGTAAACCGCCATCATTTGAACAGGCTCGGGAAAACACCTGGACATTCTAATGACACTTATTGCCAGGTTTTTTCCTGAATATTCCTTTAAAATATTTTCAGCTTCCAGTTTTGTTTTATGATAAATAGTTCTAGGTTCTGGTATGGTCTGTTCATTTATCCATGCTGCTTTTCCTCTTCCATAATTTGCATATCCATACAATGCGGTCGTACTGGTAAATACTATCTGTGAAACGCCAGATGCTAATGCCGCCTTAGCTATTTTTTCTGTAGCATTTACATTTATATCATAAAACTCTTTTTCTGAGGCAATTCCCACGTGCGGCGCATGTAGGGCTGCTGCATGAAAAACAGTATCCACGCCTTCGAAACTCCTTAATAATTGTTCATAGTTTCTAATATCTACCATTTTGGATGTAGCTGACGATGGTGATAGGTCAATGCCAGTAACATGATACTTTTGGCAGCTTCTCCAGTGCAAAGCACGCCCAATTCTTCCACTACTTCCTGTAAGGACAATTTTATCCATAATTCAAGCTGATCTTACCTGCTTTTTCCACAAAATGAGCTTCGCTTTCTCTGTCCCGCACATCGTTTAGGAGTAAGCACTTAGGGTTGGTAGCCTTTTTATTGTTACAAGAGTTTTTTAATACGAGAACGAATAGCCCCTTGAGTCCTGCCAAAAATTACGCTCAACTCTTTAACTGTCTTTCCTTGACGATATAGATATATCAGTTTTTTGTCAGCCTCAATTGTCCAAGGCTCGTATGCCTGAGTATGTGATTTTCTGAGTTCAGGAATGTACTCGGGCATTGGCTTATTGATTTTAGATTTTGGGGACTTGCCATTAAAATAGAAGCTGAAAATTCCGAGCTTAATTTTTCCAAAAGCGCGAGCATTCCGGTTGAATAGTGGTATTGAAAAACCCGTACCTCCCCGCCAAGGGCTCAAACGTATGCCCCTGCGTCCAAAAGTAAATGCGCCGATTCTAATTCTTGTTTTCATTACTAAACGCTCATTCTATGTTAAAAACACTCTGATCAATAGCCTTTATTTCATGGATTATCCCCTGATTGAAGATTAAAATCCTCGACTTCTCCCTATTAGTTTAGGTCTATTACCTCCTTTTGTCCCACTAACCTAACACTTTCGATACGCTAAGGCTCTTTCAAAGTGAAATAAACTTTAAACTCAAAATTAAGCATTTTTCAGAGAAAAGTGATAGGTTTTATATCGTATTAGGGCATTTTGCCTGCTCGACACTAGTGGATGCCCCTACGCAAGAAAGCATATTTTCAACCATTCCGTACCAGGGTTTTATTCCGTTACTGCCCGACTCCCATTTGACGACATTTTCGAGGATTTGCTTTAACAAATGCACTTAGCTGGCTAATATTGCGTTTGGAAAAGGTAAATCCATTGAAATTGATGATGAAAAGACAATTACTCTTTTGCTTTCTGAGCGTTATAGGTTATTTAGGTCATAGCCAAAAATACAGCAATGAGTTTTTATCCATTGGCGTAGGCGCAAGAGCTCAGGCACTGGGCAATGC
Organism: uncultured Saprospirales bacterium; assembly: GCA_937864265.1. GTDB lineage: Bacteria > Bacteroidota > Bacteroidia > Chitinophagales > Saprospiraceae > CALMIR01. The sequence goes on along the minus strand of CALMIR010000167.1, from coordinate 57,263 downwards.
AGTGGTAGCGAGTGTGGATGATGTAACCGCAGGTGTATGGAATCCCGCTGGGTTGGCCAACCTAAGCGATTTCAACGGCCTGCAACTCGGTGCGATGCACGCAGAGTGGTTCGGGGGCGTTGGCAAATTTGATTACCTGGGGCTTACCCTTCCCATGGCCAACAAGCAACGCAGGCTGGGCATATCGCTGGTTCGTTTTGGCATCGATGAAATACCCAATACCCTCAGCCTCTACGAGAGCGATGGCAGCATCAATTACGACAACATCGTCGAATTTTCTGCTGCCGACTATGCCTTTTTGCTCAGCTATGCGCAGCGATTGAATACGCAAAAGGGCCGCCTGCAACTGGGTGGAAACGTCAAAGTAGTGCACCGTAGAATAGGCCCCTTTGCCAATTCCTGGGGCTTTGGCATCGATTTGGGCTTGCAATACCAAAGCGAAAGCGGTTGGCAATTTGGCGTCTTGGGCAAGGACATCACCACCACCTTCAACGCTTGGTCTTTTGATTTTACGGATTCAGAAAAAGAAGTGTTGGCTCTGACCAACAACGAAATTCCCATCAATAGTGTCGAAATCACCAAACCGCAACTGATCCTGGGTATCGGCAAAGTTTTTCAAATGGGCCAAATCGGCTTGCATCCTGAATTGAACTTGACCACCACGACCGATGGCCAACGCAATACCCTGATTTCTGCCGACCCATTCAGCATTGATCCCGCGCTGGGGCTAGAAGTGGATTATAGCCAATTCCTGTTTTTGCGAGTAGGTGCCAGCCAGTTTCAACGGGAGAAAGATTTTGACGATCAAGAAGTGCTCACTTTTCGCCCCTCTATCGGTTTGGGCCTAAAAATAGCGAGCATTTACATCGATTATGGGTTTACCGACCTGGGCAGTGAGGAAAATACTTTTTCCCACATCATTTCCCTGAAATTGGACATCAAAGCCAAAACCAAAGCGGGGGAATGAGTTCAAAAAAATAGCGAGCTATTGCTATATCCCTAAAAAAAAACCTATCCTAAGGCTTGCCTTCTTGGAAAAAAGCCCCGTACTTTGTGGGTAATGACGGCTAGTAAGAGCTGTCGCGCTACCGTGCAAGTATCTAATGTTTTGACTCTACATTTTTATTACATTAAGGACTGATTTGAAGTGACTAGGGCGGGCCTCAGTCCCTCTTTGCAGGGATTCCGACTCAGGACAAGGGGATTACCGAACCACCACAGCGACCTTAAACCTGTTTTTTTTCGAGGGTCCAAAACTACCCGATGCTTGTGCGGTATTTTTTTGCCCGCTTCCGAGTTCAAAACAACAGCATGCCATGATAAAAAACGCTTTGATCCTACTAGCCTTAATCGCGGCGGCGGGTATTGGCTACTGGGTAGCTACCAGTTTGTATAAAAAGAAAGTAGAAGAGCAAATAAGCAGCAACTCCACCGTTTTGCTGGAAAAAATACAAAAAGTATGCAAGTTGGTAACGGTTGAGGGGCAATTTTCCGAATTATACGATGAAACCAATATCCGGCAATTCACCCTGTATTTGCCCTTACCTACCACCTGGAAGTTTTCCAAACAAGCCATAATCAAGGTAAATGGTACGGTGCTGGTCGGCTACGATATGGAAAAGGTGAGTATAGAAGTAGATAGCGCCAATCGCGAAATTCGCTTGAGCAATTTGCCCAAGCCCAGCATCCTTTCCATCGATCACAATACGGAGTACAAAAACCTGGAGGATAGCTTTTTCAATAGCTTTGACATAGAGGATTACAACCGCCTGAACAAAAACGCCAAGGCTGTACTTGCAGAAAAAGCAAAGGAAAGCGGCCTCCTCGAAGAAGCCAGCCAACAAGGCAATCAAATGATTGACGCTATTCGTTTTATGGTCGAATCCGCAGGTTGGTCGCTGGTGGTAGCCTCCCCCACTCCGCTGGTGCCAGCCGATAGTTTGCTTCAAAACTAAGCTTTTAAAAGTATTTTTCCCATCTTTACCCCCGAATCAAAATGGTATTTTAAATGAAGATACTGTTACTGGGCAGTGGTGGCCGGGAACACGCCCTGGCTTGGCGCTTGGCACAAAGTCCGCGTTGTGAGCGGTTGTTTATTGCGCCGGGCAATGCCGGTACGGCACAACTAGGCACCAATGTAGCACTCGACCCCAACGACTTTGAAGCGCTTAAAAAGCTGGTAGTAGAGGAAAATATTGCAATGCTCGTAGTCGGCCCAGAAGAACCCCTCGTAAGGGGAATTTACGATTTTTTTCAACAGGATGAAGCGCTAAAACAGGTCAAAGTCATTGGCCCTTCCAAACTAGGTGCAAAACTGGAAGGCAGCAAGGCTTTCGCCAAACAATTCATGCTGGAAAGAGATATTCCCACTGCCGAATACGCAGAATTCACCAAAGATAGTTTGGAGGAGGGCTTGCTATACTTGGCCTCGCATCCTTTGCCCATCGTGTTAAAAGCCGATGGCCTCGCCGCAGGCAAAGGAGTACTCATTTGCCAAAGCACAGCAGAAGCCCAGGAAGCTTTTCGCGATATGTTGGGCGGAAAATTTGGCGAAGCCAGCCAAAAAGTAATCGTCGAAGCCTTTTTGGAAGGCATTGAATTCTCAGTTTTTGTGGCAACAGATGGAAAAAACTACCAAATACTCCCCGTTGCCAAAGATTACAAGCGCATTGGCGAAGGAGACAGCGGATTGAATACAGGTGGTATGGGCGCCGTTTCTCCCGTACCATTTGTCGATGAAAAAATGATGCAAAAGGTAGCCAATTGGATCATCAGCCCTACGCTGACGGGCTTGAATGAAATCGGGGCAGCTTATAAAGGCTTTATTTTCCTGGGGCTGATCAACGTCGATGGCTCGCCCTATGTGATAGAATACAACTGCCGCTTGGGCGACCCGGAAACGGAAGTCGTGATTCCGCGCCTGGAAAACGATCTGGTAGAATTCTTTCTGGCCATCGACGCCATGGAATTGGGCAAGTACGAATTAAAAATCAACCCACAAGCCGCCGCAACGGTTGTTTTAGTCTCTGGCGGATACCCGGGCGATTATGAAAAAGGCAAACCCATCAGTGGGCTGGAAGGCATTAGCGACAGCTTGGTTTTCCATGCTGGTACAAAAAAAGAAGCCGAGGCGGTCAAAACCAATGGTGGCCGCGTATTGGCCATTACCTCTTATGGAAAAGACATCGCCGAGGCCGTGCAAACTTCTTTGAAAAATGCCGAAAACATCCAGTTTGAAGGAAAATATTACCGAAGAGATATTGGTTTTGATGTGTAATGGCTAAAAAATGGCTGATTTCAAACGTAGCACAAATCATGGATGGGGTCTTGGATCAACATGCCCCGGAATTTTCTATTATCCAATACCTGGCTACAGATAGTCGGCGTATTTCTTCGGCAGCGACGACTCTTTTTTTTGCACTCCAGGGGCCTCGCAGGGACGGCAGCCAGTTTTTATTGCACGCCTACAAACAAGGGGTACGTAACTTTGTTTTGCCTTCTAGCGAGAAACACATGCCTCTTCTGGCAGCCAATTTCATTTACGTCCCCGATACCACTCTTGCCCTGCAACGCCTGGCCACCTGGCACCGACAACAATTTTCCCTGCCCCTGATCGGCATCACAGGTAGCAATGGAAAAACCATCATTAAAGAATGGCTGTACCAACTTTTGGCCGACGACTACACCATTGCCCGGACGCCCGCCAGTTACAACTCCCAAATTGGCGTGCCCCTTTCCATCTGGCTTTTATCCGAGGAACACCAATTGGGTATTTTTGAGGCCGGTATTTCCCGGAAGGGAGAAATGGCCAAGCTGGCGCCCATTATCCACTGTACTATTGGCCTGCTGACCAATATTGGCACCGCACACGATGTGGGTTTCAATAATCGTCAGGAAAAGCTGGAAGAAAAACTGGCCTTGTTTCGCTTTGCAGAAGTCATCCTTTATTGTCGGGACGATGAGCGCATCGATCAAACCATCCGCACACTAAATAAAGCCGTTTTTACCTGGTCGCGCCAAAAAGAGGCCAATTTGCAAGTGCTATCCGAACGGACGGAAGGAAAACGTTGCTTCCTTACACTCTGCTACCAAAATGCCGTCACAGAGGTAACGCTGCCCTTTTCGGATCCCATCTCTATTGAAAACGCTTTGCACTGCTTCGCGGTATTGCTTTATTTGGGCTATACGTCTGAAAAGGCCGCCGATAAAATGAGGCTGTTGCGCCCCTTGGCCATGCGCCAGGAAATTTTACAGGGCATCAACGAATGCGTCCTGTTGAACGACAGCTACAGCCTAGATCTGACGGCGCTGGCATTATCACTAACAGCGCTGAGGCGGCAAGATAACAGCACCCGCAAAAGCCTTATCTTGTCCGATATGCTCCAAAGCGGCTTAGCGCCTGAGGTGTTGTACCAAGAGGTGGCCGATTTGATCGTTCAGTCTGGCGTACAGCGTTTTTTTGGCATTGGAAAAGAAATAACACGCAGCAAAGCCTATCTTCCTCTGGCTATCGAAACCCATTTTTTCCCAGATACCAATGCATTTTTACAGTGGGAGCAGCACGATTTTTTTTCTAAAGAAACCATACTCATCAAAGGGGCTCGGATGTTTGAATTTGAACGGATTGTTCGCCGCTTATCGCAAAAAATCCACCAAACCACCCTCGAAGTCAACCTCGACGCCCTTTGGCAAAATATCCAGATTCACCAATCGTACCTGAAGCCCAGTACCAAGCTGATGTTGATGGTAAAAGCCAATGCTTATGGCTGCGGCAGCCTGGAAGTAGCCAGAATGTTGGCCTTCCACCACATCGACTACCTGGCCGTAGCTTACGCCGATGAAGGCATCGAACTTCGGGAAGCTGGCATCCAACTACCCATCGTGGTATTGCACCCGGAAGAAGCCGTTTTTGACGGCCTATTGCGGTACAACCTGGAGCCGGAAATTTTTAGTTCAAGCCTCTTGCAGGCCTATGCAGAAGCGGCCAAAAGTCTGGGGCGTCCCGTACCCATCCATATCAAAATAGATACCGGCATGCGCCGATTGGGTTTTGAACCTACAGAATTGGATGACCTGATCGGTTTATTGAAAAGCCACCCCCACTTGGAGGTGCGTTCTCTTTTCTCCCATTTGGCAGCCAGCGAAGATCCGGCTCAAGATGGTTTCAGCGAACAGCAGGTCAACATTTTCCAAGCCGCCGCAACAAGACTTTGCCAAGCTTTGAACATCAATCCCCTGCGGCACATCCTGAACTCTGCCGGTATCCTGCGTTTTCCCCAATACCAGATGGACATGGTGCGCCTGGGCATCGGCGCCTATGGCGTGGACAGCAGTCAACTCATCCAGGATCGGCTCCAGCCCGTGCTGCAATTGAAAGCGCGGATTGCCCAAATCAAGCAGCTCCAGGAAGCAGCCACGATTGGTTATGGTCGCAAAGGCCAAAAAGCAGCAGGCGGAAAAATTGCAACCATCAGCATTGGCTACGCCGATGGGCTGCCCCGTCGTGCCGGCAATGGCCGCTGGCAACTGAGTGTTCGCGGGCAACGCGTGCCCATCATCGGCAACGTGTGCATGGACATGTGCATGCTCGATGTCAGCGAGGTTCAAGCTTTGCAAGAAGGCGATGAGGTCTGCATTTTTGGGGCATCGCCTACCGTATCGGATATGGCCCTGGCCCTGGATACCATCCCTTATGAAATATGGACGGGCATTTCTAAACGGGTGCAGCGGGTGTATTGGAGTTGAGGTAGGGGCGAATTAGTTTCTAGTTTCCTTGCCCCCGCCTTTGTTGTCGCAAACTTGAAGCTAAATATAGTTTCCAGCCATTTCTCCCTAAACCATCCCCTCCCTCATCCGTTAATACAATTGGTCTATTCAATCAAACCAACAAACAACAACAAAATGAAAAGAAAAGCAAGCGCCTTTTGGCAAGGCAGCGGCAAAGAAGGCAGCGGCCACCTGAGCACTCAAAGCCATGTATTACAACAAACGCCCTATTCCTACCACACCCGCTTTGAAGACGGGGTGGGTACCAATCCAGAAGAACTCATAGCAGCCGCCCACGCCGGGTGCTTCACCATGAAACTGAGCTTCAACCTCACTGGAGCGGGCTTTGTGCCCGACAGCCTAGAAACGCAATGCATTGTCACGCTGGAAAATGGTGCGATTACAAATTCACACTTAGTTGTCAGCGCCCAAGTACCCAACATTGACGAAGAAAAATTCGCCGAATTGGTCAAAGATGCGGAATTGAATTGCCCCATCTCCAAGTCGCTGAATACCTCTATTACGGTCGAGCATCATTTGGTTTAATAGCTAGTGCTGTCGGCACTAGTATAAGTGTATCGGCTTAAAGCTTTTTTAAGCCGATGCACTTTTCGTTTATGTTTCTTATCGTCTCTACTAAGTTTTTTACGGTACAGCGGCCACAAGGTTTCAAATGCTAAAATTTATTCCATTGAAGGTTGGCCATTTCTCTTTTTTTTCTTTTTTTTGTTTACACTCAAGCCTAGCCACACCCACACCCACACCCTCACTCTCACCCTCACCCTCACCCTCACCCTCACCCTCACCCTCACCCAACTTCGGGATGTAGCGCAGCCCGGTAGCGCGCGTCGTTCGGGACGACGAAGCCGCAGGTTCAAATCCTGTCATCCCGACCAATGACTTGTGGGCGTCCATGAAAAATACATTAAAAGAGCGTGAGAAAATCCTTTATCGCAGGCTTGTACAGCCATGGGCGGTATTCACAGCGGGTCATTCCGACCAAACATTCCTGTGTATTCAAGAACTAGGCACAGGGATTTTTTACTTATTAAAAATTTTTTCTTACTTTTGCGCCTCCAAAATACTAACCCACACATCAAGTGCGTTTTTCCATAGATTTTTAGACACTTACGCGACCCTAATGCAGCGTTGCGGCTAGTTTTTGAATCATAGTGATGTGCTAAAAATCCTTAATCACTAAGAACAATTCCAAAATCTAATGACCATGACTAAGAAAAACCTCAGAAGCGCCGGTCAAATTGCTGCCGCTGTAGTTGTTGCTTTTTTCCTTTCTTCCTGCAATCGGGGCTATGGCTGCCCTTCTAATTTTTCCTTAAACGAAAATGCCTTTGATGTTGTTAATAGCCTGATCAACATCTTATTTTAATGAGCAAAATCATCTGGAAATTTCTGACCGATATCAAACAGGTGGACGAATTGGTGGAGCAATCGCACCAACAGCGTAGCCTGATTTTCAAGCACAGTACCCGATGTCCCGTTAGCGCCCTGGCCAAAAACAGGTTAGAAAGCAAATGGGACTTTGGGGAAGAAGAATTTGCGCCCTATTTCCTCGATTTGATCGCTCATCGGCAGGTTTCCAACTACATAGCGGATAAATTTGGTGTGGCGCATGAGTCCCCACAAGTATTGCTTATCCACGATGGGGCTTGCACTTATCACGCATCCCATCTCGATATTGAAATAGGCCGTTTACGCCATGAGCGATCTGTCTCTCATTGAAACCCAGGATGGGTCTCACAGCTTACTATCCCAGCAATTAGGTGTAAGTTACCATTCCCGTTATGGTGCCATCCAGGAATCCCGACATGTTTTTATCCAGGCGGGCCTCCAGTATCAGATGCTCAAACAAAAACAAGGCATTCGGATACTCGAAATCGGTTTTGGAACAGGGCTTAATGCGCTATTAACACTGCTCGAAGCAGAACAATACAAATATCCGATCCATTATGTTGGATTAGAAGCTTACCCCATTGCTCTCCATCAAGTTGCCCAACTCAACTATCCCCATCAATTGGCTCAAGAGGGACTCGATTTACCTGCTTTATTTCGCCAATTACACGAATCCAACTGGGGAGAGTGGCACTCAATAAGTCCTTTTTTCCATTTTCGAAAAGAACTGATCCACTTCGAAGAAGCTGACTATACCGAAGCATTTGATCTGATCTATTTTGACGCATTTGCGCCCGGTGCACAACCTGAATTGTGGGAAAAACCCCTGATGCAAAGCATGTATCAGGCACTCCGACCTGATGGGGTATTGGTGACTTACTGTGCTAAAGGCATGGTAAAACGCACCTTGCGGGAAGTAGGTTTCCGAGTAATCGGCCTTCCTGGCCCTCCTGGAAAAAGAGAAATGACTCGTGCTGAAAAATAGCAAAATATTCTGCTATTTTTGCGGCAAATGGGAAGACCACAAGAACTGTACATACAGCGCTGTTTTGATTTGGCCAGATTAGGAGCGGGTAGCACTTCACCCAATCCGATGGTCGGCGCTGTCCTGGTTCATGAAGACCGAATCATTGGCGAGGGTTATCATCAAAGATACGGTCAGGCTCACGCAGAAGTCAATGCCATAACGGCTGTTGCTCCCTCCGATCTACCTTTGATCCCCTACTCCACCCTCTATGTTTCTCTCGAACCTTGCGATATTGTGGGAAAAACACCGGCCTGTACCGACCTGATACTTCGTTGCCGCATCCCAAAAGTTGTTGTTTCTTGTCTGGATCATACCCCCGGTGTAAATGGTCAAGGGATACAGCGATTGCGCCAAAACGGCGTGGAGGTAGTCGAACATGTTTTGGAAACCAAAGGAAAACGAATAGCGGCCATTCGGAATACTTATGTAACGGAAAAGCGACCTTACATCATCCTAAAATTTGCCCAGACCGCCGATGGCTTTTTTGCGCCATCAGATCATAGGCAGCTTTGGATCAGCAATGCCTATACCAAAAGGTTGGTACACCAATGGCGCAGCGAAGTGGATGCTATCATGGTCGGCACCCGAACAGCAGCCATTGATCGCCCGCAATTAAGCAATCGCTTGTATTTTGGGAAAAGCCCTTTGCGTTTTGTGTTGGATCGAAAAGGAATATTGCCCGCTGAATCCCCTATATTCGACGCAGCCGCGCCTACTATCCGGGTAACAGAAACGGGAGAAGAGACTTTGGGCATCTGGAACATACCATTTGATGACAGCTTATTGCCCGAGCTGATGAAACGCATGGCAGCATCCCCCCTTAGCTCTTTACTAGTGGAAGGTGGCGCCCAATTGATTCAGTCCTTTTTAGATGCCCAACTTTGGGACGAAGCCCGAGTTATTACAGGTCAAAAACGCTTAAAAAAAGGCTTGTATGCTCCTGTCATTCCAGTTGAGCCGATTCATTACACGCATTTAGGCAACGACCAGTTAGCGTTTTATTATCGAAACGAATTCAAAAGTTAAACTTTGATTAAAATAAACCTGCAACACCATAGCCCTAGCATCTAATTTGTTTGATTTACAAAAAGAACGTAGGATAAAATGAAAGTGCACGTCATCAATTGTTTGGTATTTATGTTGTTGGTTGGTCATTTGAATGCACAAACCCGCGACTCTATCCGTTGGGTCAATTGGGAAAAGGCCAATGAATACCAGGAAAAGGAAAGCAAAAAAATGATGGTTTACGTCTATACCGATTGGTGTAGTTGGTGCAAAAAGTTGGAAAGTACGACACTGAAAGAACCCAACCTCGCCAAATACATCAATGCCCACTTCTATTCCGTCTTTTTTGATGCCGAGCAAGAAGGAGATTTGGAATACCAGGGAAAAACCTATCATTTTTCAAAAACAGGCAAACGCGGCCACCACGAATTGGCGGCAACTTTGCTCAACAATCGCCTGAGCTACCCCACCATCGTCTTCCTAGATGAAAAGGGGCACGTGATCCAATCTATTGTCGGTTTTAAAACGGCGGAGCAATTGGAAAAAATAGTCACCTACTTTGCTACTGACCAATACATGAAAACGCCTTGGTCGATGTACGATCAGAGCTACCAGCCAGTATTGATTAAGGACTAGGTGATTGGAGAAAATAGTGCAAGTGTCGGCATGGCTCGAAAGTCATGCCGACGCTTTGACCTTCCAAAGCCGGAAACAGGCCGCAACATTTTAACGTTGTTACGGCCTGTGGATTTTGCTTTAACACAAAAAACAATGAAATATTGATGGGTACACCTTTCTCCCTCAATTCAGCCGATAAAGGATACCGCCCGAAAAACGGATGGGGTTGAACAAGGGTTCGTTGATGCTTAAAATGGGAAACGTGTGCTTAAATTCTATATCCGTTTTTTTAATCAATTCATAAGAAAGACTTACTCCAATGCCTTTTACCTGATAGTTAGCAAATTTATTGACTGGAAAAGGCGCATCAATCTTCAGCAAAGCAATTTTATCTAAATCCCTGATGAGGGAGTACCCGACCCCTACTCTGATGTGTTTCTGATTCTTCAGTTGGGCGTGGTATTTTATGCCGATCAAGGAGCTGTTGATCTGGCCTTTGACTTCCCGGAAGGAACTGCCTCCATTTAGGCTTATCCAAATATCTTTTTCCACATTCAGGGAAAAACCGCTGCGTTTATGCAACAATTCAATGCCAATGCTCGGCGCAATGCCGATTTTACCAAATTCTTCATTTGCAAAGACAGCCACCCCTTTAATCGGGAAAAAACGAGTACCCACAACAGCGTTTAACTGGAAATGCTTTGCCAAAGCAGATTCTTCATGCTGTAGTCTTTCAAACCTATAGGAGACTATGAGGCTGTACATTTCCCACCCAAAAATAGCACCGAATATGGGATCAAAGCTTACTTTGGTTCGCAGCTCTACGTTCAGCCAGTCGAACTGTTTGGCTATTCCCACTTCGATCCCCTGATAATCTTGGACAACAAAGGAACCAAATTCATACACCAAAGCATTATCGAGCCTCATCAGATAATACCCCAAGCTTATCCGATAATCTTTGGGCAGGTTGTACCCCAGCATCCAATGGCTTTCTTCCCATTTAAGTCCTATTCGGTAAGGAGCATACTCCGATAAAGCATATGATAAGAATGTAATATTCACATCTCTTTGAAAGGTCAGTGAAAAAGGGGAATTGACCAAGCGCAGATCAAAACCGATAAGCGGCGCGGTGTATAATTTCGGGCTTCCGGCAGGTCTTAGACCCGGTAAACCATTGGTGTACATTCTGAAGCCTACTATCGGTTTGATGACAATCTTATCCACCTGCGCATTCGAGTAGGTAGGCAGTTGCATGAATACAACTGAGCAAAGGGCAAAAAAAGTAATGATCTTTTTCATCCGAAGAAGTTTGAGTCGGGCAGCGTGAAAATTTAAGCATACAAGGGGAAAACAACGTGTCAATATACTTCAGAGCATGCAGGACATTGACGTACTACTGTTTTCACACAACCCGACTTGAGGCTATTGATAGAACTACTGTGTACGCTTCAAGTCGAACATGCACTTTTGGTTTTCAAAAACTTTATGAGAGCCTACGCTTGGCCACCATGTCTTGGCTTGCTCACAGTCAAAAAAATACCACTCGTGAGAAAATTTCATTTTTACATTAACACTATGTGCTACGAAATCTGAGCAGTTATTTACAACCAACTTATAGCTGGCATACCAGTCGTTTTCCCAAGCGCCTATAAAAGCAAAAATACCATTGCTAAAATCGTTTGGGTTAAACCCGAAAACATCCAAGTCTTCCGTGAAGATTTTAGAAGCATTGATGTCGTTCTTGTGTATATTCCTAGGAGAAAAGTCTTGCCAAAATAAAAGGTTAGAGCCTTCTTCTTGTACAGGAAAGAACTTCATAACCCAGCCTTTTACCTCCGATTTGGTGCTATTTTCATACCTGTAGCCATTCTTAATCTGATGGCGATCAGCATCGATATCCACATCTACACGCACTGCTATTTGGTCGGAATTAGCAGAACCATTACCGCCCACAATAGGATCAAAATCGCCTGGAGGTATATCGCCTACACCTACAAAAATTATTATATCTGTAGTTGTATTAGCCATTTCCTCGCTCAGCAAAAAGGGATTCACCTCGTCATTTCGGTAAGCCAGTACATCATCCTCTTCTGTTACTTCTTCTGCTATTGCAACTATTACATCCTGATCACGCGGAGCTATTTCCTGTTTGTTTAAACCATAAAATACAGGAGCGTATATTTTACCCCGACAGCTCATTTTATTAGCCAGGTTTTTTACAAACATCTCATTGTTGATTTCATCTAAATCTATCAAATATTCAAGACCATTCGCTTTTGCCTCTGATCGCAAAGTAGTAGCTATCAAGGCAGCAAATGTAGTGTTTTCCTCTGCCAGATCACTTATAGATGTACCAAAACCATGTAAGTCTTTATCCATATATTCCTGCATTAATGATAACATATCAGGCTCTTTTGTCGCCCGTTGAGTGGCTTTTCCAAATAAATAAATGATTTGGTTGATCTGATGATTTTCCGGGTTCGTTTTATCTTCAAGCAATAATATGGCATCCAAGCTAGCAGAGTCGTTTTCTTTTAACTCTTGTCCCCCTTCGTTTTCTTTTGTACAGCCAAAGAACAGTAGGGTGGCAGATAAAAGAACAGTTAAAGCCAAAGAGCTGATTTTCAAACTCCTAATGTTGTTGTAAAAACAATTATTAGTCATGATTCAATGACTTTAATGGTTTTTGAAAAAGAGATAGGAATACCTATTGGTTCATTTTGAACTCAGCAGGTAAAAAACAACTGATGAATGTAATGCCTTCGCTATCGTTGCAGAAACAATGATAGTGAGATGCAGAAACACTACACAAGCATTTGAAAGTAGTTTTGTATAAGTTTGTTATGGGTTGGCAAAGCTCTATAGAGCGCGATCGCTATTGCGACTGCAATATCTTTTTTTATTTCAAAAAAACGTAATAAAATATAATGTTTTTCAAAAAAAAACAATATATTGATAATCAATTATTTGTAGAATAAAATAATTTCAAATCAAGACAAAGAACAAAGCACTGTCAAAATCTAATCTACTACATAATTATGTTAAAAACTATGTAATTGTCGGTAGAACTTCGAGTCACACCAACATTTTAGCCCTCACACCCACACCACAAACAACTTCTTCCCCCGATATTCCAACTCCTCCTGCTGTCCGCTCAGCCCCTTTAAGTTTTCAAAACAGATGAGGTAGCCTTCATCCAGGTGCAGGTGATCGAGGTAGTCGGCCAGTTGAACCAGGCCGCGCTCGTGCCATTGGGGGCCGTACCAACGCTTGAGTTCTACGACATAGCGATGTTGGAGGTAGGTGATCACCACATCCAGTCGGCGCTCTTCTGATATTTGCACCTCTTTGAAGTCGTAGCCATTGCCGTTGATTATAGGTTTGAGAAAGGCCAAAAACAGCAGCCGCCACTGCCGCTCCAAAAAGGATTCGTCCTTTTTGCTGTACTGCTCGCGGATGAATTCCTGGAACTTGATCAGCACTTTTTTCAAATCGAGCGAACCGTCGGGCAGGGTGTAAATGCTTGGGATAGGTGAGTTAGAAAATTGCTCATTGAAAACCTTGGCAATCATGTAGTTATAAATGCGCTGTGCATAGATGCGGTTGTGCACCACCAGGTTACCATTTTGACGGAACACCCCGTACAGCCTTCCCAGCGCTGCGATCGGCTCGTCGGGATTAAAAGGCACCACCAATCCATTGACAATGATCTGATAGGTCAGGTTGTACAAATCCGGGTTGTTTTCCAGATTTTTAATCAGGCTGTCGAAGTTGGTGTTGTTTTCGCGCAGCAGCAGGTTGATGGCGGCTTCCAGGTCGGTAAAAGTCCATTCCCGCTCGCTTTTTTGGGGTAGGATGTCCTCGGCCAGGTTTTTGCACAGTTTGCTCACCAAAAAAGGGTAGCCGCTGGTGTAGTAGTACAGTTTTTCCGCAAAAGCGGGTATGTCTATCGCCACGCCTTCTGCCTGCGCATAATCTTCCAGCATGGGGGCTATTTCGTGGGGGCGAAAACTCATTTCTACCTTGAAGTCGGCAGCGATATTCCAGGGGGAGTTGTACTTGGCCGTTTCTTCCGGACGCAGCTTGAGCTTGAGGCTGCGCACATCGTGCACGCCAGCCAGAACGACGGCGTGGAAAGTGCCTTCTCTGTCCCTGTTCAAAAATTTATCTCTGAGCATGCCTAAAAAGCTCAGAAAAAGCTGATTATTACTGCTCTTATCCACCTCATCAATCAGCAGTACCAGATGCTGGGGCAAGTGAGCCGCTATCGCTGAAATGGCATCTCTTAATTTCGCCATCGACTGTGTGCCCGGAATGAGGTTTCTCACGAATTGCTCGGTGGCTTGGTCTTTTAAAAAGCGGGCTTCATCCGCCAAGAGTTTTAAAAAATGGGGTGCAAAAACGGATTCCTGTAGAAAAATTTCGTCGCCTATCCCTTCAAAGCTGAGGTTGAATGCCATAAATCCGGCATTACGATTCAAATAATCGTACAAATGAAACAACATCGTCGTTTTACCATATTGCCGGGGCCGGTTGATGGTGAAATAATCCCCCTGCTCCACCATCTGGAAAACCGCCTGAAGCTTCCCGCTCATGTCCATCATGTAGTGCCGAGCCGGAATGCACTTGCCCGTGATGTTGAAGGTTTTTTTCATGGCTTAAAGGTAGAATTCCTGTTGTTTGGCCAAATCTTAACGCTTTCGACGGCTGCTACTACTACTACGGCTTCTCCGGCTGGTACTGCTCAAACCCAACACACCCAGTAAGCCCCGCGTCAGCTCCCGGGCTACGGTGCGGCCAATTTGCTTGGTGGTGGGATTGGACATGACCTGATCAAAAACCGTTTTCTCTTTTCGGGTCGAGGTTTTGCGCGCCGTTTCGCGCTGGTTGCGTATTTCCTCTTGAAACGTTTCTTGCCTGGCTTCTTCCAGCTTTTCCGTCAGGATATCGTGGGCACTTCTGCTGTCAATCGTCCGGTTGTATTTGGGTATCATATGAGAACGGGCAATGATGGCATCTATTTCCTGAGGCGTAAGCACATCCATGCGCGATTGGGGGGCCCGGAGCAGGGTATGTGCCAGTGGTGTGGGTATCCCTTTTTCGTTCAGCGCCGTAACCAGCGCTTCCCCGATACCGAGCTGGGTGATGAGTTCATCCACCGCATAAAAGGTAGAATCGGGATAGTTTTGTGCGGCCAATTTAATGGCTTTGCGGTCTTTGGCGGTGAATGCCCGCAAAGCATGCTGAATTTTCAAGCCCAACTGCCCCAGTACATCGTCGGGGATATCGGCAGGGTTTTGGGTGACAAAAAACAAGCCCACACCTTTGGATCGAATGAGCTTGACGATGACCTCAATCTGGTCGAGCAGAGCATCGGAAGCTTCCTGAAAAATCAAGTGCGCCTCATCGATAAAGATGATCAACTTGGGCTTTTGCAAATCGCCCGCTTCTGGAAAAGTAGCATATACTTCCGCCAGCAGTTGTAGCATAAATGAAGAGAACAACTTGGGTTTGTCCTGTATATCCGTGAGGCGAATAATCGACACCATGCCTTTACCAGAAGCATCTGTTCGGCACAGATCGTCCACATCGAATGAAGGCTCGCCAAAAAATTGATCGGCGCCTTGTTGTTCCAGTTCAATGATTTTGCGCAAAATAGCCCCCGTTGAAGTGGTGGAAATGCGCCCATACTCGCGTTCCATCTCTACTTTGCCCTCAGCAGTGATGAATTGCAGCACTTTTTTAAAATCGGCCAAGTTCAGCAAAGGCAGATTGGTATCGTCGCAGTATTTGTAAATGACTGCTACTACACCAGCTTGGGTATCGTTCAAGCCCAGCATTTTTGAAAATAAAATGGGGCCGAATTCCGTAAGGGTAGCCCTGAGTCGAGCACCTTTTTCGCTGGAGAGCGACAGAAAATCTACCGGGCTGGCACCTGCTTGAAAAGGAATGCCAATTCGAGCATGCCGTTCATCAATTTTAGGATGACCGGCACTGGCCGCTGCAATGCCACTCAGGTCGCCTTTTACATCCATCAATAGCGAGGGGATGCCCTCCAACGAGAGCTGCTCGGCCAATATTTGCAAGGTTTTTGTTTTACCGGAACCGGTCGCCCCAGCAATCAGTCCATGCCGATTCAGCATTTTTAGGGGTACTTGTACATAAGAATGGGTCATGCATTCGCCCTGGTACATGGCGCCGCCTAAAATCAAAGCAGGGCCTTCAAAGGTGTAGCCCTGTTGCATGGTGCTGATAAAAGTTTCTTTTTCCGACATATTATTGGTTATTCCATTTTTCAACGCGATCTTCAAATTTCTTTTTGCTGAACTCCCACAAGTCAATGTTCAGGTTAGATTCTAGGCTTTCTTCCAGGTCTTTGGGCATCAATTCGGGGAAGAAATCAATACCAGTTGCGGCCTCTACTTCATCGATGCTGAAAGCATATTTATACAAGGGGTCAAAGCAAACCTGATTGGGTACCATAAAACCAATACCTTTCAGCTCCGGCTCGGACAAATCCAGCAAAACTTTGAAATAGGCTTCTGGCACAGACACCTCATTGTCGCCAATTTGGCCTTTGGGTCGAACCGACAAGATGGGCCCGGTGATGACATATAACGCTCCATTTTTCTTGGCCCAGGAGCGGGTCAACTCTTCCAGTTCGCGCCAGATGCCTTTGTTAAAATTCCGGGCTTGAGGACTGATATTGCTCATGAGGAAGGTTTCGTACATGGCTTCCTCGCTAAATGCCCGATCGGCGGCGGGTACCAGATGCCCTCGATCGTACCCCGAACCTTTATAATCCTCTGGCGTGGCCGAGCCTGTACTAATTGCTTCATCGGCTCGGAAATCGTCTGAGCGATCTACCCATTCTGCCTCTACCTCCTCCTTCTTGAGTTGATAGGCCACCCAGGCGGCTTGTTCGTGTTCCTCCGAATAGGCCAGGGTAAAATATTTGTGGCGAATAATGCTGTTGGTATTGGAAAAAGGTAAGTAATGTTGCTCTTCCTGAGTCGCTTCTTCTTCTGCCGTCCAAGAGCCGGAGAATTTGTTGAATACCATGAAAAGTGCGCCAATGATGGCACTGAAAATACCTACTTTGACAATCATGCCACCGCTGCTTTTGGCATTCCGATCATGATTGGTACGTAGTTTTGCCATTGGTTTGTTTTTTGACGCCTAAAAATAGTAAATCACTAGCAAAACAAATAATTGTTTGAAAATAGGGAGATTAGCTCCTGTTGTATTTGATTGAAACGAACAATTCTAACTCACTAATAACCAAAGAGATAAGCCACTAACCTTGACTCAAAAGGAAGCAAAAAAATAAAACAAAAATTTGGAATTGCTATAAAGGATTTCGCTCCACCAACTGGCGAACCGCTGCATAAGGTTGGATCAAACGCCCGGTCTCTTTGCTATTTTTGGTGCTTACACCAGTGACGTTGAGGATTTCGTAAATATCTTTTGTCTCTAAACTGGGATCCATGCTTTTCAACAAAGCAGCCAATCCGGCTACATAAGGCGTAGCCATAGAAGTGCCGTTGAAAGTCTGATAGGCATCACCGGGAAAGGTGGAATAGATTTGTACGCCGGGAGCGGCTACAGCCATCTCCACTTCTGAAACGGCATTGGAAAAAGAAGCCTTCGATAAGCTTTGATCAACAGCACTTACCGTTAATACGCCTTTGACTCCTGCTGGCACGTAACGTTTGGCGTTTTGGTTGGCGTTGCCGGCAGCAGCCACTACAATAGCCCCTTTTGCTTGGGCATATTCTACGGCTTTCTGATAAGCGCGTTCTTTCACTTGGTTGGAAAGCCCACCCAATGAAAGTGAAATAACATCTGCCCCCGAATCAGCAGCCAGAATCATTCCGCTGATAATGGTTTGTTGGGTACCCATACCACCTGCATTCAACACTTTTATGCTGGTAACTTCGTAGTACTGTTGGCCACTCGCCATAGAGGCTATACCAACGTTGTTATTAGTTACTGCCGCAGCAATACCCGCGCAATGGGTGCCGTGTCCTTTTGGGTCGTCGTCGTACGATGGATCAATAGAACGGTAATTATCTTTTATGTCTTCATGCTTGGCGTCCACGCCAGTATCCAAAATAGCGAGCAAGGCTTTTTTCTGGGGTTGAATCTGGCGTGCGGTCAAGTAGGAATAGAGTTTATCCATTTTCATGGCATCAAATCCCCATAAATACTCTAAACCCGGATCATTGATTCCATACTTTTTTTGCAAATCCGTACCACTTCGCTTGGCCTTAATCGGGTCGATAAGCATCGTTTCGTTGGGTTCTACCCAATCTACTTCTTTGATATTTTGTAATTCCCGAATGATTTGCTCCAGGTCGCCCATATGGGATTGTGGAACATCGACAATATAATAATCATCCAGTTCTGTGATATCTGCCGATTGGGGTTGGAAGGCTTGATTGATTGCTAAGTCGTATAGATTGGCTATCCCATCCAACTTTTCCGGGCCAGCACCCTCTGCCAGTTCGACCAGTAATTCGCCCTCAGCATTCAAACTAGGTGAATAGTACTCATCCGGTTGTGTTACAGGCAACATCCCCAGCCAATAATAAAAACCAAACGCGCCTATTGCTATCAATCCGCCTGTAAATTGCCAAGTCTTTTTGTAGGAAAGTATTTGAAAAAAAATGCCGAAGAGCGACAAGACGCTAAGATCGCGAAAAAGTACGCCGAGGCGTTGTTCAAAAGAGGCATCTAGTAGAAAGACAGAAAGGATAAACACTCCCAGCGCGGTAAAAAAACCGGTCTGGAAAAAGGTTCTTTTTGTGTTATTTGTTCGATGCAGGAACCAAAGTGCTAAACAGAGCAATGATCCTGCGTAAGCTAGAGGATACATCATAGTTACACCATTTTCCTTTCTTTCCGGTGATAAAGATACTATATTCCACCCAGCCTACCAATAAATTGATTCAAAACTGGTCATTTATTCGACCAATTCGTCTTTTATCTACCCCATTCAACCAATAAGTTGTTAGTGCTGTTTCCTGAAATATGAAGATTTCATCATAAATTATATTTTTGCAGGTCAAAAGAAAAAAAGCATGTCAGCAAATCCAGAAAAAATAAATTGCGTTATCATCGGATCAGGCCCAGCGGGCTATACAGCAGCCATTTATGCAGCTAGAGCAGGCATGAAGCCTGTACTTTTTACCGGTAAAGACATCGGTGGCCAACTTATCACTACGACCGATGTGGAAAACTATCCTGGTTATCCCGATGGCATCATGGGGCCCAGTATGATGGAAGACTTTCGCAAACAGGCAGAACGTTTTGGTACGGAAATCCGCTATGAGCACATCGTGAAAGTGGACTTTACGGGCCCGATACACCAACTCTGGACGGAATCTGATCAGGAAATACATGCCCACGCAGTAATCATATCTACTGGTGCCAACGCCAAGTGGCTCGGTTTAGAGTCGGAACAACGCCTGGCCAATAAAGGGGTTTCTGCTTGTGCCGTTTGCGATGGCTATTTTTTCCGGGGAAAAGAGATGGCCGTAGTTGGTGGTGGTGATACGGCTGCTGAAGAAGCGCTCTATTTATCCAAATTAGCGCCCAAAGTACACTTGTTAGTAAGAAGGGACGTTTTGCGCGCCTCTAAAATCATGCAGGAGCGGGTATTAAAAACAACAAACATCGAAGTACACTGGAATACAGAAACGGTTGAAATCCTCGGCGAAGACGAAGTAAAGGGCGTCAAGGTGCGCAATAATCAAACGAACGAAGAACAAATATTGCCCGTAGAAGCTTTCTTCGTAGCTATCGGCCATCAACCCAATACCGACATTTTCAAAGGCTGGCTCGACATGGATGCTTCGGGCTACCTCATCACAAAAGGCAAAACTACACATACCAATATAGAAGGCGTTTTTGCCAGCGGCGATGCTCAGGACAACGTTTATCGTCAGGCTGTCACTGCTGCAGGAACCGGATGCATGGCCGCGCTGGATGCAGAGCGCTATTTGGCGGAGAAAGAAGTGGTTTAGTTTGAAATTTTCCTGCCCCCGCCTTCTCCCGCGTTTTTCGCGGGATCATTCGGGTAAGCGGCTCAGACGGGTGGTTTCAAGTTTCTGGTTTCAGGTTGACCTGTGACCTGTCCTGAAATACGTTGCCCAAAAATCCAAGATCAAGCATCAAAAATCAACAAAATCCCTATCTTGCGGCGGATTTTATTGTCTTATCCTTTTAAAAAGAATCATTATGTCCGCTACCCGGTTCAGACCAGGCGTTCTCTTCGGTGATGAAGTAACGGAATTGTATAATTATGCCAACCAAAATAACTTTGCGTTGCCCGCAGTCAATGTAGTGGGTACTAATACAGTTAATGCGGTATTAGAAACGGCTAAAGAAGTCAATTCACCAGTTATCATCCAGTTTTCGCATGGAGGTGCCCAGTTTTTCGCTGGCAAAGGTCTTTCCAACGAAAACCAGAAAGCCGCCATCCTTGGGGGTATTTCCGGCGCGATGCATGTCCATACCCTAGCTCAAGCGTATGGCGTAACGGTGATTCTGCATACCGACCACTGCGCTAAAAACATCCTTCCCTGGATTGATGGTTTGTTGGATGCTGGCGAGAAATTCCATGCCAAGCGCGGCTATCCTTTGTATAGCTCTCACATGCTCGACCTTTCGGAGGAGCCCATCGAAGAAAATGTAGA
The DNA here is from genome assembly GCA_937864265.1 of uncultured Saprospirales bacterium. Lineage (GTDB taxonomy): Bacteria > Bacteroidota > Bacteroidia > Chitinophagales > Saprospiraceae > CALMIR01. Next base: position 36,737 of record CALMIR010000167.1, on the reverse strand, counting down.
AACTTGCGTGCATTACCTAGAACGCATGCATAAAATCGGGATGTGCCTAGAAATGGAACTAGGCGTTACGGGCGGTGAAGAAGACGGTGTGGACAATACTGACGTGGACAGTTCCAGGCTTTATACCCAGCCATCAGAAGTTGCGTTTGCTTACGAATCACTCAAAAAGGTAAGCCCCGGTTTTACCATAGCCGCTGCCTTCGGTAACGTACATGGCGTTTACAAGCCTGGTAATGTGTCTTTAAAACCGATCATCCTGAAAAACTCCCAGGATTATGTACAGGAAAAATACCAGACGGGCGATCTGCCCATCAATTTTGTTTTCCACGGCGGTTCCGGTTCTTCCAGAGAAGAAATCCGCGAGGCCATTGGATACGGTGCCATCAAAATGAATATCGATACCGATCAGCAATGGGCTTTCTGGGCTGGTGTACGCGATTACTACGAGTCCAAGCGCGATTACATGCAAACCCAAATCGGAAACCCGGAAGGCGCTGACAAACCCAATAAAAAGCAATATGACCCACGTGTATGGTTGCGTGCAGGGGAGCAGACTTTCAAAGATCGCCTCAAGCTGGCTTTTGAAGATTTGAACTGCATCAACCAAAATGCTTGATGGGTATTACTTATCGGCTACGATGATGTATTGATAATCCAAAGCCGTATCGTTGGTACTGATTTTGGAATAGCCCGTTTGGTAAAGCAGCTCTTCTACCTCAAATAATGGCATCCGGATGTCGGAAGGTGGCCCTAGTGGTGTGCGCTTCTTTTTAAAATCGACGATGATTAACTGCCCGTTTTCAGACAGGCAGTTTTTCAGCGATTTCAAGTACTCCAATTTATTGGGAATATACATGAAAGTATTGACAATCAATACCACATCTACCTCAGCTGGTTTCAAACGCGGATCGCTCTCCAAGCCAAGTCGTGTTTCCAATTTATTTTGATACTGGTCGGGCAGCTCATAGACCTTTGCACTGTCCAAATAGTTGATAAAACGCCGATCAATATCAATGGCGATTACTTTTTTTGCTTTTTCAGCTAATGGGAAAGTAAAATAGCCGCGCCCGGCTCCAATGTCTGCCACAACCTTATCTTCAAGCTTACCCATCAAATTAATAATCATTTCTGGTTTTTGCCAAATGACCCGATTGGTATTTTCATATACTTCTGCTACCCCTTCCTTTGAAACCGTAGCATTGTTGGTGTCTTTGGGCGTTTCAGAGTGATTGGAAGGTGTTTGATTGAAAGGAGAATCAATATCTTTACCTCCGCTGTTGCAAGAGGACAATACAAGTATCAGCAGGCAGGTAGCCCATAGCGCAGGTAGTGATTTCATAAGGCGGTTGAATAAGAAATTCAATTGTGTTAGATTTGCAAAGTTAGGATTTGTTAAGACAACATCAATAATTTTATAGGTATTTCGCTGGATTATTATGGAGATTGCTTCTTCAAAATCTTGAGCTAAATTTATTTTTAAAAATAATAAAAAAATATTTTTAGCCCAATCTAAAATTTTATTATTTTTGTATCACATAAGAAAATAAGCTTATGGAAATTTCTCAAACGGAAGAAAATTATTTGAAGATAATTTTCAAAATTTCAGAAAGAGACGGAGAACCGGTTAGTACCAATGCTATTTCAGCAGAAATCAATACTACGGCAGCCTCTGTAACAGATATGGTGAAGCGCCTGTCGGAAAAAAGCCTGATCCATTATGAAAGATACAAAGGGGTAACGCTCAGCACAGAGGGTGAAAAAGCGGCCAAGCGCCTCATACGAAAACATCGCCTTTGGGAAGTTTTTTTGGTCACTGAGCTGAATTTCTCCTGGGATGAGGTGCACGACATCGCCGAGCAGTTGGAGCATATCAAATCGGCAGAATTAGTCGAGCGACTGGATAAATACCTGGGTTTTCCCAAATTTGATCCCCACGGGGATCCCATACCAGATGCGGCTGGCAATTTTACCTTCCGCCGGCAATACCCGCTTTCTGAGCTTAGCGTTGGTGAGAGCGGTATTGTTGTTGGCGTGCAAGACCACTCCGCCACCTTTTTACAGTTTCTCGATCGCATGAATCTGGGGCTTGGCGCCGAAATTCAGCTATTGGAACGCTTTGACTATGACGAATCGATCAAAATTTTAAACCGCTCTGACCAAGAGCAAATCTTGTCTAAAAAAGTATGTCAAAACTTGTTTATTCAAAAAAAATAACCCCCCGCTTCTGTTTGTTAGCAAGCAGTTTGTTTTTATGGGCTACATCATTACCCGCTCAGAATAAGCCTTTGGTGGTAGCTAGTGCTTCCATTTTTGCCGATATGGCGGAGAATTTGGCTGGTGCATTTGTTGACATACAAACCGTAGTGCCCATAGGGGGAGACCCGCACATCTATGAGCCTACGCCTGCTGATGCCCAATTGGCGACCAAGGCCGATTTAATTTTGATTAATGGCCTGACTTTTGAAGGTTGGTTAAATGAAATGATCGCCAACTCCGGCACCAAAGCCAAAATCGTTACTATCACCGAAGGCATCATGCCAATAGAAAGTGAAAAATACAAAAACTCCACCGATCCGCATGCCTGGATGGATGCCTATCACGGTTTAACCTACATCAATAATATACGCCTTGCTTTAAAGGAGCTGGTGCCCGAACACGCCGAAGCAATCGATTTCAATTACGAAGTTTACCGACAGCAATTGGAGGATATGGATGCTTTTATCCGTCAGGAAATCCAAAAGATACCGGAAAAACAACGCATCCTGATTACGTCACACGATGCGTTCCGGTATTACGCCCGCCGCTATGGCATTAAGGTGGAAGCCATATTAGGTACTTCGACCGATGCAGAAGCACAGACTTCTGATATACAGCGGCTCAATAAGGTGATACGGGAAAACCAAGTGCCTGCTGTATTTATCGAAACCACGGTGAACCCCCGCCTGTTGAAACAAATCGCAACGGACAACCACATTATCATTGGCGGGCAACTGTATTCCGATTCAATAGGTGATAAAGACAGTCCAGCCCCTTCCTATCTCGATATGTTGCGCTACAATACCAATACGATCGTCGCCGCGCTGAGTAAGCAAAAAGAACCGGAGAAGGTATCGGATAATGGAAGTGCTAAGTCTAACGTTTGGTGGTACCTTATACTGGGCTTAGCGCTGGTTGCAGGCTTCTTCCTGGTAGCAAAAAAATTGAACGGCTGATGGAAAACGGCATGATTGACATTAGCGGCTTATCCGTTTCGTATGACCGTAAAAGGGTTTTAACGAATATTTATATGCAAATCCCCCAGGGCGGTGTTTATGGCCTTATCGGCCCAAACGGGGCTGGCAAATCCACCCTTTTTAAGGCTATTTTGGGGTTAATTCATACCGATAGTGGCGTGATTCGAATCAATGGCAAATCCATTGACGAGTGCCGAAAAGAAGTGGTCTATATTCCTCAAAAGAGCGAAGTGGACTGGACTTTCCCCGCCACTGTTCTAGATATTGTATTAATAGGGCGTTATCCGTACAAAAAAATATACCAGCGCCTCAACACCCAGGATAAAGCGATGGCTTTCAATGCCTTAAAAGAAGTTGGGATGGAAGCCTATCAACATCGCCAGATTGGCGAATTATCGGGTGGCCAACAACAACGGGTGTTTTTGGCTCGGGCGCTTTGTCAGGAGGCCTCCATTTTTTTCCTGGATGAGCCATTTGTAGGCGTGGACATCACGACCGAAGAAAAAATCATTCAAATATTGAAGCGCTTGGCCAAACAGGGCAAGACCTTGCTCGTCGTTCACCACGATTTGTCAACAGTTCGCAACTATTTCGATCAGGTCATTTTGCTCAATCAACGTCTTATTGCTTTTGGCCCAACCGAAACTACCTTTACCGATGAAAATATTGCTGCCACCTATAGCGGACAATTGCCTATATTGCAACATCCACAGCTTTATAAATCATAACGATTCACCATCACTTCATTTTGACAAACAAAACCAAGTATGCTGCGATTAGAACACATAGGTATTGCGGTAAAAAACCTGGAAGAGGGCAACGCTCTTTTTGAAAAAATACTGGGTAAACCCCACTACAAAATAGAAGAAGTTGAGTCAGAGCACGTAAAAACTTCTTTTTTTCAAATTGGCGAGTCAAAAATAGAATTACTTGAAGCCACCGCTCCAACTAGTGCCATCGCCAAATACCTGGAAAAACGTGGCGAAGGTATCCACCACATTGCATTCGAAGTAGCCAATATTTACGAGGAGATGGATCGGCTGCGTCAGGAAGGCTTTCAACTGCTTCAGGAAACACCCAAGCGGGGAGCAGACAACAAACTCATCTGTTTTGTGCATCCGAAAACAAGCAACGGGGTATTGATAGAGTTGTGTCAAGAAATTGGGTGAGGGTGAGGGTGAGGGTGAGGGTGAGTGTGGGTGCGGTTTGCAACACTAAGAACACTGAGGAAGTAAGGGAGTAAGAAGAAATTGGGTGAGGGTGAGGGTGAGGGTGAGGGTGAGGGTGGGTGTGGTTTGCAACACTAAGAACACTGAGGAAGTAAGGGAGTAAGAAGAAATTGGGTGAGGGTGAGGGTGAGGGTGAGGGTGAGGGTGGGTGTGGCTAGGCCTAGCCATCGGTTCCTCAAGTTGGGTGAGAAACCGAAATAGCATACAATTGCTTGATATGGACAGTTTTTGAAGTTTGATTTCAGATATTGTCCAAAACTACCATTAGAGTTTGTACCTTTGCAGCCAATCCTCGACTCTAGGTGGAAAATCTGAATTCAAATCAAATGGTTGAAGTAAAGTTGTTTTCTGGTACCAATTCGCGTTACCTCGCTACCAGTATTGCTGACCACTATGGCCAATCCTTGGGAGATCTGAGTATTGATCGTTTCAGCGACGGCGAAATTCAGCCGGTGATCAACGAATCGGTGCGGGGTGCCTATGTGTTTTTTATCCAATCCACTGGGCAACCTTCTGAAAACCTGATGGAACTGCTGCTTATGATCGACGCAGCCAAACGCGCATCAGCAGGTTATATCACGGCAGTTATTCCTTACTTTGGCTATGCCCGCCAAGATCGCAAGGACAAACCCAGAGTACCGATTTCTGCCAAATTGGTGGCCAATCTGCTAGAAGCTGCTGGCGCAGATCGCATCATGACCATGGATTTGCATGCCGATCAAATTCAGGGCTTCTTTAATGTCCCGGTTGATCACCTTAAAAGCGAAGCCATCTATATTCCCTATATCCAGGAACTGAATCTGGAAAACCTCATTTTTGCTTCTCCCGATGTGGGCGGCACCAAGCGCACCCGAACTTTTGCCAACCATTTTGGGAAAAGCCTAGTTATTTGCGACAAGTACCGCCGCAAAGCCAATGAAGTAGCCGAAATGACCGTCATTGGCGATGTGGAAGAGGCGGATGTCATTCTCATCGATGATTTGGTGGATACCGCAGGTACGCTGTGCCGGGCGGCTGAGGTTTTAAAAGCAAAAGGTGCCAGAAGTGTTCGCGCATTATGTACCCATCCGGTACTCTCGGGAGATGCCTACGACCGTGTGGAAGCATCTCATCTGGAAGAATTAATTGTTTGTGATACGATTCCATTGAGGCAGCAATCAGCCAAAATCAAGGTTTTATCTGCTTCCAAGCTCTTTTCTCGAGCCATTCGGAATACACATGAACACCGCTCTATTTCTGCTTTGTTTGTAGGGGGATAGAAGTAGTTCGGTATCGTATTATAGTAGTATTTTAGGGCATTAATTTTGGATCAGCCTCGTCTTTCCAGTAGGTAGCTCTTTGACTACTCCTCATCTACGCTTCAATCGTCCCCCCATTTTTCTAGCACTGCCACGAGCACCTCCTCCTGCCATCATACCCATATCCGGCATTTTTGACATTTGGTGCATCATGTTCTTCATTTGTTCGAAAGTCTTGATGAAGCGATTAATTTCATCCAGGTTTTGGCCGCAACCTTTGGCGATTCGGTTTTTGCGGCTGATATTCATGATCTCCGGATTGGCGCGCTCCTGCGGTGTCATGGAAAAGATGATGGATTCCACTTTGCTGAAAGCGCTGTTGTCAATGTCCAGCCCCTTGGTCATTTTGCTGAATCCGGGAATCATATTCATCAAACTCTTCAGATCGCCCATCCGTCGGATTTGGTTGATCTGATCCAAAAAGTCGTTGAAATCAAACTTATTTTTCTTGATTTTCTTTTCCAGCTTCTTAACCTGCTCATCATCAAACTGGCGTTCAGCCAATTCCACAAAAGAAACGATATCCCCCATACCGAGGATACGATTGGCCATCCGGTCGGGATGAAACACATCGAGTGTGTTCATTTTTTCGCCGGTACTGACAAATTTGATGGGTTTACCAACGGTATATTTGATGGAAAGCGCCGCACCACCGCGTGTATCGCCATCGAGCTTGGTCAAAACCACCCCATCGTAATTGATGCGGTCGTTGAAAGCTTTGGCGGTATTAACGGCATCCTGTCCCGTCATGGAATCCACCACAAAAAGCGTTTCTTGCGGTAGGATCGCTTCTTTGATGTTGGCGATCTCTTTCATCATCTCTTCGTCCACGGAAAGGCGACCCGCAGTATCCACAATGACCACATCGTGGTTGTGGGCTTGCGCATGGGCGATGGATTTAAGGGCTATTTGAACCGGGTTTTTATTGTCCTCTTCTTTATAAACCGGTACATTGATTTGCTGGCCCAGCACGCCCAACTGGTTGATGGCTGCCGGACGGTAAACGTCGCAGGCTACCAGCAGTGGGCTTTTTTTCTTTTCTGTTTTGAGGTAATAGGCCAGTTTTCCAGAAAAAGTTGTTTTACCAGAACCTTGCAAACCAGAAATCAAGATAACAGCTGGCTTTCCCTTTATGTTGATCTCCTGAGTCGTGCCGCCGATGAGCTGAACCAGTTCGTCGTGGACGATTTTGACCATCAACTCGCCTGGCTTGACGTTTTTCAACTCGTTGGCCGAGCCTAAGGCTTTGTCTTTTACCGTATCGGTGAACTCCTTGGCAATTTTATAGTTGACGTCGGCAGCTACCAGGGCACGCCTGATTTCCTTGACCGACTCGGCTATATTGATTTCGGTGAGTTTGTTTTCTCCTTTTAGCGTCTTAAACGCACCCTCTAATCTTTCGCTTAAGCTTTCAAACATGTTGTTGTTGTTATTGAACAGGAATGCAAATATAAGTCAGCATGGGTAGTTTCCCAAATGCTTTTGTTGAGTAGCTGGATTTTATCGCTGAATCGCCAATTTCCTGTATCTTGGGAACAAAACGACTAGATATGATTACTCAAAATAGCATTGCTGAGGCACTGAACGCCGGGCAATATGGCACGACGTCCGATCTGATGGTGCTTTTCGATCAATTGGAAATAGTAAGTGTAGAAGAAATGATCGGGCAATGGATCGGAAAAGGTATAGCCACTAACCACGCCATGGATGGCATGTTGGAAACCTATGGTTGGTACGGCAAGATTTTCGAAAATACCGAAAAAGTGCATCCTTTGCTGTTTCTTGACAACAAAGGTAAGCTTTTTAAAGTCAACCCGGCCTTACTTCCTTTTTCCCTGGCCTTGAAGTGGAAATTGCCTCAAAGTGCTTTGATGCGTCAATTATTTCTGCTATTCAGGCCATTGCTTCGTACCAATCGCTCGAAAGCACGCTTGCGCCTGACTACTTTTCGCGGCAAAACCAGTGCCACTATGATCTACGATCATTTGCCCATCAATGACATTTTCCGAAAGGTAAATGATCATACGCTACTGGGCTGTATGGACATGAAAGGGATGGAACAACCTTTTTTTTTCCTGTTGGAAAGGGACTTATTTTAGTTTTCCTGCCCCAGTCCGATCCGTGCGGGCGACTGAAAGGCGGGTGGTTTCAAGATTTCACAACACTACATCGCCTGAATGCTTTGATGTATCCAAGTTCTTTGCGCCAACCAATGTTCTGTTTTCACAAAAGTGAGGGGCACGTATTCCTCTGTGGGGGAGCCTATGGAATAGATCATCCACTCATTTTCATAATCGTGTACCAGATCGCGGATGCAGGCAATGCGATTCTCTGTGATCTGACGGCATTCCGTCCAATGGTAAACTTCGACCCGAAACCGCATTTTTTGGCACTTGCCGTTGATAGTCATCTCAATTTCTATGTCCTGGCGGCCTTTGATGTTGGGGATAGGGATGGCAAGTTGTAGCATAGCTGGATTATTTTGCATTGAGTAAAAAAACTAATTCTGGTTATAAAACAGCATCAACTTCCATGCCTATCTTACAAAGAGCTAATAATCAACAACTTGGGAATAATCCTACTCCTCAAAATGTTCAAATCTGAACAACAAGCGTCCGCTTTTGAAACACCTGGAAACCCTAATCCTTGCATCTAGGCCAGAGACAGCCTGACATTCCAACTTCTTTCCTTAATTTTGTCCCTTTGAACCATTTTTGGAACTTATGATACAAGTTTTTGTCACAGGAGGTACTTTTGATAAGGAATACAATTACATCGATGGCACTTTGTATTTTAAAGATACCCATTTGCCTGCTATGTTTGAATTGGGGCGCTGTACGGTGGATATAGATGTAAAAACGCTGATGATGTTGGATAGCCTGGATTTTTCAGAAGAAGATTGGGGCATTATTGCGTACAATTGCCGACGATCCAATTATGACAAAATCCTGATCACCCATGGAACCGATCGCATGGTGGAAACGGCTCATTTTTTAGCCAATGCGGGTATTTTAAACAAAACTATTGTCTTAACGGGTGCGATGATCCCCTATGCATTTGGCACCTCCTCCGATGGTTTTTTCAATTTGGGCAGTGCGTTGGCTTTCGTTCAGATCCTTTCACCAGGCGTTTATATCGCCATGAATGGGCGCTATTTCGACTGGAACAAAGTGCGGAAAAATACAAAAACAGGATTTTTTGAGGAATTGGGATAGTTTTTTTGGTACTGAACAATCTCCAGAATCATCATTTAGCGAATTATGGAATACATCGGTTTGTTGTTCGAATTGTTGCTTTTAGGACTTGGCATTTACCTTTACTTATTTGCTATTGGGCGTATGCGCAGCAAGGATGCCGTTGCCCAAAAAAACGCAGAAGCTTTTCGCGTCAAAAATGCCTGGTGGTTGCGGATCGGCTCTTTGGCGTTAATCGCGATTATGCTCATCAACCTTATTTTGCACGTGATGGCCCTGTTGTAAGGTCATTCTTTCAATATTTCCAAATAGGACTGGCATTTCTCCAACGCATACGCTCGGTAGTATCGATCCTCTGGCAGGGCCAGTGCCCGATTTTGAGCCTGTGTCAGCAAATCTCTGGCATTTTCCAGCTTTTGGCCTTCCCATTGCTCGTCTTGATTCGCCTGCATCCAACAAGTCACTGCCTGATCCAGCAGCAATCCGATGTACAGCTCCTCTTGCCAGGGCTGTAAGGTAGTGTTGAGCACTAGAGCTTTTTGGCACCAAGCTAAAGCCTCTGCTTGCACTTGATATAAAACAGTCAATCCGGGGTCGGCCACCGCTTTCAAAGAATCGGCCACATCTGATAGCGCAGCAGCTTGATCCAACATCGTGTGGCTCCAATTGCGCTTGTTGGCCTCACTCTGAAATATGGTATAAGTGCTTTGGGCCTCCAGGTATTTTTGCGTCTGCAAAGGCATTTTCAAAAAATGATAGATACTATCGCGATAATTATAGCAGGAATCTTTTAACATTTTGATGTCCGCCACCGCTTCTTTAAAAGCAGCGGGCGTAATCGGGCAAGCCTGCAACTGCCACATCGGCATATTGGGCAAATGGTTGAGTACAAACAATTCAGGTGGCGACAAAAAATAGCTGCTATTGTACTGTATCATCCAGGCATCTTGCCCTTTTATACTGCCCCAGGTGGCATCCAGCAGGTGCCATTCTCCATCTAGCCGCACGGCATTCCAGGCATGGTTGGGGCTTTCAGGAAAAGCATAGGCCTCTAAATTGGTGCGGCCATAGCCGGAAATCACCTGGCAGCTTATTCCCGCGTGCTGGCACATGGCTTGAAACAATAAGGCGTAATCAAAGCAAATGCCTTTTTTGCGGCTTAAAATATCTGCTAAAAAACGATTGATGCGTTTATCTTGTCGAGCTGCAGCTTCGTCGTATTGAATATGGTGGGTGATCCAGGCGTAGATCGCCCTGGCTTTTTCCGTATCTGAGGTAGCTTCTTTTATCAAATAATCGACTAGGGCAGGCAGGTTTTGGTGCAACTGCGCTGGTGCTTTAAGTGCGTGGCGATCTATTGCGGCGTATGAAATAGGTTGAGCCTGTAGCAATCCGGTTATCCCGATAAATACAGCCATTAAAAAGGTTCTGTAATTGGTCATTGTATTGGATCATTCGGATGATGCAGTATTTCAATAATAGCTTACTCCTCGGGCCTACTGACAGGATTGCGCCTGTTGTGAAAGCATGATAATATCTTTACAATATTGAGTTCTTCATTGATGACAAAATATAGAGCATATGGGAATTTTTTAAGTCTTAGCGCTCGGATGTTTTTATACCTAACCCTGAAAAAAGGATTCGAGGAGAAATAATAATTTTATAAGCCATATTTTTCATTTAGCTGGTTGATGGAATCTTCCGCAGTCAGATAAGCACTTTCATCTTCCTGTAAACGTTCTTCCAAAACAGCCTTCATGTTTGTAGATAGTTCAAAATCACGGTCGTCCTCTTCTACCGTTATCGTAATAGGCTTTGATTTAAAAGCCGCTTTGATAGCTTCGAGAATATCCGGGCTGAGTTCTTGTGCTGAAGTTAAATGATAGGTTGCGTACATATAAAAGTTTATATTTAAAGCTTGAGAAAAATATCCTAAGTCGTGTGCTGCGTTACTAAGTAATGTGCAAAAAATTACTTTCCGATTTATCAGAATCCTTACCCTAGCGGACACACTTAAAATGAACCGTTTAGTCCGCTAGGGTAAGGACAAATCGGGAAGTTAATTTTTCTGCGTTACTAAAGGTCAAATCCTTTATACAAAAATAAATAATTAGACCTTTTTTTTACAAAAAATAAAACGACGCTTATTTCCAATTGGACATCAATCAGCCATTGCGTTGTGCCCTGTATTTAAAAAAACTACTTTTACCCCCAAAAAGATTCCTGTTTGCTATGTTCTTTTACCTTTCAAAAATCCTATCGGTCTTCCTGCAACCCTTAATATGGCTACTAGCCCTGCTTTTGTACAGCCTTTTGGGGAAAAAGCCCATCAGAAAAAGGCGTTCGCTGCGATTGGGCATTGCCTTGTTTTTATTGCTTACCAACCCCTTTTTGTTCAACGCCGTCATGCGGGGCTGGGAGTACAAAAGCATGGACGCCCATGCCATCACCAGTCCTTACGACGTCGGCATCTTACTGGGCGGCTACACCAACAGCTATATTTTACCCGGCCACGACCGACACAATTTCAATGCAGCGGCCAACCGCTTCACGCAAACGCTGGAACTGTATCGCCAGGGAAAGATAAAAAAGATATTGCTCAGTGGCGGCTCTGGCAAAATCATACCCAACGAAGTATTGGAAGCCGATCAGGCCAAGACCTTACTGCTCCGTTTGGGCATACCAGAATCAGACATACTGGTGGAATCCAAAAGCCGCAATACGTATGAAAACGCCCAATTTTCAGCAAAGATCATCCAGGAACAATTGCCTGGTGCTACATGCCTGCTCATCACCTCTGCCTGGCATATGCCGCGTGCCAAAGGTTGTTTTCGACACACCCAACTCGACTTTACACCTTATTGCGTGGATTACCACAGCGAAAAATGGGAATGGTCGCTGAATAAAACCATCGTTCCCAATGCCTTTGTATTGTACCGCTGGGAAAAACTCATCAAAGAATGGGTCGGTTATATCGCCTACTGGTTTCAAGGCTACCTATAAGCTCTTGTCAAAACACTTTTTCGTACAATTCTTTTTCTTTGGTATGCCCAATGCCAGAGCGATCTAGTAAAATTTCAAATACGTTGGTCTTGATGGTATGGGCGATATCGCCTGTCGGCAAATCATTGCAATCTAAACCAAAAGGATCCTCGATCTCTTCGCCCAACAGTTCTACTCCAAGCAGTGCAAAAAACACAAACATAGCAATGGGTATGCTCAAAAAGTGAAAGGTATTGACCAGGGCAAAGGGCAAGATAACCCCATAGGCCGTGATGAATATTTTCAAATAAACGGCATAAGAAAATGGAATGGGCGTTTTCTTGATGCGTTCGCAAGCGCCTAAGATGTCCAACAAGCTTTGGTGTTGGGCTTTGATGTTGATATAATCGCCTTCGTTGATTTCACCGCTGCGATGTGCTTCAGCCAGTACTTCAAACAATTGCAGGGCAATGTGGTTGGGAATATGCCCTTTGGTTTGGTACTCAGCGATGTCTTGCTCCGACAGATATATCAGCTTGTCCAGTTTCGTTCCATCGCGCAAGTGATCGACCAGGGCGATGCAAAAATTGGAAATGTGTTTGGCCATATCATGCCTGACCTGATGGTTGGCTTTGGGAAACATGCTCTCCACGTAGATGGCCAGGTTGCGGGTGTTGTTAACGAGCGCACCCCATTGCTTTCGGCCTTCCCACCAGCGGTCATAGGAAGCATTGGTTCGAAAAACCAGAAAGATACTGAGTAATACCCCCAGCATGGAAAAGATGGAAACATCCATAAAAATGTAATCCCCCAGGTCCAGCCCAATTACCAAAAAACAAGCCATCGTGGCATATACCCCGATCAAAAGTACGCTGCGCATGATGCGTACCATCGTCCAACTGCGCGCCAAATGCTGTACGTCACCAAACCAATTATCATTCGTTTTGTAATAGATCATATTTCTTTTGCTTTTGCGATAAGGCGGTATAACACCAACTCTAATAATGGCTTGCTGAGCAGAATTGTTCAAAGCCTACGTACCAGATTTTTAACGCAATTGATCCAAGGCACGGCTTACCTCTTGGACAGGCAGTTGGCAAACCTTGTTTTGGCAAACATAAATTTGGGTCATATCAGAACGCCATTTGCCTTTTAACAACTCCAGACTACCTTCGTTTGCGCCACCGAGGTATAGGACATCCGGTAAATAATGCTGCATCATCTCGCGGTGCAATGGGGCAAAATCCTTACCCACAATGGCTACTTCATAGGGCGGTTTCATCCGTTCCAAATAGAGGGCACACCAATTGGAAAAGTAATCCGGATTTGTACTGGCTTCTACCTGAGGCCAAACAGCCTGCAATGCCCGCTCCGACCATTCCAAATAATCAGATCGGTACAAATAATACCCCAAGCGCAAGGCTGCTCTGGCTAAAACGGAATTGGACGAAGGAATGACATTATCGCCAATTTCCTTTTTGCGGATCACCAAAGGTGGATCGAGATCGGAGGTGTAAAAACAAAGCCCTGTGGCGGCATCATAAAAATGTTGATGCACATAATCCAACAAGTTTTGCGCCTCGAACAACCACTTTTCATCAAAACTGGCTTCGTACAGATCAACAAAGGCGGTTATGGTCAAAGCATAATCGTCCAAAAAAGCATTGATAGAGGATTTCCCATCTTTGTAATTGCGGTTCAGTCGGCTGTCATTCTGCATCATGCTTTGCGTCAAAAAGGCTGCCAACTGCCGGGCATGATCCAAATGTTTTACTTCCCCAAAAGCTTTGTAGGCATCCACAAAAGCAGTCAACATCAGGGCGTTCCAGGAACAAAGTGTCTTGTCATCCAAGCCAGGAGCCGTTCTTGCAGAGCGCTTTTCCAGCAACAGCTTTTTGGCCTTTTGCAACATTTCTTCTGCTTGTTCAACTGTCAATTGATGTTTTTTAGCTACATCTGCTAAGTCCTTTTTGCGATACAGGATGTTTTTACTTTCTTCCCAATTGCCCTTGTCTGTTACCTCAAAGTAGTCGCAGAATAAATCCACCAAAACAGCATCGGCCAATGCTTGCTCGATTTCAGTTTTAGACCAAACATAATATTTGCCCTCCTCCCCTTCGCTATCGGCATCAAAAGAAGCATAAAAGCCCCCTTCTTTCATCTGCCACTCCCGCAACGCAAAGTCCAGACTTTCCTCTGCCACCTGTCGGTATAAAGGTTTTTTAGTCACTTGATATGCCTTTGCGTACAAGCTAATCAGTTGGGCATTGTCATAAAGCATCTTTTCAAAATGGGGTACTTTCCAGTTTTCATCCGTTGCATAGCGGGCAAAACCGCCGCCTAGATGATCGTAAATTCCACCTCGGGCGATGTTGTCTAATGTCACGGTAACTGCTTCTAGTGCTTTTTCATCTTTGCTGAGGTAATAATAATGCAGCAGGTATTCAAAATTGACTGGTACTGGGAATTTTGGCGCTCCTTTGCGCCCGCCTTTGCTAAAATCAATTCCCGCCAGCGTTTTTCGGGTGACCTGCTGTATCGCTTCCTGCGAATAACTTGCTTCCTGATTATCCAAGTCCAGGGCATCAACGGTTTGCAGCCCCTGTTTTAATTGGTCGGCGTAGGTTTCCAGTTTTTCCCGGTCTTCTCGATAGGTTTTGATAAAATATTCCAGGATTTCTACCCATTGTTTTTTAGGGTAATACGTCCCAGCCCAGACCGGGCGCCCATCGGGCAAAGCAAAAGAATTGAGCGGCCAACCGCAAGAACCGTCACTCGACATTTGGCAGGCCGTCATGTAAATATCGTCCACATCCGGGCGCTCTTCCCTATCCACTTTTATAGGGATGAAATATTCATTCATGATCCGGGCCACCGCTGTATCTTCAAAGGACTCCTCCTCCATCACATGACACCAATGGCAGGCGGCATAACCAATGCTGATCAGTAATAGTTTATCCGATTTTTTAGCTTCTTCGAGTGCTTTTTCCCCCCAGGGATGCCAATTGACCGGGTTGTGCGCATGCTGTAGCAAATAAGGGCTACTTTCATCAATCAAAGCATTGGTGTAGGGATGTTTGCCTCCTTGACTGCCGGATGTTTGACAAGAAGTACTCCAAATAAGCATCCAGGATGACAATGCGAAAAAGAATAGTCGAAGCATGTGAATATCAATTTTTGTAACGCAGAAAAATTAATGCCCCAATTTGCCATAGCAGGCTCGACGGTTCACTTTATGCGTACCCACTATGGTAAGGGCGCTGGAAAATCGGGCGTCATTTTTTGCACCCGAATAAGGAGCAAGATAGCATATTGTGATCGATAGAAAGTCAATTTTTTGATTTCTCTGCAAATGTTGCCTGAAACCTGATTCAATAAAAACATTCGTCTTGGGGAACTAAAGCAGGAATAAAAATGGTTTCACCCATTGTTAATCAAAAATTAAATTTGGCTTAATTTTATAAAAGCAGGAAAATGACTTATCAGTATTTTATAATTTAGCCAAAACCTTTAACACATGAAATGGAGAAGACTAAACGGTCAAAAAATTGAGTTGCCCATTGCCGAGGCTGTCGAAGAAACCATTCTTCGGGAAAAGGCTCAGGGGCATCGTTTAAAAGTATGCATCGGCTCCGATTCACAGGTGCGTTCTGGCGTGGTGGAATTTGCCACAGTAATTGTTTTCTTGCGGGAGAAAAAGGGCGGCTTCATGTTCATCGCCAACTCGCGTGATTACAAGAAAATGAGCCTGCGCGAGCGCATGATTCTGGAAGTTGCCAAGTCAGTTGAAATCGCTTATGCTTTGTGCGATTTACTAGACAAGCACAACGTGGAGCTAGAAGTACACGCCGACATCAATACCGATCCGCATTTCCAGTCGAATGTAGCCCTGAAACAAGCTATGGGCTATATACTGGGCATGGGCTTTGAGTTCAAGGCCAAGCCGGATGCCTTTGCCAGCTCTTCTTGCGCAGACAAGGTGGTGTAAGCAGATCACCTTGTTTTGCTCCATTTGCCTTCCATTTGCGGAAGCGCCATACCAGCTATTCAAATCGGGATTTCCTGCGCAACGGATTTCCTTTAGGTTTCCTACCCTTTTTTTGTAAGTACGCCTAGACGTTTCCCATTCAAATATTTGGCAAATGCTGACTCACCTGCTCCCAAAACGGCTCATCCAACAAGCGGGCACTGCCCAGGGTAGCTGAGGTTTCCATCAATCGGGAGGGCGCGATGCGCAAGCGGATGCCCGCTTCGTGCAAATTTTGCACCAACTCGGACTGAAACCTCGGCAAAGCCTTCGAAATATTGCCCCCTATAACCAACATATCTGCTGGAAACAGTCGCAGCCAAGGCGTCAAAAATTCGGCCAGATTATGAGCAAACTCACGAAAAAGGCTATCTGCTATGGCCTTTTTTTGCGGATCATCTACCAGGTTCTTTACATTATCAAGCGTTGATCCCGTTTTTAGCTCGTAATTTCGCGTGAACCAGCCCGTAGAAAAATACTCATCGGCAATGCCTTCCTTATAAGGCAAATGCCAAAAGCAGCCTTCCGGAGCCACATCCTGCCGCTCGACGATTGGAATGCCATTTTCCACGTAGGCCGCTCCAAATCCAGTACCCAAGGTGATCACGATGACGCGGTGCATGCCTCTCCCTTCTCCTACCCATGCCTCTCCCACAGCAAAAGCACTGGCATCGTTGAGAAAACGGATGGGCAAATCTTCAGCGGGTTGTAGCAAGGGCTTTAGATGGGTGGGAATGTGCATGCCATAGATAGCGCGAAACTTGTGCTGCATATGGGATATACCCATTTTATAATCAAATGGCCCTGGAATGGCAAAGCCCCAACCAGCAAAGTGCCGTGGATCAATATGACTGTAACAGGTATTCAATGCGTCTGCCCAAGCCTGAAATAATACTTCAGCAGGCTCTTCGTGAGCAATAGCGGTTCGGGTTTCCGTTGCAGACAACAATTGTCCGCTTATCAGGTCAACTGCGGTACACGTGATATGGCTTCCACCTACATCTGCGCCAATGGCTATGTTTTTGGTATTCATGATTAAACTTATTGTTTGGAATAGGAATAGGGTCTGGAAGCCGCTTCTGTACCCCAGTTTGTTTGTGGTGCAGCCCCCATTTGGATGTCCAGTTTGCCACCCTGCTGCAAAACATCGTGCTCCAGCCAGGTTTTATTCCAGGGTTTGCCGTTTAGCTTGGCCGAATGGATGTAGCTATTTTCCGGGTTATTAGCTGGCGCTGCGATTTCAAAAACCCGGCCATTTTCCATTTTCAATTTTACGTTTTGAAATAGAGGGCTTCCCAATACATACTGCTGTGTGCCAGGACAAACCGGATAAAAACCCAGGGCGCTAAATACATACCAGGCTGAGGTTTGACCATTGTCCTCATCGCCACAATAGCCATCGGGCGTAGCTTCATAGAGTTTTTCCATCACTTGCCGTGTCCAATACTGCGATTTCCAGGGCTGTCCCGCGTAGTTGTATAAATAGGTCAAATGCTGAATGGGTTGGTTGCCATGCGCGTATTGCCCCATGCCCATGATTTGCATTTCGCGGATTTCATGGATAACAAATCCATAATACGACTCGTCAAAAACCGGGGGAAGCATAAATACCGAATCCAGCTTCTGAGTAAAAGCAGCATCTCCACCCATGAGCTTGATCAATCCGGCGATATCGTGAAAAACCGACCAAGAATAATGCCAACTATTGCCCTCCGTAAAGGCATCCCCCCATTTGAAGGGATTAAACGGGCTTTGAAATTGGCCATCCTTATTTTTTCCGCGCATCAAACCGCTTTCCGGGTCGAACAAGTAGTGGTAATTCTGCAACCTTTTTTCAAACAATTCTTGTTCGGCCTTGGGCTTTTTCAAAGCTCTGGCCAGTTGCCAAACCGCAAAATCGGCATACGCGTACTCCAAAGTACGGGCTGCGTTTTCGTTGATGCCCACATCGTAAGGCACATAGCCCAGCTCGTTGTAATATTCCGCGCCCAGTCGTCCTACTGAGTTGACCGGGCCATTGCCCATCGTGTTTTTTAAAACGGCATCATATAGGGTTTCAATATCGTAATCATGGATGCCTTTCAGGTAAGCATCGGCAATCAAGGATGCCGAATTAGAGCCGATCATACAATCCCGATGACCGGGACTAGCCCATTCCGGAAGCCAGCCACTTTCTTGATAGGTATTGACCAATCCCTGCATGATCTGCCCGTTCAACTCCGGGTACATCAGCGTAAAAAAGGGGAAAACCGCGCGAAAGGTGTCCCAAAAGCCATTATCTGTAAACATAAAACCCGGGCGCACTTCGCCATTATATGGACTGTAATGGACTAATTGCCCGTCTTCGGTAATTTCATAAAATTTGCGGGGAAACAGCAGCAAACGGTACAAACAGGAGTAAAAAGTGCGGATATTCTCCTCATTTTCGTCTTCTACCAGAATGCGGCTGAGTTCTTTTTGCCAGACCTGCCAAGCCTGCTGTTGGGTCGCCTCGAAATCCTGGTCGCCAATTTCTCGCTCCAGGTTGACCATTGCTTGTTCCAAACTGATGAAGGAAGAGGCGACTTTTACTTGGATCGGCTCTCCTTTTTGGGTAGAAAAACGCAGCACAGCCCCCACGTGGTCGCCTTCTATTGTACTTCGATCATCGAACAAAGTGCTATCACTCCAACAATTATAAGCTTCAAAAGAATGATCGAATTTCAATACGAAATAGTTGTGAAAATTATCCGGCACGCCACCGCTGTTGTTGCGGCAATACCCCACTACCATTCTTTCTTTTGGGAAAACCTTCACCATTGAACCGCCCTTGAATGCATCGAGCACGAGGTAGGCATTTTTTCCTTCTGGAAAGGTGAATCGAAAATGCGCAGCGCGCTCCGTTGGGGAAATTTCAGTAGTCACATCGTAATCGGCCAGATAAACTTTGTAATAATGCGGTTTGGCTATTTCGGTCTTGTGCGAGAACCAGGATTGCCGCTCCTCTTCCCGAAATTTCAAAGTCCCCGTTACCGGCATGAGTGAAAAAGCAGCATAATCATTGATCCAGGGACTTGGTTGGTGGGTTTGCTTGAAACCTCTGATGTGGTAGGCATCGTAGGCATAGGTCCAGCCATCCCCGTTTTTAGCGGTTTGCGGTGTCCAAAAATTCATACCCCAGGGCAGCGCAATAGCCGGATAAGTGTTGCCATTGGACAATTTATACTCCGAATCCGTTCCCATTAATGGATTGACGTATTGAAGCAAATCTCTTTCCTGAGCCTGCAAGAACTGCCCAGCCATGACCAAGATCAAAAAACACCATTTTTTCATATTCACTTTACTATAGTTTTTATTGAAACCAGTAAATCATATCTGGAAATAGCATGACGATAGCCAAAAATACGGCCTGAATGGCAATAAATGGAACAATGCCGCGGTACAAATGCCCGGTAGTGATTTCCGGCGGTGCCACCCCTTTTAGATAAAATAAAGAAAAGCCAAAGGGCGGCGACAAAAAGGAGGTTTGTAAATTCAAACCAAGCAATATGCCTATCCAGATCAGATCAACCCCAAGTTCTACAAATACGGGCGCAACTACTGGTACAATAATGAAAATGATTTCAATAAAATCAATAAAAAAGCCAGCAATAAAAACCACCAGCATCACCACGATGAGAAAACTCGTCGCTGATAAGTTGCTGTTTTTAATCAAGCTAACCAGGTAAATATCGCCTTCCAGTTCCCGAAAAACAAAGGAAAAGGTCGTTGCGCCTAGTAAAATGATAAAAACCATACTGGTCAGGTGCGTTGTTTGTTGCATCACTTGTTTCAGTACATCCAGGTTGAATTTTCGCTGAAATACGGTGAGTAAGGTAGCACCCATTGCGCCTACTGCTGCGGCTTCCGTTGGCGAGGCAATGCCCCAGAAGATAGAACCTAATACAGCAACTATCAATAAAAAGGGCAACAGGAAAGCGCGAATGACTTTGCCCACAAAGCCGTGCGCCCGAAAAGCCTTGATTTCTTCGGAGGGCATAGGCGGCGCCCAATCGGGTCGGATACGTGCAATAAGGTATATATATACCAAATAACAAAGCACCAATAGCAAGCCCGGCACCAATGCTGCTGCAAACAGGCTGCCTACCGATACATTCAACACACTGCCCAACAGCACCAATACCACCGATGGAGGGATGATTTGCCCCAAGGTGCCCGATGCAGCGATGGTGCCAGTGGCCAGCTCCGCTTTATAACCCCGTTTCAGCATGGTCGGCAGACTGATCAAGCCCATCGTAATCACTGTGGCACCTACGATACCTGTCGAAGCGGCCAGCAAGGCGCCTACGATGACCACACTAATAGCTAGTCCGCCTTTCATCGACCCTAAAAGCATAGCCATCGTTTCCAATAATCCCTCTGCAAGTCCCGATTTCTCCAACATGATGCCCATAAAAATGAACAAGGGCACCGCCAACAGTACGTAATTGCTCATTACGCCCATGATTCGGGGGGGCAAAGCCGAATAGGTCAATGGATCCAAAAAACAAAAAGCATACAAAATCGAAAGTCCACCCAGTGTAAAGGCAACAGGATAACCGTATAAAATAAGCAAGAAAATACTAATGAATAGAATAATGGCTATGATTTCCATACAGCATTCAATGGGTTTAAGCAGTTTCTGAAGGCTCTTTTGAGAAATACTTGTAAGCGGCATCGATCAAATCGGCAATTCCTTGCAGCAAGAGTAGTGTTGCTCCCAGAGTTACTGAAAATTTGATCAAATAGCGGGCTGGCAAGCCGCCCGGGTCGGGAGAGGTCTCCCCTATTCGGTAAGAAATTAGCGCATAATCAAAAGATACAACAATGATTAAAAGCGCCCAGGGAATCAAAAAAATCAAAGAACCGAGCAAGTTAACCAGCGCTTTATCCTTTGGCGAGAAATGGGCGTAGAACAAATCCACGCGCACATGCCTATCGTGCTTGAGGGCATACCCAGCTCCCAGTAGGAATATCAGGGAAAATAAATGCCATTCCAACTCCATCACCCAGGCTTCTGAATCACTCAGTACATAGCGAACAATCACATCGCCACAAACCAAGAGTACCAAAATGCCCGTAAGCCAGGAAACCGCCCGCCCAACTTGTTCATTTAAGTAGTTGACGCCTTTGGAAAACGTTTTTAAAAATTGGTGCATCGTCTTGCTGTTTTAAAAAGCAAGCACCAAGCTACAAAAAACTATCCAATATCGCTACCAGGGTTTCATTCAAACGATTTACAGCCAATGGAATGTCCCAACTTTCCCTGTTCCGGGGCTCTACATAATTGGAAATAGCCCTTATTTCGAGGAAAGGAGTTTTTTCGATGAGGGCAGCATAGAAAAAGGCCGCGCCTTCCATGCTTTCTACCCCAGCATCGGGGTATTTTTGAACCATGCGGGCAATGCTGAGTTCATGGCCGTGTACCTTGTTCACGCTGAGGCCATGCGCCGTGGGTAAAAAAGCGAACGTTCCAGCCTGTTCATTCCACATCCTACCCTTTTCAAAGGGAGGTGCATCAGCGGCAATCAGCCCCATTTCATGTAGGTCTTCAAAAGATCCATCCTTTTGCTCAGCCCCTAAATCGGCAAAGCGCTCACTGATTACCTGCACCACATCGCCCAGGCTCAGTTGTCGGTCTATTGCCCCGCCAATGCCAGCGTTGATCGCAAAATGTACTGGTTTAATTGAAAAAAACTTGCCTAAGCTATACGCCATCATGGGAAGTCCAACCCCTGTCACCAACACATTGACCTCCACGTTCCCTTTTTGGAAAACAAAAGGCTGCTGGCTGATCCAGTTTTTTTTCAGGTATTCGTGTAAGATATTGATCTCTAGTAAGGTCGCTGTTGCGATGAGTATTCTGAACATTGGTGGATGGTGGTTGGTGTGGGTGGCTTATAAGTAAGAGCCGGAAAGATGTCAAAAATCAAAGGCTCCGTAAGGACTGATGATCTGAACCGACGAGCTTTCTGCCTCCTCTACCCTGCCCACGACCTGCGCATCGATACCAAAGCTACGTGATATGGCAATTACTTGTTCGGCGTAAGCTGCTGGCAAATACACTTCCAAGCGATGCCCCATATTGAAAACCTGGTACATTTCCCGCCAGTCGGCACCCGATTCTCGTTGAATAAGCTCAAACAAAGGCGGTAGTGGGAAAAGTTGGTCTTTGATGACCTTTTTCTGGTCAACAAACTTGAGTACCTTAGTCTGGCCGCCGCCAGTATTGTGGATCATGCCATGTATGGCAGGGCCGATCTGAGCCAATAAAGCCTTAATGACCGGGAGGTAGGTTCGCGTAGGCGAAAGCAGCATTTTTCCAATGGGTATTTCCGTCGCTCCTACCCGATGCAGATCAGTCAATCGCTTGCTGCCAATGTAAACGACCTCATCAGCCAAAGCCGGATCGAAGCTTTCCGGAAACCGGGCTGCGTAATCGTGACTCAGCACATCATGGCGGGCTGAAGTAAGCCCATTGCTGCCCATACCTGCATTATAGGCATTTTCATAAATCGCCTGCCCATAAGAAGCCAAGCCTACAATGACATCCCCGCCTTGGATGTTGTTGACCAAAACAGCGTCGCGTCTGAGGCGGCCAAAGGCCGTATAACCCACATCAATGGTGCGCACAATATCTCCTACATCGGCGGTTTCGCCGCCAGCCAGGTGTATTTGCACCCCAAATTCGGCCATTTTCTCAACAAAACTGACCGTGGCATCGATGAGGGTTTTGATGACCTCGCCCGAAATCAGGTTTTTATTGCGCCCGATCGTCGAGGAAAGGATGATATGATCGAGGCAGCCAACACAGGCCATATCGTCGAGATTCATCACGATGGCGTCCTGGGCAATGCCTTCCCATACGGATAGGTCGCCTGTTTCCCGCCAGTATAAATAAGCCAAACTAGTTTTGGTGCCTGCCGTATCGGCATGCATCAATGTGCAGTATTCGGGGTCTTGGGCTGCAAAATCGGGCAGGATTTTACAAAAAGCATTGGGGAATAAGCCTTTATCCAGGTTTTGGATGGCCGAATGCACCTCTGCTTTGGACGCAGATACCCCTCTTTTATCGTAACGCAATGAATCTTTTTCCAAAATCCTACAATCAAAGGTCTGCCCGTCTGCGTCAATGACGGAAACGGGCAGGCATTTTAAAATGGTGCGATTAATATTGTAACTGCGGCTGTGTTCCCAACATCCAAAGCATTTTGGCATGCACTTTTAATGCCGACCTAAAAGATGGATAGGAAACATAGGGCAGACCATATTCTTTGGCTGTATTTTCGACAATTTTGGCGATTTTACTGTAGTGTATGTGGCAAATATTGGGAAAAAGGTGGTGCTCGATTTGGTAGTTCAGCCCCCCAACGAACCAAGAGATGACCTTATTTTTAGGTGCGAAATTGGCCGTTGTCAATAATTGGTGGATGGCCCAACTATTTTCCAAATTGCCTTCGGCATCGGGTTGAGGGAAATTGGTATCCGGTATCACGTGTGCCAATTGGAATACGACAGCGGTAATCAACCCCAGCGCCAAGTGCATGATACCAAAAAAGATCAAGGTCAACCACCAGGGCTGATTGGATAAAATCATGGGGATAACGAGCAGGTACGTGTAGTAGATGATTTTAGAAATGATTACACGAGTTAATGCGGTACCGAGCGTCAAGCCTTCCTGGCTCAAAAGCCCGTTCCTGAAATAGCGAAGAACCTGCTTAAAATCCTTGGTGGTAATCCACATCCAGGTCATCATGCTGTACAATACCCAAGCATAAATGTGCTGAAAACGGTGAAACCAAAGCTTCTCCTGGTTGGGTGAAAAGCGCAGTAAGATACCGGCATCAATGTCCTCATCCATGCCATCCACATTGGTAAATGAATGGTGCAACACATTGTGTTGGATTTTCCAGTTGATTTCACTGCCGCCAACAAAAGTCATTACTTTGCCAACTATTTTATTTACCCAGGGGATGCTGGAATAAGCTCCATGATTAGCATCGTGCATGACTGAAAAGCCAATACCCGCCGTAGCCACTGCTATGGCTATCCAAAGCAAAAACACAATCCAGGGGCTGGAAAATGCGTTCGTCAAAATCAAGATATAGGGCACCAATAAAGCTGATACCAGAAGCACGGTTTTGAGAATCATTTTCCAGTTGGCGTGCCGGGAAATATTGTTTTCAACAAAATAGTCGTTGACTCTTTTGCGCAGGATTCGGACAAAATCGGGGCGATCGTTTCGGTTAAAGCGTATTTCCTGAATATTCATACTGTTTTTAATTGAAGAAAATGATTGATGATACAAGGCCAACGCTTGCAGCCAGTAGAAAACAGCCGCAAACGCCTTTTAAAAAAAGATTAAAAACCGCAGCAAAAATAGGAAATTCTATTCAATTTATTTAGCCGCAGCCTTCACTCTATTGAGGAAAAGTCGGGCAGTACCCACTTCTACCGCTTGAATCTCATAATTTTCACCGTCTTCCATTTTCAAGATAAGGTCTTTGGCTTTCATCGCAGCCAATTCGTCCATAAAAGCGGTATTATTAGACGTCACGCTCAATATGCCCTGTTTGTATCCAAAAAAGTAGAACAACTCACTGGGCGATTTGATGTAAAAATACAAGCGGTCATCCTCGTTGGTAGGCATTTTAAACTCGACATAGCACTCCAGTCGGCGGTTGATGGATTCTCCAATGATGCTGGCCACCCCCAATTGGGACTCTGTGCTCACAAACGATTGGTATTCCTGGTTCCACTTCATCGGCAATCGACTGAAAAGCACCGTGTAAGGGTTGATTTTTTTGGGGACATCCAAATATCCCGCTGTCAGGCCGGAAATGGCGTCGCTGGTTTCTTTCACATCGGGGAGAAGGTTGGCTGTAGCCATCCGATAATAATCCAGATCGGATAAATAAGGGATCAAAGGCGCGCTAAATTCCATCGAACGGATATCGTTGATCATGATCCGCATCAATTTTTCGGGAATGGGGAACTGGACTCCAGCCATGATTTCGGCTTGCACTTCGTAGCGGCTTCCAGCGTTGCCTGTTTCTAAAGCCAACGTATCGGTGATAATGGTTCCCGTTACCTGCTCAGGCCGATCAAAAAACTGCGACTTAATGGTACCCGCCCCTTCTACTTTCACATACTTTAGGGCGTGGCACAAGCTAAATTTACCTTCTCCACTCACTTTACCATCGCTGTTATTTAAAGTGAGCATATTACCTCTGGATATGTTTTTCATTACTTTCAGTGAATCCCCAAATACAAACTGATCCCGTTGTTGATTGTATTTGAAGATGCCTTTTACGGGCAGTATGGGGCGATCTCTTCTGGAGAACAAGGGCGACATCACCCTCGGATAGGCTTCAGCTGCTTCTTTGGCTAAGAAAAAACCGGTAGCCAAGGGCTCTCCTTCTTGGTTTTTCGGTTCATCGTAACTAATGGCCAAATCGTTTTTATCGGCCTTAGAGTTGACGGTAAACCAAAAGCGGTGGGGCAATTTAGGCACATCCAAGCGAGCAAAACCATCAAACTCCAGGTTGCGCGTTTCCGCACTCAGGTTGATGGTTCCTTGAAATTCGGTTTTGTGGTCGATATAAAAATTGTGTTCTGGTTTGATTTCGCCGGTAGCCTTGGTAATCACCCGTTTTTCAGACATGCTGCCTTTACCAATCGGTGCGCCTAGTATATCGGTGAATTCTATTTCCTGTTGGCGGTCGCCGATATGGTATTCATAAAAACCGGAGGCCCGGTATTCACGCTTTCCCTTGATTTCCACCGTAGCTCGGTTCATCACGTGGTATCGGTTAACTGTATCCGCAATGATTTTGGCGTTTTCCAAAATACTCATTTCCCCTCCCCGGCTGATTTTCAAGTAGCCACTGTCGGGATAAACATAGGCATCCGCAGCGATAATATAAGGCACACCGCCCACTTCCAATTCATCCGTTTTCAAGTCGTAAAATGCCGTTTCTCCTTCAAAATAAAGGGAATCTTTATCGGGATGCAATGATTTGAATTGACCTATTTTATCGGGCGCCGATACAAAAGTGATGTGCTGCTCGGCCATATCCCAGGTAAATTCGTTCATAGAAGTTCGGTATAAAACAGAGGGCAAGGTCGTTTCTAAAAACTCATCATTGGCCTTGAAGGTAGCCAGTTGTTCATCGAAATTCACATCGCTTTTCACGTTTTTAGTTTCCAAAGCGATATTTTTCAAGTCCCCGGTTTTTATTTGCACATTGGTCGTATCAGCAGTGGAAGAAAAAGCGCCAAAAGCAAACAATTTAGATTTCAAAATAGCTTTATCCCACTCAAAAGTACCATTGCCTTTCAAACCGCCCGGTGTCAGGATGAGCGTTCCGTCCAGGGTATGTTGGCCTTCCTGAAAAAGTGCGAATGGCGCCTCCTCCGAACGGATATACATGCTATCCTGATAGGGTCTCCAGTCAATTTTCACGCCAAAACCAGATACTTTAGGTACCTCCTCTCCCGCTTTTCTGTTTTCCTCCAGGTTGAATTTCTCCGCGCTAGCCAGCATTTGCTTGGGCATAAATATGATGTCCTTGGCATCAATTTTAGCACCCAGGTATTGAACCGTCCCTTCGCCCAATAACCCCTTATTGCTCAAACTGATCTGGCCTTTGTAATTGCCTTTGGCTTGATAGTTGGGGTATCCTTTTTCCGGAGTTTTGGTAATGAAACCCAGGGAAAGGTCTTCTTGAAGCTTGACGACTTCGGGGAAAGGCGGAAAGATGTCGCTGGAATAGAGCGTTCCTTCAAACTGTACGTCATCGGCGGTATAGTAGTCCAAGTGGTTGAAACTGAAGGGAATCAGTTCAAAGTAAAAAGAATCCCTTTTATAGGAACCGCCCTGCGTGGATTTGTAATCGTAAAAGACAAAAGAAGTGGCTTTGGACTGCAAAGAGGGGAACATGGGAATATCTTCGCGGCTCGACTTATTAGAAGGTGCATCAATCAGCAGCGAACCCGATAAGTGCTCGATTCGCGAACCAATGGAGGTCGCCTCCGGGCTGCCATCTTTTTTGACTGCGCCTGTAGGAATGAATAGGTCGAAAAAGCGCACAGAGTCAAGATCCACCCGATAGGACTCGTATTTGAAGTGCAGGTCTTTGCCATCCAATAAAGTGAGTCCGGCAAACAGTTTTCCATCAAAGTCTATGTTCCTGTTTTTCAACAACAGCAATTGATCGCCCAATGGCTTAATGGCTACCCGCTGTTTGTCGCTCAGAACAACATTACTAACCCCTCGAATATCCATGGTCTTGTCATTCAGATTCAACAAGGCATTGGTAGTATCTACACTCGATTTGATGAGCAAGCCATCGTAGTCCGTTTTTTTCCGGTGGGCATCTGCATACAGAAACACCTTTTCCTTGATTTCCACCATAGTCGTTTCTTCGTCGTAATTGATGAAGCCCCTGGAAACCATATCATAGAGCAGGCTTTTGATGTTCTCGATGTTAAAACGGGGGTTCAACTTTCGGGCTATCGTGTCTGCGGGGATTTCTAAAACGCCCATTTTATCGTACAATACCTTCAGAACAGCAATTGGATTGACCGTAGAAATGTTCTGAAAACGCTGGTAATCGCCTTCTTCAAAATAGTGGAAAGATTCGAATTCTACTTCTGGTTTGTTCTGAAAAGGCAGCTTTGATTTGCCGATAGAAACAATCCCTGTATTCAGGTCAGCGATAATGCTCTCTGCAAAAATATGGACGTTGTGGTAAGAGCTAAAAAAGGGATTTCGGTCGCTGGCTTTTTCACCTCGGGTTAGCGCCAGTTCATTCTTTTTGAAGTCGTAGCGCACCTCTACCGAAGGATGATAAAGGGTGTCCCCGTCAATCTTCATATAAATTTCCACGCCTTCGCCAAATACCCTTTCTTCCTTGCGAATGGTAAACAATTCTGCTGAACCGCGCAGGGTAATGCCGTGCTTTTGATCGGCAATTTTGATCTCGGCTGGAACATCTTTTGAACCAAAGCCGTACACCGTTTTTCCTTGTAATTTGAAACCACCAACATAGTCCACGCCTTGAGACAAATTCTTGATTTCGATGACTTTGTCAAAAGACTCAAAGCGGGGAAAAGAACCGCCCGTAACATCGGTGCTGGGCACTAACTTGTCGCTAAAAGAACCCTTTATCTTTCGTTCGCCAAAAAACAAAGGGTAATGCAAGGTAGCTTCCTTTACTTCGTACAAACTGCTCACTACCTCAAATTCATAAGTCTCTAAATCAGCATAAACGTCGTTGCCCAATTCCTCGTGTCGCCCCCAGCTTACTCGGCCTCCCTTACCTTTCCAGATGCGATCCAATGGATAGTATGCCCCTTCAGTGCGATGTATTACAATGGAGTCGCTCTTGCGGGCAGCGACTAAATCCAGTTCTGGAAAGCTTATAGAAGGTACTTCGTTTTCGTAATCAAAGCTATACTTGCCGCCACTCCTTGCATACCAATTGGTTCCGCCGGAATCCGAATAACGAATGGCTTCCTGTTGGAAAAAAAGGATAGAAAACTCCAAGTAATCTTCATAGGGTTTTAATCGGCTTGACTTGACGTCGGCCAGTATTTTATCCAGCACACTATGCCATTCCTTGAAGCGCAACTCTCCTTGGCTTTGTTTTTTCACCAGCATCAGGGCGTTGAGGTATTTCTCAAAATAAGGAGAAGCCATCATCCGATGACCTAACATAGCATTCCCTGTTTGCAAGATTTGCGTTGTTTCTTCTTCGGTAAACATACCGCTCATAAAAACCTTTTCAAAAGCCTGGTAGGTCTCTTCCAGCACAGCTCTTTTACTGGCCGTCATGTAGGCTTCTAGTTCTTTGATGAAGGTTTGTCGATCTTCTGAAAAACGTTCCAATCGCTGGGAAAAAGCAGAGGAGGTTAGGCACAATAAGCCTAAGAGTAAAAGGTAAGCCTTTTGCATAACACCACGTAATTTAGACTTTAGATGCTAGACTATAGATTTTAGACTATAGACGCTAGACTATGTATGATATAAAAGTATCAGGTTTGGGAAATTCGGGGTTTTGTCAAATGAATGTAAGACCACTTTCCTTTAGTATCCTTTTGTACGCTGCTGAAACCCACTGCTTCAGCCCGTTGAATGGCTTCCGGCTCGTCATTCGTTAATATACCGGAAATAAGCAGTGTGCCCCCCGGCTGCAATTGGCGATATAACGACGCTAAAGTACTAAATATTACATTTCTGTTAATATTTGCCAGTATAATATCGTAGCTGTTGTTTTCGACAAGGTCTAATTCCCCTAGCCAGGGTATAATATGTTCACAGCAATTGACTATTGCATTTTCTTTGGTGTTTTCAAAGGAGGCTTCCTCTATATCAATTGCGTCTATGGTGGTAGCGCCCAGCTTTTCCGCCAATATGGCCAGGATGCCCGTTCCACACCCGAAATCCAGGACTTTTTTTTGATCAAAATCTATCGCCTGCATGCCTGCCATCATCATATAAGTCGTTTCGTGATGCCCCGTGCCAAAAGCCATTTTGGGCTGTATCACGATTTCGTGCTGAACATCCGTTATGGGGTCGTGAAAAGGTGCCCTTACGGCGCAAAAATGGTCAATTTGAATGGGTGTAAAATTGGATTCCCAGAGCTCGTTCCAGTTTTGGTAAGGGATAAAACTGATCTGGTAGGTAAAAGGAATAGTACCTTGAATATCTATCAGGAATGCATCGACTTCAGTCATTGAGTTTTGTGCAGGCAGGTAAGCTTTTAGTAGGCCTTCTTCTTCTTCAAAGGTATCAAAAGGCAAGTCGGCAATTAAACCTAGTAAGGCTTCTGACAAGCCGGGTTCTACTTCTATTGTATAACAGTAATAATCCATTCCTTGAGGTGCTGTTCTTATTTGGTGAATTTCCGGCAAATGTATAAAATTATTCAGAAGCCTTTTTATTAATCCTCTTTTGGATATTCAATCCTGCCGTGATGCACCGACTTCATGAATCGATGGAAAACCTCCCGGCACAGTTCCAACTCTTCAAAGGATAAAACAGACTCTTGTAATTGCTCTTTAGCTATTTTTTCACTGATGAGTTTGTCAATAAAAGTAATCAGTTCCGTTTCTGTTGGATTTTTGAGGCTTTTGCAGCCCGCCTCTATGGTATCGGCCAACATGAGGATGGTCTGTTCTTTTGTTTTTGGTTTTGGGCCGGGGTAACGAAACACATTGTCATCGAACAATTCATTCGGGTGTTTTTCTTTGTATTTTCTATAAAAATACTCTGCGCGCGTAGTCCCATGATGGGTTTTGATGAATTCAATAATGGCCACTGGCAAGTAGGCTTTTTTGGCCATTTTGACCCCTTCTTCCACATGAGATATCACCAGTTTAGCGCTTTCTTTTTCCGACAGGAGTAGGTGTGGGTTTTCTCCTGCTTGGTTTTCGATATAATATTCTGGTTGTTTGCTTTTGCCAATATCGTGATAAAGTGCCGCCACTTTAATCAAAAGGGCATCTGCTTGGATGGCTCGGGCAGCTTCTTCCGCCATATTGCCCACTTGAATAGAGTGCTGCCAGGTGCCCGGCGCTTTGGCTGCCAATTCCCGCAGTAAAGGCCGATCATGGTCTTGTAATTCGGTTAAAGTAATGGAAGATGTAAAGCGGAAAAAGCGCTCAAACAAAGGGATAAGCGGATAAGCCAACAAAGTTAAAAAGCTGCTGATGAGCAAACAATAATATGCGCCATAGTTCAAATCGGCCCAATCGCCTCCCTGTACCAGCCCAATCCCCAGATTGCCAAGCACGTAGGTCAGCAAGATAAAAAGGATGGAATAAAAAAAGCGATTCCAGTTTTTTGTCACCACATCACCAACTATGACGACCATTCCAGCCAATACTTGTAAAAAAATAAATTCATAGCCCAATGAAGAAATAAATCCGGCGATCAGCACAACAACGATATGGGTAAAAAAAGCCAGCCGACTATCAAAAAAATTCTTAATAACGATAGGAACGATACAATAGGGCAACATCAAAATATTTAGACTATTCGCCTGCTCAAAAAGTGTTACCAAGTAAGCAAAAAGAATAACCCACATTAGCAAAAAGAACAACTGGTGCGTCTGGTACAATATCTGTGGATAGTAGTTCTTCAAATAAATGTAGTACACCCCTAGTATAATGGATGCCAGCAACAAATACCCCAAAAGAAGCCCGAGCGGCGATTGCCCATTTTCTGCCTGTTTTTCGTATTCCAGGCGATAAGATTCCAGGCGTTGATAAACTTCATCGCTAATCAGCCCATTTTGGGGTACAATAATTTCTCCTTTTGCCACTTTTCCCCGGTATTGGCTGATTTGCCGGATTTCCTCCTGCATCATTTTCTCACTGAGATCGGGGTTGAAAAAAAGATTGGCTGCCAGCGATTTTTCCAGTATAGGATAAAGGAAATCTGCATCTGCCAGCCCACTATAAGGCAAGGAGTCGATCAGCAGATTCCTGGCTGCCCCCAGGGTTTGTAAATTGCCCAGCGTTTGTGGATGAACGGTATTGCCATCTAGTATGTGGATGACAAATTCGGAAGTTTTATCGTTGTGGTTATCAGCCAGTTTTAATATCCCTTTTTTTAAAATGCGCTTTAAAAACTGTTCCCCGTACGTCTCATAAATTTCCGGTCGTTGAGACACATCATCAAACGAACCATTTCCCCTGACTGCTTTCCAATGTTCTTTAAAGTGCTCTCTAAAAATTTGGAGCTGCTCTTTGGTCAGGCTGTCGTTGATCTCATAATATGGGGAAAACTGTTCTTTGATCCGCACTTCTTCTTGTATGATTTCCTGCTGTGGGCGCAACACAGCAAAATCAAATGAAGCCCTTAGGTCGCTGTAAGGCCATATTTTACCTTTATCAAAATTGTAATTAAATTGTAATTTATTGGGAAAGAGATTGGTAATTAAAACAATGGCTCCCAAGAATAAGCCGTAAGAAGCTATACCTGATAATTGACTTTTTATTTGTTGAAATTTGTTCATAATGCCCCATTCAATCGGCTAAGATGCCTTCTAGCAGCCAATCGGCCAAAGCCTGGCGATTGCTATCTAGAATGATCCGTTGCTGATCATGCACATTTTTGATATTAGCCAATTCGATATACACCGATTTGGGTTTGCATTCCCGCAACATGTGCAAGTCCCTGGCTGAAACCGTCCCGTGGTATTCTCCATTAGCCCGATGCTTTTTGTATTTGGCTTTCATGGTTTTATGCATATTGGTAGCCAGTTGCTTTCCCTCCTTGCTCTGGGAGTGATGATAGAAAAAAACATCTATACGTTCGCTTTTACTGCGGGAATCCACGTGAATGGCTATCATTGTTTGATCGGATACCCCTTGTAATTTATTGCTTTCATACAATTCATTGATGATATCGGAACGTTGAAAAAGCCGGGTTTTTTGTTGCTCCGACATTTTCACATCGCCCCAAAGTACCTCGTCTTTATCGCATTTGAGGTATTTATCATCTCGTATCCCATCATTGTCATCCCGGCAGATCATGTAAGCGGTAGCGCCATGAGCTATTAAATTCCGACAAAGCCTCAAAGCGACATCATAGGCATATTCATCTTCACAGAGGGTATAATTCCCCCTTTTTTCCATTGCTCCCGGATCAGGCCCACCATGCCCCCCAACTACATAAAATACCTTGCCCTTTAATTTGCTACTCAATTGGGGCGTATCGGCGTATTTTTTACCAAATATAGGAAAATTGCGGCTGCCTTTTGCTTTAGACTTATTTTCCTCTGGAGCGGTACTTACAGGTGATGGAATGTCCAAATCTGCTTTCTCACAATTCAACTCGTGATAAGGCACCCACAATGCGAGGTCTTTCTGAAAAGAACTGGATCGAAGCTCTTTTTCCAACATCGATTCGTTGTACTCCTGGATGCGAACGGCTTTATCCCAATCGTCAATACCGATAGAAGAGCGAATGGTTTTGCCATTAAACGAATAGATGAGTATAGGTAAGTAGTATTTTTTACCTGCAAGCAGGTGAGCGCCTTTTTTCAATTTATTAAGCTCGTAAAATTTGTCAAAATTACAGGAATACTTATCCAAATCATATCGACGCATCATGGCATAAATGCCGTCGCCTACCAATGCAGTTGTCGCATGGAACTTTTCCTCAGCCAATAGCTGTGGTTGATGGAAAAAAAATGTACTCACAAAAAACGCTAATTGCCAAATAGTAAACCGGGTTATCATATTTTGGGGATGGTTTCAGAAGACTAAAGTATAATTTTATTGTTTACTTTTTAAATTTTAGCGGCGTGCAAAAAATTATTGCCCGATTTATCAAAGTCCTTACCCTAGCGGACACACTTAAAATGAATCGTTTGTCTGCTATGATAAGGGCAAATCGGTCAATTCATTTTTCTGCGTTATTTACATGCTACACACCCATTTAAAGTTTAAAAAACAGGCTATTTGCCATCTTGTTCATCCAGTAAATTTAACAAATAAGCTGGTTTTGTTTCAGAAGGCTTTATTTTTGCCTTATGATCATCTTCAAAGAAATTGCCTTTTTGCTCCGCAAAGATTTCCGATTGGAATTCCGTAATGCCTATGCCATTAGTGGCATTTTACTTTATGTGTTTTCCACTATTTTTATCGTCTATATTTCCTTCCAAAACATCCAGCCCAATGTGTGGAACACCTTGTTTTGGATCATCATCTTATTTGCTTCGATCAGTGCCGTCGTTAAAAGTTTTGTTCAGGAAAGTAGTCAACGGCAACTTTATTACTACAGTTTGGTCAATCCCCTTTCTATATTATTGTCCAAAATCATTTACAATATCGTCTTATTGTTCATTTTGAGTCTGCTTTGCTGGCTGGGATTCAGTATCGTAGCAGGCAATCCGGTCAAAGCCAGCACCCAGTTTTTTCTGGCGCTTTTTTTGGGCGCCAGTAGTTTTTCCACTTGCTTTACCTTTCTATCCGCGATCTCTGCTAAGGCCGATAACAATGCGACATTGATGACTATACTGAGCTTCCCGCTGATTATTCCCATTTTATTGACTTTGCTCAAAATATCGGCCAATGCCCTGCGCTTGATGCAAGACACCAATGTCGATCAGGATGTACTCATTCTAGCTGCCGTAAATATGCTGATTTTGGGTATCTCCGTTTTGTTATTTCCATTCTTGTGGCGGGATTGATTGCAGGATCTGGCGCTACCGGTGTCGGCGTGACTTTAGCGCAGCTGCGTCATCTTGATAACGCGCTCAATGGGAAAGACGCTATACCCTATTCGTTCTCTGACAATCCTTGCTACATATTTGGCCATAACGCATAAGTTAAAACAATTTATTTTGAACAATCCATCGTTTTGAATCAATTAAAACAAATTGAATTAAATTGCCGCCTCAAATAAACTCAAAACTTAAGTAGTGTGCAAAAAATGACTTCCCGATGGCTTAGCGCCCCTACAACAGCTGAGGATACACTTGGAGTGAACCGTTAAATTGGGCAATTAATTTTTCTGCATTACTATGTTAAACATTTGCCATGATCAGAAATACTACGCTCGTTCGTGTTTTACCTTTGTGCAAACTGACAAAATCATTTCCACTGTTTGCAGGTGTGTCAGCTGGTTTTCCCTCCCCTGCCGACGACTATCTGGAAGAAGAATTAGACCTGAATGATTACCTGATTAAAAATCCGGAGGCTACCTTTTTCGTTCGGGTGACCGGCGATTCCATGATCCGGGCAGGTATTTATCAGGACGACATTCTGATTGTTGACTGTTCCCTCCAGGCGCGTTCAGGTGATGTCATTGTAGCGCTCATTGACGGTGAATTTACCGTAAAGCGTTGGGTTCGCCACCAGGACAAGTACTTCCTCCAGCCGGAGAATCCTGCGTACAAGGCCATTGAATTGAAAGAAGGTTGCGAATTCCAGGTCTGGGGGGTTGTCACCAACGTCATTCACAAACCCTACGCCCTATGAAATGGTTTGCGCTGGTGGATTGCAATTCATTTTATGCCAGTTGT
Source organism: uncultured Saprospirales bacterium (assembly GCA_937864265.1). Classification (GTDB taxonomy): domain Bacteria; phylum Bacteroidota; class Bacteroidia; order Chitinophagales; family Saprospiraceae; genus CALMIR01. The sequence goes on along the minus strand of CALMIR010000167.1, from coordinate 1,716 downwards.
GAACAGGTTTTTGCGCCCGCTATCCACAATAGCCCTGTTATCGTGCTTTCCAACAACGACGGCTGTGTCATTGCGCGTTCTCGCCAAGCCAAGGAGATCGGGATAAAAATGGGTGTCCCTTATTGGGAAATCAAGTCCCTGATCGAGCAAAAAGGGGTAAAGGTATTTTCTTCCAACTACCCGCTCTATGGCAGCATGAGCAACCGGGTGATGAACATTCTCCACCAATGTGCCCCCGAGGTAGAAGTCTATTCCATTGACGAAGCCTTTCTGCGACTGGATTTTAAGGAAAATGCCTGGCAAGAAGTATATGATTATGGCCAAAATGTTCGGCAAAAAATCCTCCAATGGGTGCACCTGCCCACTTGCGTCGGCATGGGTAAAACCAAGACTTTGAGTAAACTGGCCAACCACATTGCCAAAAATAACACATCAGAGGGCGTTTGCGTTTTGGAAGCTGATGACCCGATCCTGACTCATATCCCGGTGACAGCCATTTGGGGGATAGCCGCGGGGTATGAACGCCGCCTGGCTAAAGCAGGCATCCGTACGGCAGCTGAGCTTCAACAGGCTTCCGAAACCTGGATGTACCGCGAATTTGGGGTTGTAGGCCTGCGCTTGTTGAAGGAACTCCAAGGAACACCCTGCTATGCATTAGATCCGCCGGTGAGCAGTCGCCAAAACATCCTGGTTTCCCGCTCTTTCCGGCGCGATGTTTATCAACAGGACGAGCTCCTAGAGGCCATTTCGGTTTACGCAACCCGGCTGGCAGAAAAACTGCGCCAATACCAACAGGTAGCCGACTATATCACCGTTTTCCTGATGGCCAATCCGTTTAAAAATGTGCGCAAAGACCGGAAGCAATACTTCTCGCAGGGGGCCACCCTACCCTTTGCCACTTCCAATACCAATGAGTTGATTACCTTCAGTGCACAATTGATAAAAAGCCTGTACGAAGCAGGTACCAACTACAAAAAAGCAGGTATCCTAGCCTCCGGTTTGCGCCCCGAAACGGTGCTGCAAACCCACTTGTTTCTCGATCACGAACACGTGCTGCGCAACAAAAAAATCATGCAAGCGATGGATCAGATCAACCGAAAGGAGGGGCGAAATACGGTCTTTTTTGCCTCTTGCGGTACGCAGCGCAATTGGTCGCGGAAGGAGCAGTGGCGCAGTCCCCGCTATACAACTCGCTGGGAGGAGTTGCTACGCATTTGACCGAGTGGGGCATGAAACTATATACTTGTTGTTTCCATTTTTATGGCGGGATTGCTTGACTGTCAACACCAATGCATCGATTGCCCTATCAGTATGGCTTTAGACCTATACCCTATTATTTGCCTTTTTGCCAAGCCATTGAACTAGCAGCAGGCAATTACTGCATGGTATCCAAAGGAAGCCCTGATCTTCTTTGATGCGCTTTGCGCCGTCAGAATGGAATTCTTCCATAAAACCAAATTTTCAACAAGCAATGGAAAAACCATGATACAAAGTTGTCCAGATAAGATTGTCATTTGTGATTTCGCCTCACTCACCCTCACTTTTAGTGCCTTCCCGCCCGGCCTGTCCGAATGGACTACGTCCAGGCGGAACGACCCCGGTCGGACGGGAGTGCTGCAAACCACACTCACACTCACACTCACACCCACACTCACACCCAACTCACCCTCTCTCTCACCCTCACCCTCACTCAACTTCTTCTTACTCCCTTACTTC
>CALMIR010000166.1 GCA_937864265.1 uncultured Saprospirales bacterium | reverse complement strand
CATCCGCCTCATCTGTGTCATCCGTATGCCATCAAGTGCGGTATGGGAACGCGGATAGGGCGGATGGGAGGGATATGCGCGGAGCACCCACTATTCACTCCCCACCTTTACCCCTTGCAGCAAAGCCAGTCGAATGCGATAAATATATTTAGGCGTAGCTTTGTATAATTTCTGATAAATATCCAGCGCCTGTTGGCGATAGCCTTGCTTTTTGGGGCGCAATTGATACAAATCAAAATAAACAGCAGCCTGTTGATCTGTTGTCAATTGAGCCAAGTCGAATTGGAGCAACAGATTTTCCGCTTCCTCCAAATGCCCCAGCACCTTTTCTTGTTTGGCTTCCAATAGGCGGGCATCGAACAGCAAATCGGGGTTGCCCAGCTCTTGCGCGAGGCGAAGCGATTCCTCTAGGACAGGCGCAAGTTGTTCCAACTGATTTTTGGCGATCAGCACCAAGCCCTTCTCTACCAGACTGGCACCAAGCACCAATTTATTGTTGATTTTTCGGGTTACCTCGATGGCGCGGTCGTAAAAATGCATGGAACGGTCGTATTCCCCCATAAAATAAAAGACATCGCCCAGGGTGTTGAGGGCTTTGGCAATCCCTTTTTGATAGCCCAGCTCTTCGCAAAGCATGAGGTTTTTCTGGAGGTATTCGATGGATTTATGAAATTCTCCTTCTATGCTCAGCAACTCACCTATCAGCCCTAATGCGATCGCAATGCCCTGTTTATCGCCCAATTCTTCCGCTATTTCCAGGTCGCGCAAGAAAAGATCCATCGCCGTTTTGTAATCGCCTTTGTGCATGTGGATGTTGCCAATGCTGCCAATAGCAATGGCCGTCAACAATTTATTGCCCAATTCTTCGCTAAGTGCCAAGCCCTTTTCATAACTCTCCAGCGCCGCATCGTAATCGCCTTTTTCAGAATAGATGATGCCCATATTGGTGTAAAGGGTGGCCATGCCCTGTTTGTCATTCTTGCGAATACAGGCTTCCAGGTGGGGTTGCAGGCATCTAATCCCTTCATCGTAGAATCCCTGATTCATGTAATTGAGCCCCAAATTGGAAGCTACTTGGGCATTGTAATTGGCCCCAATACTCAAACTCTGCTCAAAATACTTTTTCGCCTCTTTGTATTCTCCCTGCCGGAAATGCAGGTCGCCCAAATTGCCATATACTTTGGCAATGCCCATTTTATCCTCGATGGATTCAAATAGTCCCGCTGCCGTTTGCAAATAGCGCATGGCATTGAAGTACTCCCCTTTGAGCAGCAACAAATGCCCCAGGCTGTTGTTGGCCTGTCCAAGCAACAGTACATCCCTCGATTTTTTAGCCAATCTCAGGGCTTGTTCATAGGCCAATTCGCATTCCTCCCACTGGCCAATCAGTTCCAATACCTTCCCTTTTTTCAGGTGGGTACTGATTTGAGCATCGGTATCGTCGGGATGCCCCAGCTTTTTGAGCAGTTTCTCGTAATACTCCAGGGCTTGTTGGTTCTGATAGTTGCTTCTGGCAAAATCGGCGGCTTTGCGCAGATACTCGCAGGTTTTGTCAAATACCCCGGCTTGTTCGTAGTGGTAGGCCAAATCGGCGTAGCGGGTTTCCAGATTGTCTTTGTACAGGTGTTCTATGGCTTCTGCAATGAGCTTGTGTAGTTGCTGCAAGCGGGTTTGCAATTGCATGCTATAAGCTGCTTCCCGCATCAGCGAATGGCGAAAAATGTAGCGCAACTCGTTCATCGCATGCCATATCTGCCACTTTTCGCCGTGCTGTATTTGCTCCTTTAGCAAATTATCGCTGATATTATTTTGGCGCAAAAACTCCTCCTGCTGCATCATCACTTCCGATAAAATGGGCACCTCAAACTCGCGACCAATGACAGCAGCGGCTTTTACCGTTTCCTTTACCAGGGTCGAAAGGCGATCAATCCGGGCAGTCAAGATGGCATTGATGGAGTTGGACAGCTTGATGTTCTTGTCCTTGATCGTCCATTCGCCATCCAATTCTTCTATCAGATTGCTTTCCGTAAAATATTCCAGAATTTGCTCCAGGTAAAAGGGATTGCTGTTGGAAGTGCGCAGCAACAGCTCGAAAAAATCTTCGCTAATTTTTCCTTTTAATCGCGTTTCCGCAAAATGGCGAACGGCATCATGAGGCAACACATTTAGGTTGATTTCCAAACTGCGGTTTTCATAATCCGGCAACATGCCTTTCGGCAGTATAACGGGTTGGGCACCATCATCATGGTACCTGGAAGTCACCACAATCAACACCGGATAACGCGAAATGCTGCGACCAATTTCATACAGCAGTTCCTTAGAGTTCTCATCCAACCAATGCCCGTCTTCCATTTCCAATACCATCGGGTGCAAAATGGCTTCAGCCACTAGCAAGTTGACCACTGCGGAAAGCGTATTCTGATAGCGCCCCCTGGCATCCAACTGATCCCAAATGGAATTTTGCATATTGATGCCAATTAATGCAGCCAAAACCGATTTTGTGCGCATCAATTCGCGGATGATACCCGTTTTTTCGGGGAACCCTTCTTTTTTTGTCAGGTTGTTAATCAACTGATTATACCGCCGCTCAAACTGATGATAATTGGCCAGTGAGCTGCTCTCCTGGAATTGCTTGAAATAGTTCCTCAGGAAATAAATAAAGGGATTAAAAGGCTTTTTGAGTATTTGGTCGGCCTGACAAGTAAACCAATGAACGAGGTCATCTTCCAGCAGCGTTTTTTTGAACTCATAAATCAACCGACTTTTTCCGATACCGGCCTCCCCATAAACATAAGCGATGCCGGCGAACTTATTTTCAAAAACAGGCTGGGCAAAAGCCAGCAATTCGCTCAACTCCTCCGCCCTGCCAATCATCTCGTTCTCGTAATCGCGACTACTCAACTCATAGTTGCGACCGATGAGGTTGAAGGTAGGCACATTGCCTTTGAAGCCTTTGTAATGAATGTCGCCCTTGTGCCGAAACAAAAAACTGCGGCTCTTTTGAATGTCCTCATCCACCAGCACTTCCCCCCAATCGGCATAAGTCATCAACCTAGCCGCCAAATTGACCTTATTGCCCACCGCCGCATATTGGCAGCGCTCTCGGCTGCCTACAATGCCCGTGTAAGCAGTACCCGCAGATACACCCAAGCGATACCTGAGGCTAGAATTTAGTTCCAACTCCTTCAAGGCAGCTTGTAATGACAAAACGAACTCCAGGGTACGCTCTTGGCTATTTTCAAAAGAAATGGGCGCACCGAAAAAGCAGGTTAGCACACCGCCCTTATCTCCAAAGTCAATTTCTTTAAAATACCCGGAAAAACTATTGGTTTGGCTAAGTACAATAGTCGAAAATTCATTGAGGGATTCATTGGTTTCCAGTCCCTCAAAGGAAATGAAAACAGAATTGACCATACGAAACTCCCCCTCATGCTGATAATCCACCACAGAAGGTGGTAAAAACCGAAGCGCGATGTCCCGGTCAATGGTTGGCAAAATGGCCGGCACGATGGGTACCAAGGAGACCGGATCGTTTTTTATTCGGCAAAAACCGGGTGCCACTTCCTGCAAAATGAAATCGCCCTTAGCCAATTTTTGTTGCAACGCACGATCAATGACAATCTCTTTATCTTTAGCAATCATCTGGCATTTAGCACAGCTATCAATGGGCTGGCCTTTGAAATAAAAAGCATTCTCGTTTTGCCCAACTATCCCCCACTCCACTTCTCCATGCGACAGACCAAATCGAATGCCAATAGTGAAATTACCAAACTGAAACGCCCGCTGCTCAAATAGATGCCTGGCTTCCAACGCCACTTGCACCACATCGCGGGCATTGCGTGTACCCGCATCATCGGTGAAAATTGCCGTAAAAGCATCGCCAGCAAAGTAGGGGATAAAGCCCTCATGGGCATAGACCCGCTGAACCAGTGGCTCAAAAATTTCATTGAGTACTTTCGACAACTCCTCTGCCCCCCGGTTGCCCTGCCGCATCAAAGCGCCAGTCACCTGGGTAAAGCCAGACAAGTCAACAAACAAGGTATAAGCGCTCAAGCGGCCTTCCTTCTTGTTGGCAACGAACTGATCCTGAATAAAATGTGGAATAAGGTTTTTCACAAATACCGGTCCTGGTTCAAAAAATCGCGGAAAATTACGAATTTATTGAAGATTAATGGCGTATCGGGCTTAGCAATTGTAAACGCAGGATGAGGAGTGAATGATATGTCTAAGAAAAAAAAACCTCTCACAGCAGAAACGCTATGAGAGGTTTGAATACGATGGCAGTTTTATTCAACCGCGCTTATTTTATTCATTCCGCGCTTTTCACAAAACGCGTGGTAAATACTTCTTCACCGCTGGTAACCGTAACGACGTACAAACCAGCAGCCAATTTCAAATCAGCCAATTCCAAAGTAATGGTATTGCCCGCCACTTCATACTTGGCAGCAAACAATTCTTTACCTTCCAAGTTGCTGATTTTAACCAGAGCCTCTTCCGCAGCAAAAGCGTCGAATGTCACATGCAATTGGTCAACGGCAGGGTTTGGATATACGGTAAAGTCTGCTCTTTCCACAGTTACTGGTGTAGCTGGTAAATTAGGTGTATCGCCAGATACAAACTCGGCACCACCTGCAGGAGCAGCGGCTTGGTCGCCAGAATTATCTATCGCCAGACCGGGGTTGCTACCGATAACGTTGACTTCAGAGAACTCCGCTACTGTAATTGCACCATTGGCGAAGGAAGATACCTGCAAGCCATATTTAGCACAGCCCTGCATGTTGATGTACTGGGCAAAAATCAACTGCCAAGTTCCAGGAGCACCCGTGTAAGAAACATAAGCCTTGAACAGGTTGCCTTCGCGGGTAATGCGCACATAATCGGTGTAAATGGTCCAGATAGGGAACCAGAAAAAGCTGTAGGCGGCATTAGGGTTGTTGCGGTAAGTCACGTACTTCTGGCCGTTTGGATGGCGAATAACGCTGAACATCCGGCTGCCAGGGGTGTCATTTTCGCGAATGGTAATACCGGCAAAGCCATTGCTTGGCAATACAGAAGCGATTTTGGCAGATATTTCTCCATTGCCACACACATTGGTACCTACTACCGTGATGCGATCATAATTGGCCTGGTAGTTGTAGCAGGTAGATGAAACCTCGAATACATCGGCATTAGCGTCGAATTCAGCAGTGACCAAACCATCGCAGCCGATTTCGCATACATCAAAACCATCTGGCAAAGAACAGTATTCGTTTCCACCACTATTGGGTGCGCCAGGTGTGATACACTGCTGGACGAAATCCACATTATTCTGATCGGTATCCGCACCATCCGGCAAACGGCCAATGCCTATGCCAGGAGCCGCCGAGTCGAACAAGCCACTACCTGAACCTTCAACATAGCCCGGAACAGAGCCTTCATAGCTCAGCGCATCAGCTATCGAGTTGCCGAATAACAAAGCTACTGCATCAGGGTCACCATTTTGAATGAGGTTGGTGCTTGGCGATACCTGCAAGTCGCAGTTAGGCGTATTGGCAGCGTTAGCACAAACAACGAAATAGTCGCCAGGCGCCAGCATCACATTAGGCAAGTTAACTGTGAGATAAATGCTGTTGTTGCTGCCATTGATGAATACCAAATCGTAACGATCCAGGTTCATAGGCTCCGTACAAGGATTGTAAATTTCAACAAATTCTGCGTTATCCGTGCTGGGTTGGTCGTAGTCAATTTCGTTGATCACCAGCGTGCAGCCCGGAAGGCTACAGGGCGCTACTGCCGGGGTTTGGAATGCCTTTTCACAGTCGCCTTCCAGCGCTGCAAAGGACGCCGTAAAGGTAAAAGATTGACCATCGGCGTTGAGCAGCACATTTGAAAAGGTATAGCTATTCGGACCGTAAGTGCCTTGCGGAGCTAAAAGAAGCAGATTATCGTTTTGATCAAAAATAACCAGATCGCCGCCCGGTGCGTTGGCGTAATTGACGGTTATGTCGAAAGTGAAAGAGTCATCAAGCGGCTCCTCAGTGCCATTGTCATTGCAACTGCTCACGTTGCTTATTTCAACAGAAGAAATATTGCAACTTGCTTGTCCCTCAGAAGCTTTTACATTATCAATGCGAATGCGCTCGGCATCGGCATTATTTTTCACACAAATTTGGATAACCAGGTTAATTCCGGAAATACCAGATGCCGTAACCGTAGCACTGGTAAAATCGTCGATGAGGGTATGGCTGGCATTTCCCAAGCCATTGAAATTGGTAATCAGCATAGGTACACCATCCACGATATAGTACACATCTACAAAGTCTGTTTCTTCGTGGCTGTCTGATTCTGTGATGTCCACGCTAATGTCCACAGATGGTGCACCAGCGATATTGATAATAGGTGATACCCAGCAAATGCCATTAGCAGACTCCGCATCGCGGGCTTCCAACATGCCGTTTACCGTCTTGAAATAATCGGTTGTTGCAGTAAGCAAGCTGAAATCAGCGCCCTCAATGGTCCAGTTGACATCGGAAAAGTCATTGAGCATACAGCTGGTAACTGCCGTACCACAAGCACCGCCCACACCTCTGTCGTTGGTTTCAAACATTTCGCAGTAAGGGAGATCCACACTTGTGCCACCGCCAGGAGTGCCTTTGATAACGATGTTATCCAAAGCAAAAGCTTCTGTTCCACCATCATTTTGAGCAAAGAGGATGATGGTCAGTACACTTCCCGTTCCTGCTATGGCTTTGCTGAAGGTTTGGAAATTTTCATCCAGTAAAACGCCATTCATCAATAAAGGATCGTCTAAAGTAAAGACATCGCCATCGTCCATCGTATAGCCCTGGTTGCCCGCCTCGTTCACGCTAGAAGTAAAAAGTGGTGTTGGCGTGTTGCCATCGATGCTATAGAAAAAATTAAAAGCATCGCCTGTTGATTCAAAATCGCCCATAGCAGCCATGTCAATGCAAACTGTCATGTCGGTCGCGCCAGCGATGTTGAAGCTCCACGATGCATTGGCCTGACCAGAGAAGTCGTTGTTTTCAAGGTCAACTATTCCAAAATAATTTCCTACAAAGTCACAACCAATAAAACCCTGGTTGTCTGTAGGGAAAGCGGTGCTTGTGCAACTTGCACCCGAATCATCTCTGATGCCTAAGGCGGTGGTTGAAGCAAAGGAATACACCCCCCAAGCATCACCCGCATCTGAAAAAGAATTTAAGGTCGGGGTAGCTGTAGTCCCGTTCAAATTTAGGGGACTTTCAAAGTCCTGGCTGGCAATGATTTGTCCAGCCGCCTGATGGCCTAGCATTAAAGCCAAAGCCAGAATAAAAAAGGAAATGTGTCTCATGCGCAAATAGCGTTTTGGTTTATGTTAGAAATTAGAATTCCAGATTTTAGCCTATAGACATAAGGAAATCCGGTAAGTGAGGGGGGCTTACCATTTCGTCCAAAAGCCGTACTTAAATGGAGGGGGTGAAAATTTTGCCTCTTATTGCGCTCTTTTGAAAAGATTATGATTTGTAGTGGTGTAAAAATAAGGCTTAAATCGGAAGATGGGCAAATTGCAGCCAAAAAATAGTAAAAATTTTAATATTTAATATTCGCTTAACGCCATGATAAAAAATTACCACCTTTAGTTTTACGAGTATATACCCAAAAAGTTGGCTATTTTTGAAAAAAAATTACCCGATGTCTTCTATTTTTTCTACTTACCTACAATTGGGCTTCACCCATATTTCCGACCTCAAGGGGTACGATCACATCTTATTTATTGTGGCGCTGTGTGCGGTTTATCATCCTACTCAATGGAAAAGGGTAGTGCTATTGGCCACCGCATTTACGATTGGCCATTCCATTACCTTGGCTTTGGCGGCCTTGAATCTCATCCCCGTTAATACCCGCTGGGTGGAGTTTCTTATTCCGGTGACCATTTTGTTGACTGCGCTGTTTAACGTTTCGACCAAAAAAAAATCGGAACACAGCTTCTCCAAATGGCATTACGCCCTGCCCTTGGTTTTTGGTCTGATACACGGTATGGGGTTTTCCAATTTTCTCAAGGCCATGTTGCTACCCGGCGAGGAAAATCAATTGGTGCTACAACTGCTGGCTTTTAATATCGGCGTTGAACTCGGACAGTTGGTCATTGTTTCTGGAGTCATGCTGCTGGCATACGCGGTACTGCGGCTGTTGAATACCAAGCTTTATGATTGGAACCTGTTTGTTTCAGGCGCTAGCTTTGGGCTGGCTTTGGTAATGGCTTTGGAAAGGATTTAACCGCGCTTTACACTTTGGATGGCTTTGCGTTATCCCGGTTTCCTATTTTAAAAATAAAGCCACTGCCGTAAATATTTTGTATTTGTATGGCCGGATCATCGGCCAGGTATTTGCGCAAGCGCGAAATGAACACGTCCATGCTGCGGCGGGTAAAATAGTCGTTTTGATTCCAAAGGCTTTTTAATACATCTTCCCTCGACAATAGTTTGTTCTCGTGTTGACACAACAATTGGAGCAATTGCGCCTCTTTTTCGGTCATTTGTACGATGATCCCCGCTCTTTGCAATTGCAGATTGTCCACATCGAATGTGTAACTGCCTATTTGGTAAGTGACCGGGACAACAGGCTCTGGCTCCGCCCTGCGCAGAACGGCATTGATGCGAGCAACCAATTCTTCTTCATCAATTGGTTTGACGATATAATCATCCGCCCCTAGCGCAAAGCCCTTCAAAACATCAGCTTTCAGCGATTTAGCGGTCAAAAAAAGCAGGGGAATCCTGGCGTTTTTACGCCGAATGTCTTGCGCTAGCGAAAAACCGTCTTTCTCGGGCATCATAACATCCAAAAGACATAGGTCAAATGGATATTTTTGGAAAAATTGCAAACCCTGAAGGCCATTTTTTGCCCAGCGCAGCTCAAAACCCCTAAGCTCCAGATAGCTTTTTAAAGCATATCCCAGGTTTTCATTGTCTTCTACCAATAGTATCTTATTCATAAGGGTATTTTTTTTACCTGCTTTGAAAATCGTATGGGTAAAACTTGTAGGTCAAGAGATTCAACATCAAACATCCCTCCCCAAAGGCAGCGCAATGACAAAACGGCTGCCTTCCCCTATTTTGCTTTCCAGATGGATGGTGCCGCTGTGCATTTTTACAATGTGCCAAACATAGCTCAAGCCCAGCCCAAAGCCTTTAACCTCGTGTAAATTGCCTGAACTAATGCGGTAAAATTTTTGAAAAATACGCTTTTTATGGCTTGACTCGATGCCCGGGCCATTGTCTTGAACCCAAATGTGCAACATCCCCTCCTTATTTTGAGTACCAATGCCAACCTCCGGGCGTTTGTCTGCATATTTCACAGCATTGTCCACCAGATTGATCACGATGTTTTTAAAATGAGACGGATCAACTTTTACTAAATCCTTCGTGGCCGCCAGATTCCAGTAGAGCCGCCCTTGCCTCGCCTGCAACATGGTTTCACAAGTACCTTTTATTTCGCCTAATAAATCGTGTACATTCCGAGCTTCCAATGCCAACTGGTATTGGCCTTTTTCTAATGATGCCAACTCGAGCACCTTTTCAATATGGGTATTGAGTTGCTTAATTTCCAAATCCATCCGATCGAGTTGCTCAAACGAAGCTGCCACTTTGTTTTCTTGTAAATTGACCCTCAATAACTTAGACAGCAATTGCAAGGCAAAGGTTGGTGTCTTCAATTCGTGGGTCAGGTTGTTGATGAAATCGTTTTTGATGTCGTCCAGCCTTTTCAGGCGTTTGGCCACTCCAAATAAAGCAACCGCTCCGGATAAGATCAGCAGGACAAATAAAACGGTTGGCCAAACGATGCCTGCCAAATTGCCCAATAGCAGCGCAAATACATTTTGGACTTGGATGTGCAAAAACAACTCGCATTGACAATCAGCCGGTATGCCGCCTTTCAGCAATTTACTGTATTGCTGATACCCTTTCCCTTCCTGTGCATCAAAATGGCGCTCCACCAAAGCTGGAGAAAACTGGTACCCCTGGGTCAGAGCAAATCCATACCGGAGTTGCAAATCCTCTTTTTGCAACAAATGGTCAATCAGTTGTGTCAATTTATCATGCACTTTTGCCTGAACGGAATTGATTCCTGCAGTATCGCCATTCGCTGGCCTATCGTTTAAAGTGAGCATCAATTGCACCAGATTGCTGTCTTTACCTAGGTTGTGATCCACCTCTTTGAGCAATTGGATCATTTGCTCGTCCATCCTGGCTTTTTCCAATTGAAGCCCCGTGTTGAGCAAGCGGTATTGCACCAAAATCAGCCCTGCCAAACCGATGAAAATGATTCCCAAAATTGCCATGCTGCGCATCATCCGCTTCTGAATTGATTAAAAGTAAGCACTGTAGTAGTGTGCAAAAAATGACTTCCTGATTTATCGAAGTCCTTACCCTAGCGGAC